>JBAXFK010000014.1:0-32698 GCA_037139955.1 Rhodospirillales bacterium
CCGTAGACATGGTTGGTAAACTGCCCCTGGCCGCCGGCAGCGGTATCGCAGTAGGCCTGCGTGGAGACGATCGCTTCGTGACCGTAGTTCTGCGGACTGCCCCAGTCGCTGAACGACTGCGTCCAGACCGCCGTCGAGTTGTCGGTGAAGGTCAGCGTGAGCGGCTGGTTCTCCTGGCCGCCGTTGATGGCGGCCCCGGCCAGATTCAGCGTGGTGTAGCTGCTGCCCTGCGGCACCTGAATCGTCTGGCCGTTGGCGACCACGACGTTCGGCTGCCCGGGGAGGCCCAGTTTGAAGTTGACGCTCGTCCCGCGAAGGATCTTCGACGACCCGAGGGCCTCCCAGGAGTAGGCGTTGCCATCGCCGTCGAAGCCGTCCCCGCTGAAAGAATGGCCGTCTCTGCTGATGCCGCCAGTAGTGGCGATGCTGCTGAGCGCGACGGACGTCGTCGATCCCTTCTCCGGCTGGTCGGCAAAGTAGAACGTCAGCGGCCCGCCACCGGCCCCGATATTCGACTCGTTCACGATCGTCAACGCCATCACATCGACGCCAGTCAGGTTGGTGGTCCCGAGAACGAGCGATGCGATCCCATCGTCAACGGTGATCGCCGGAGCCTTGGCCACCACGGCGCTCAAGATACCCACGTTCTCGTTGTTCGGCAGCGCCGCAAAATACACAGATGGTGCAATCCTGAACGCTCGGGCTGCGGCTTTTATCTACCCCGGCTGGACCTGCCGCTTTTATGTCGACGCCAGCGTGCCCGAAACGACCGTCCAAGCCTTACGGCAAGAACGCGCGCAGATCGCGCTGGTCGCGGGCCTGCCGAACCAGCCCTACGGCACCTTGTGGCGGTTCCTCGTGGCCGACGACGCGGCGGTCGACCGCTACATCGTGCGCGATGCCGATTCGTTGCTGAATGTGCGGGAACGCGTCGCGGTCGATGCGTGGCTGACATCCGGCCGGCATTTCCATGCAATGCGCGACCGTTTCGACCACTGCGACTTGGTACTGGCGGGACTGTGGGGCGGCGTGCGCGGCGCCCTGCCCCCCATGCTCCCAGCGATCCAAGCCTGGTTCGGGCGCACCCGATCCGTGGCTGGCTACACATCGGACCAGGATTTCCTGCGGGAGTCCTGTTGGCCGACAATGCGCCAAAATATACTGATCCACGATAGCCAGTTCGCGTTCGGCGACAGCTGCGATTTCCCCGATGTCGGCAGATTGCCCCTTGGTCAGTGGGTCGGCTGCGACTGGAGCCTGACGATGGCACGACCATGACCGGCCGCCCCACCCATGTCGTGACCCGCGACGGTTTGCGCGACGGAACCCTACTCGCGGAGGCCCGCCTGCGCGCACCGCTTGGCACCGTGTTCCGTTCCGACGAGGATATCCAAGCCGACCTAGACGCGACGCTGGCGTCTCACGACCCGACGGCCGATGTCTGGTTGTTCGGCTATGGATCGTTGATGTGGAATCCGGCACTGGAGTTCGCCGAATGCGTCCCCGGTGCCGTGCACGGCTGGCACCGACGCTTCTGCCTATGGCTGCATATGGGGCGCGGCACGCCCGAAAATCCCGGCCTGATGCTGGCGCTGGAGCGCGGCGGGTCCTGCCACGGTGCCCTGTTCCGTATCCCCGCCGCCCATGCGCGCGCGGAGTTGCTACTGGCATGGCGCCGCGAATTATTTACCGGGGCCTATCTATCGCACTGGATCACCGCAGAAACCGATAACGGACCGATTCGAGCAACGACATTCGTCGTGAACCGAGCGTATCCTCGTTACGCTGGGCGACTGCCGGAGCAGCAAATCGCGCAACGGATTGCTTCGGCATCGGGGACGCTGGGCAGTTGTGCGTCGTATTTGGAACAAACCCTGGAATCGTTACGGCAGTTGGGGCGGCAGGACCGGACGCTAGACCGGCTTTGGGCTTCGGTGCGCGCCGAGGCGATACCGGATCGCCATGGCCGGGCTTGACCCGGCCATGACAGTGGAAATGTCCGAACGTTAGGCTGCCTTTACTTCGACCGGCATCATTTCGCCGAACCGAAGGGGTAGACTACATCCCCGGTCTTCAACGACGGCGGCCACAGAACCTTGACCGTCTTGGCGTCGCGGAACTGCTCGACATCGTTGTTCGTCACGCCCTGGAACTGGATCGCCAGCACGCGCGCTTCGTCCCACTCGCCGGTCGGACCGAATTTGACATTGCCTGCGATGGTTTTGAAGGAATTGGTGCGCAAATATGCGGCGAGTTTGGTTTGATCCAGACTCTTGATCCCTTCGACCGCTTGCTGCAGCACCTGCATATAAGAATACGCAAACGGCGGCAGGTAATAGCCCAACAGATCGGTACCGTTAGCGGCAGCTTTCGATTGGTATTTTTGCAAGAACGCCAGCGCTTCCGGTGTCGCGAGGGAACCGACAGGCTGCCAGAAATCGAAGTCGACGATACCGTTCAGCAACGGCCCAAGCTGCGCTTTGATGGCGGTGGCTTGCAAGCCGACCATGCCGCCGCCGAACATTTTCGGCTTCAGACCGACTTCGTGCGCGGCGCGGATCATGCCGACGGTATCGGGCGGATAGGACGCGACGAATACCAGATCGGCGTTGGTCGCCTGAATGGCGCGCACGATCGGGGTGTAGTCGGCGGTGCTGGGCGGATATGTCTTGTCGTAGACGATCTTCAGGCCGAATTCCTTCGCCAGATCGTGCACGCCTTCGATCGCGTTACGCGGGAATTCGGCGTCCGCGCCGACGATTGCCAGCGTGGTCGGCTTCGGGTTCTGCGCCATTGCGATTTCGAAGAAGCCGCGCCCGAAGCTTTGTTTCGGATGCGGGCCGCCGGTGGGGCCGAAGGAGAAGTAATTGGGGTAGTTGAACTCGCTGTTCACCGCGAGGCCCAGCAGCGAAATGAACGTCCGCTTGTGCTGCATGATCACCGGCATGGCCGGCGCCACCATGTTGGTCGCGTAACCGCTGACCACGAGATCGACTTTGTCCACATCCAACAATTTGGTGTAGATGCCGGGAACATTGGACGGGTTCGACTGGTCGTCGTAATGGATCAGCTTGACCGGGCGACCGAGCAGGCCACCTTTCGCATTGACCTCTTCTTCCCAGATTTGCATCGCCAACAGCGCAGCTTTGCCGTTGGGCGCGAGGCCCCCGGTCTCGGCCATACCGAAGCCGATGGTGATGGGCTTTTCGTCTGCCATGGCTGGCACGAAACCCGCCATGGCAATCATAGCCGCGCCCAATGCGCCGGCCAGCCGCCGCGAAATCATTCGGAAGTCCCTCCTGGTTTGAAACCTTGCCGGCATCCTAGGGGGGCGGTGGGGTTCCGCAAGCCCACCCTCGCGCCGGCCGTCCGAACCGATTATACACGCGCCCAACCATCCCACGGGAGCGCCCAGATGATCGACCTCGACGAAAACACAGTCACCGATGCGACGCTGGCGCAGATGGCCGCGACCGATAACCCGCGCCTGAAAGAAATCATGGACGCCGCCGTGCGCCATTTGCACGCCTTCGCTCGGGAAGTAGACCTGACCCCCGCCGAATGGCTCACCGGGATCGGGTTCTTGACCCAAGTCGGCAAAGCCTGCACCGACATACGGCAGGAATTCATTCTACTGTCCGATGTCCTGGGCCTGAGCGCCGTGGTCAACGCACTGCACGACAAGAAGGCGGCCGAGCTAGGCACGCAATCGTCGCTATTGGGGCCGTTCTTCCGCGAAGGCGCGGCCGAATTGCCGCTCGGCTCATCGATAATCGCAAACCCCTCGGTGCCCGAAATCGTGCTGTACGGGCGGGTTACCGACAACGACGGCACACCGCTGCCCAACGCGCTGGTGCAGGCATGGCAGACCGACGAACATGGCTTGTACGATGTGCAAGCCCACGCCGATGCCCACATGGATATGCGCGGCAATTTCCGCACCGACGCTCAGGGCAACTACCATTTCCGCACGGTGCGGCCGCTGGGTTACTCCATTCCGATGGACGGACCGGTGGGCAAGTTGGTGCAGGATCAGGGCCGACATGGCATGCGCCCGTCCCACATCCACATTCTGATCACAGCACCCGGCCATCGCGAACTGGTGTCCGCACTCTATTTCGGCGACGACGACCATATCGGATCGGACACCGTGTTCGGCGTGTCCCAATCCCTGGTGGTCGAAGCGGCGGACAACGCCGACTGCCCGATTCCCGGCCTGAAATCGGTGCGGTACGATTTCCGCATGCCGCACGCCGCCGATAACGACACCGGGCGCGTCGGTGCCGACCCCGCCAGCTTCCAACCCGCTGCGGAGTAAAACGATGCCCCGTCGCCTGATCGACATATCCGTCCCGCTGAAAGCCGGCATCCGCAGCGATCCGCCGCATATGCTGCCGGAGATCGAGTATCTCGATCACCACCAAACCGCACCCGCAATGGCGGCTTATATGGGCGTCCCGGTCGAACGGCTCCTGAACGGCGAATATGCAGCGGTGGAAAAGGTGAAAATCTCGACCCATAACGGTACCCACTTAGACGCACCGTATCATTTCTTCTCCACCATGAATCACGCGTTGAAGCCGGGCGGCGAGCCGTCCTGGCGCATCGACGAGGTGCCGTTGGAGTGGTGTTTCCAAGCCGGCGTCAAACTGGATTTCCGGCATTTGCCGAACGGCTATGTCGCCACCCCCGGCGATGTGGAAGCAAAATTGAAACGGATCGGTCACGAACTCCGCCCGCTGGACATCGTGGTGGTCAACACCGCTGCCGGCGCACGCTACGGGCACGACGATTATGTCGATACCGGTTGCGGAATGGGTAAAGCGGCGACGATGTGGATGCTCGAACGCGGGGTGCGATTGGTTGGCACCGACGCCTGGAGCTGGGATGCCCCGTTCTCTATCACCCGGGAGCAAGTCGCCGCCACCGGCAACGCCGAACTAATCTGGGAAGGCCACCGCGCCGGTCGAGAAATCGGCTATTCGCATCTGGAAAAACTGCACAACCTCGAATCCCTCCCGTCGTTCGGGTTCGAAGTCGTTTGCTTTCCGGTTAAAGTTCATCGCGCATCGGCCGGATGGACCCGCGCCGTTGCTATCGTGCAGGAGTAGCGCAGTGCCCAGTTTCCATGTTTCGGATATGACCTGCTCCGGCTGCGTCAAAGCCATTACGGGGGCGGTGCGCGACCTGGACCCGGCCGCAACGGTCGATGCCAATGTAGAAACCAAGCTGGTCGTCGTCGCCAGCAACGCAACCACGGACGCATTGGCCGAGGCGATGCGCGACGCTGGGTTTACTGTCCAAGTCAACTAAAACGAACGAGGATCGAATGGCGGTCAATAAAATTTATTCCGACGCCGTCGCCGCTCTGGCCGACGTGCTGAAGGACGACATGACGATCATGTCCGGGGGCTTCGGCCTGTGCGGCATTCCCGGCGCATTGATCGAGGCGATCCGCGACAGCGGGGTGAAAGGGCTGACTATCATCTCCAACAACGCCGGTATCGACGACGCCGGCTTAGGGCTGCTGCTGGTCACGCGGCAAGTGCGGAAGATGATTTCATCCTATGTCGGCGAAAACGCCACTTTCGCCAAGCAGTTCCTGGCTGGCGAGCTAGAAATCGAGTTCAACCCGCAAGGCACGCTCGCCGAACGCATTCGGGCCGGCGGCGCGGGCATTCCCGCGTTTTTCACCGCGACCGGGGCCGGCACCCAAATCGCCGAGGGCAAGCCAACCCAAATATTCGACGGGCGGGAATACGTGATGGAACGCGGCCTGACCGCCGATCTTGCCATCGTTCATGCCTGGAAGGCCGACCCAGAAGGCAACCTGATCTATCGAAAAACCGCCCGTAATTTCAACCCGATGATGGCTACTGCCGCCAAGACCGTTGTCGCGCAAGTGGAACATCTGGTCGAATCCGGATCGATGGACCCGGACCACATCGTGACCGCAGGTATCTTCGTCAATCGCATCGTTCCACTGACCTCGATAGAGAAGCGGATCGAACAGCGCACCGTGCGTAAGCGCGCCGCGTAAAGAAGGACACACAGCAATGGCTTGGACCCGCGACCAAATGGCAGCCCGCGCTGCCCGCGAACTGCAAGACGGATTCTACGTCAATCTCGGGATCGGAATCCCGACGTTGGTGGCAAATCACATCCCCGACGGCATGTCGATCCAGCTCCATTCCGAAAACGGCATGCTCGGCATGGGACCGTTTCCTTTCGAAGGCGACGAGGATGCCGACCTGATCAACGCCGGTAAGCAGACCGTGACCGAACTACCGACGACCAGCTTTTTCGACAGCGCCGCGTCCTTCGCGATGGTGCGCGGTGGCCACATCGACATTTCGATCCTAGGCGCGTTGCAGGTCGCCGAGAACGGCGATCTCGCGAACTGGATGATCCCCGGCAAGATGGTCAAAGGCATGGGTGGCGCGATGGACCTCGTGGCCGGCGTGCGCCGCGTGGTCGTGCTGATGGAGCACACAGCCGGCGGCAAGCCCAAATTGTTGAAACGCTGTAACCTACCGCTGACCGGTGCAGGCGTGGTCGATCTGATCGTCACCGAACTCGGCGTGTTCGAGGTTTCGGCCAAAGGTCACGACGATGGCTTGAAACTTGTGGATATCGCACCGGGCGTCACGCTCGAAGAAATCCACGCCAAAACCGAAGCACCGTTCACCGTCGCGGCGGGGGTCACGGTCTCCGCGTAGCCACCATTTGCCCTCCCGCGATAACGGCGTAAGCTTCTTCCGTTTCGCGTGTTCGTAACCGAGCCCAGGCGTGGCCGGACAACAGGAGGGAATGATGGCTGACATAAAAGGTGCCGACCTTTTGGCAAAAAGCCTAAGGGAACAAGGCGTAGAATACATGTTCGGGGTGGTCGGCTTTCCGGTCGGCCCCCTCGCGGAGGCCGCGCAAAGGGCCGGCCTGCCCTATATCGGTATGCGTAACGAGCAAGCCGCGTCATACGCGGCCGGTGCCATCGGCTACCTGACCGGTCGTCCGGGTTCGTGCATCGTGGTGACCGGCCCCGGCGTGATCCACGGCCTAGCCGGATTGGCCAATGCCCAACAAAACTGCTGGCCGATGCTGTTGATCGGTGGCGCTTCCGAAACATATCGCAATGGAATGGGTTCGTTTCAGGAGGAACGACAGGTCATGTGCGCAACGCCCGTCAGCAAATGGGCGCACGCCATCGAACATGTGCATCGTATTCCGTTCTATGTCGAAATGGCAGTGCGGCAGTCGATCTACGGACGTCCCGGTTCTACCTATCTCGATATTCCAGACGACATTATTCTGGGGTCGTGCGACGAGAACGACGCGATCGAAACCGCGCGCTGCCCCGATCCGCCACGCATCCAGACGATGCCGGAATATGTCGAAAAAGCGCTGGACGTGTTGCAATCGGCACAACGCCCGTTGGTCATTATCGGCAAAGGCATGGCGTCGTCGCGTGCGGAAGACGAAGTTCGTGCCTTCATCGAACGCACGCAACTGCCGTTCTTGGCCTCCCCGATGGGCAAGGGCGTGATGCCCGACGACCATCCTTTGTCGGTTGGCGCGGCGCGCAGTCTGGCGTTGCAACAGGCCGATGTCGTGTTCCTGATGGGCGCTCGCTTCAATTGGATTATGCACTTCGGTCTGCCGCCGCGGTACAATAAGGACGTGCGGGTCGTCCAGCTCGATATCGCTGCGGAAGCGATGCACCAGAACAAGCCGGCCGAAGTCGCGCTAGTCGGTGACGGCAAGGCAATCGTTGGGCAGTTGAACAAGGCGCTGGAAAGCCGTCAGTGGTTTTACCCAAAGGAAACCCCCTGGCACGCCGCCATCGCGAAGAAATCGGCCGAGAACGCGGCGGCCATCGCCCCGCAAATCGCCGATGAATCGGCGCCCGGCGGTTATTATCGCTTGCTGCGCGACGTCGCCGCCTGGGTCCCGAAGAACGCGATTATTTGTTCCGAAGGCGCAAGTACGATGGATATCGGTCGCACCCAGCTACCGAATTTCAATCCGCGCTCCCGTCTCGATGCCGGCACGTACGGAACGATGGGCGTCGGCCTGGGCTTTGTCGTCGCCGCCTGCGTCGCACACCCGGACAAGCCGGTGATACACGTGTCCGGCGACTCGGCGATCGGGTTCTCCGGCATGGAGATGGAGACGTTGTGCCGTTACGGTCTACCAGCGAAAATCGTCGTGTTCAACAATGGCGGTATTGGGCCGGGCATGGATGAAATCCCGTCCAACCCGATGCTGAACATGCGGCCGAATACATTGATCTGGGGCGCTCGTTACGACCTCATGATGCAGGCATTCGGCGGGCATGGTTCGTATGTGGAAGATCCGAAAGATCTGCGCGCCGCGCTGGATGAGGCGATGCGCTTCGACGGCCCGGCATTGGTGAATGTGAAACTAAGTCAGGGTTCCGAGCGGAAGAAGCAGGAATTCAAGTGGCATAGCTGAACGGATTGCCGGCGCCCGCCCCGGATTTAGGTCCGGGGCGGGATCCTCGTCATTTCATCCGACCGCGTATCGCCGCTGCCCGAGCAACGACCGAACGTGCGCGATTGACGACGGGTACATCTATCATGGCGCCCTCGAATTGGACTGCGCCAAGCCCTTTTGCATAAGCATCGTCGTAGGCCGCAATCATCTTCTCGGCTTTTTCGACTTCGGCCGGATCGGGGGAGAATTCCTCGTTCAACACTTGCACCTGCAAAGGATGCACCGCACTGGCGCACATGAACCCCAACCGTCTCGACCGTCTAACAATCGCGCGGAATGCGTCCTGATCTCTGAAATCGGCGATAGAACCGATAAAGCCCATCGGCATGATGCCGGCAGCTTTGGCTGCGAAAATGGTGTGTTGTTTCGGATAAAACAAACCCTCCGGGTCCGACTGCATACCGACATCGGCAGCGAAATCTTCCGAACCAAGACTGATACCAACGATCCGAGGATGGCATTTCGCGATCTGGTCGATGCGGAAAAACCCAGCCGCAGTCTCGACCAGCACGATAAACTGTATCTTTCCGCGGGGCAGACCGCGGTCGACCTCCAATTCCTCCACAATTTCCGCTACAGCATGCACGTGCTCGGGGCTGTCGACCTTAGTGAGCATCAAGGCTGCCACACCCGGAATGACCGCAGCTTCGATATCGCGAACCAGCATCCGCCAGGGACGATTGACACGCACCACCACGTCGGCACCGTTGCGATTCACTTGTGGAATTGCGGCAGCGATTAACGTGCGGGCGTGGTCTTTTTGCGAAGGTGCGACCGCATCTTCCAAGTCCAGAATGATAGCGTCGGCGCCTTTATCGGCACCGGTACGAACGAATTTGTCCGCCGTGACCGGGACAAACATCAGCGAACGCCAGACGGGTAGGTTTTCGCGCATGGTTCAGGATTCCTCGATTGCGCCAGTGGCGACAAGGGCGGCAATAGAAGCCGCGTCGCGCCCCAAGCTGGATAGGATTTCAATATTATGTTGACCTAAAGACGGTGCGGCGGACCGCAACCGGCCGGGTGTTTCGGATAGGCGCGGAATGATGTTATGCATTAGGACCGATCCAGCTTCGTCGTCGGGCGCTTCGACCAACACGCCGCGTTCGTGCACGTGTGGGTCGTCGATGAGTTGATCGATTTCGTAAACGGGGATCGCAGTAACCTCCGCCGCTTCGAAAATCGCCATATTTTCGGCAAGTGTTTTGCCAAAAATGAAGTCTGCAACGATACCGTCGCATTCGTCGATATTGCGGACGCGATCGGTATTCGTGCGAAATTTCGGATCCTCGATCATATCTACCCGCCCGATCGCACGAAACACCCGCTCGGCCATTTGCTGAATCGATGCCGAAATTGCAATAAATCGCCCATCCGACGTCTCGTATACGTTGCGCGGCGAGGTCGTTAGGGATCGGCTGCCGGTACGTTTCGGTTTTTCACCGCTGACTTTGTACATAGCGGCTTCGGGGCCGAGCACCGAGATCATTGGTTCCAGAAGCGGAAGGTCGATGATTTGGCCTTTACCGCCGCGCTCGACAACCCGTAAGGCGACCATGATGGCATAGGCGCCGTAGAGACCGGAAATCATGTCCGCCATGGCCAACGGTGGCAGCACCGGGGGGCGATCGCCGAAGCCATTTTTGGATGCGAAGCCGGACATCGCCTCCACCAATGTGCCGAATCCCGGCCGATCGCGGTATGGACCGGTCTGGCCGAAGCCGGTGACGCGCACGATAATCAGCTTGGGGTTGCGCGCTTGTAGGTCGGCGGGGGCGAGGCCCATTTCCTCCAGGGTGCCCGGTCGGTAATTTTCAATCATGATATCGGCGCTCGCGAGCAAATCGCGCAGCACATCCATTCCGCCTTCGGCACGCAGATTCAGCGCCACGCTTTTTTTGTTACGGGCGTAAACTTTCCAGTGCAGCGACAGGCCTTTGGTGCGCCAGGCACGCAGGGGATCGCCGACTTTCGGATCTTCGATCTTGATCACCTCGGCGCCCTGATCGGCGAGTTGCAGGCTGATCATGTTGCCGGCCACCAACCGGGACAGGTCGACCACACGGATGCCGGACAGCGGCACTGGGGCGTCGGGTTCGAATTCTATGCGAGGTATCATTGTGCGCTCTCTTGGGGTGTGTCAGTTTCCCCCGAGATGACGGTGGCCCGCAAGGGCTGAAACGGGAACTGCCGAAAGGCGGCTGCCCCCGCAACTGTAAGCGGAGAGTCGGACCCACGATGCCATTGCCCCGAGAAAAGGGTGAGAAGGCGGGCACCGACAAAGACCCGCGAGCCAGGAGACCGGCCGGCATCGAGACTACGCGCGCGCGACGGGCGGGGTGAACCGGGGCAGCGGGGAGAAACCCGCATGTGCGTTGTCGGCACCGTGTCGACAGGAGGACCCGCATGCGCAAATATATCGCATTGCTGGCAATAGTATCGTGCGTTCCGGCTTTGGCCGAGGAAATTTCGTTGCCAGACGTGGTCGTTACAGCCACGCGCGTACCTACACCGATGGCCAAAGTGCCAGCCGGGGTAACTATTGTCGATCGCCAGACGATCGAGGAACGAGGCTACAACACGCTGACCGATGCGTTGGCCGAGATACCGGGGCTGCGTGTCAGTGCCTCCGGCGGGCCGGGGGGACAGGCTAGCGTGTTCGTACGCGGCACGAATTCAAATCATGTATTGGTGCTGCGCGACGGCATGCCGATCAACGATGCCGCGGATCCCGGCGGATTGTTCAATTTTGGTGTCGATACGTTGTCCGATGTCGAACGGATCGAAGTCGTCCGCGGGCCGATGGCGGCGTTATACGGGTCCGGCGCTATCGGGGGTGTCGTCAATTTGATTTCCAGACGTGGCAACGAACCGGGGCCGCATCTAACGGTGGACTTATCGGGCGGGTATCCGGCACAGGTGCGTGGCGCGGCTTCGGCGACGGGAACCGAGGGCAAATTCGATTATGCGTTGACTGCGGCTAGCCAATCGCAGCGCGGTTTCGACAGTAACCCGCAACGGATGACGTCCTACACCGGAACCCCTCAAGGCTTTCGAGATCGCGTTGCCAGCTTGAATCTGGGATACACGCCGGTCGAGGGCACACGCCTGTCCCTGTTTCTGCGCGGGCGAGAATCGCTTTTCAGTTTCAACACGCTGGGCACCCCAACCTACGACACCGCCAATTCCCAGGGCATAGCCGATTCGGTTTTGGGGCGGATCGGCATCGATTCGACGCTGCTTGGCGGCGTATGGGAAACGGGGCTTTTCGTTGGGCGCTTGCAGGAGGATCGGCGCTATTCCGAGGCCCTCGCCGCCGCCGACCCCAACCAGAACACGTTCGATAACCGTTACCACACCCGGCGCACAGACGTGCAATGGAACAACACCTTACACATCGCCGACACCACCAGCGCGACGTTCGGTTATCAACACACAATCGATACGATCGGAGTGCGAGCCAACTATAGTTTCGGTGGTTTTCCGTTCACACAGAACGCCGCCGCGCAAATGGTCGCCGATTCGGCGCATGCGGGGGTCCAAACGACACTATGGGAGCGTCTGACTTTGACAGGCCAAATTCGACAGGATTGGGTCGCGGATGCTGCGCCGTTCACCTGGCGACTAGGGGCGGTGTTAGACACACCGGAAATCGATACCCGGTTCAAAATCGCGTATGGCACTGCCTTTCGCGCCCCATCGTTGTTCGACCGGTTCGGTGTTGACTCATTTGGCTATATCGGGAACCCGCGGCTGAAACCGGAGTCCGCACAAGGTTGGGAAATCGGGTTCTCTACGACGCTGCCAGCGTTCGGGCAGCAGGATTTCGTCACGTTCGGAACCGCATATTTCAACGAGCAGGTGAACAACCTGATCGTGGGCGTATTCTTCCCGGTCGATACGGCGGTCAATATCGGCTCCGCTCATTTGCAGGGCTTCGAAACGGCGCTCGCACTGCATCCGGCGCAATGGCTGACGCTGCGGTTGACGCATACCTACACCGATGCGCAGGATGCCGATGCTGGATCGAAACTGCTCCGCCGGCCTCAACACACCGGATCGTTCGATGCCGTTATAAAGCCCATGCTCGGGCTGAAAATCGTGCCGAGCCTGTCTTATACTGGGGCGTTCCGCGATGCACCGATCGATAACGGGGGCAATTTCCTACCCAACGGTACGACACAGCACGGGTTGATCGGCAATCTGACAGTCAGTTACGACCTTACGCCGCGGGTGCAAATTTATGCCAATGCCCGAAACCTGTTCCAATCGCGCTTCGAAAGCGTGAATGGATTCCAAGTTCCGGGCACCAGTGCGATCGCGGGGGTGCGGATTAGCCTTCAGTAACGACCCCGGACGCGGCGAGCGCCCCGATCTCGGCATCGGTGTATCCCGCCGCGTCCAAAACCGCGCGTGTATTTTCGCCCAAACCGGCGGCATATCCGGCAACGCCAACTTGGGTTTCGGAAAACCGGAACGGTGGATTCAACACTTTGAAGCGACCGCCGGCATCTTCCACCGTTGCGAAAGCGCCGCGATGATCGAGCTGGGCGTCGGCCATCATTTCCCGCACCGAGCGATAAGGGGATGCCGGAACGCCTTCGCGATCGAAGGCAGCTTGACATTCGGCGGTGGTTACGGTGGCCGACCATATTTCCAGCTCGTCGACCAGATGGCCCCAGTTGCGCCGGCGATCGCCATAAATCGCAAACCGCGTATCTGTCAGCCAATCTTCCCGCTGAGCTGCTCGGCAAAGTCCTTGAAACGATCTTTCGCTAGCGATCGCGGGCATAATGAACCCATCGCGAGTTTTTACGGGGCCGAACAGCGGGCGTCCCGGGGGTTCGACGTCGAATTGCGCCATCTGTACTTCTGGGCCGAGCATGCTGAGCATCGTTTCTAGCATGGTGACGTCGATGGATTGACCTCGGCCGGTGACGTGGCGGTGCGCCAGCGCAGTCATAACGGCACCGAACGCATAGGTTCCAGTGAAATAATCCGCGACGTACACACCGCAATTATCTGGCCGATCGCGGCCCGGTTGATACGACATGTGTGCCAGATCGAATCCGGAGGCCGCATGTACGGCTGGGGCATAGGCCGCGAGCCCGGCGGACGGGCCGGTTTGGCCGTAGCCGGAGATCGAGCAATAAATCAGCGTGGCCCGCTTTTCCCGAACGGTCGGATAATCCAAACCGAAACGTTTCATCACACCCGGACGGAAATTTTCCACCAGAATATCGGTCGTGGCCAGCAGCCGCATAACGATCTCTTTCGCCTCGGGCCGCTTTAGGTCCAGGACGATACTCTGCTTACCGGCATTGAGTTGACCGTACGTCGTGCTGGCGCCGTTGCGCAGAGGCGGCCGAGAGCGCAACAGATCCCCCTCGGCCGCCTCGATTTTGATGACAGTTGCACCGAGATCGGCCATCAGCCGGGTGCAATGCGGGCCCGCGATGGTCGTCGTAAAATCGAGGACCCGAATATCCTGCAATGGCCGTGTCATGGCTTAACCCAACCGATCCAGCAGCGCCTGCATCGCTTTGGCGGCGAAGGCGCGCATGTTAGCGATACGATCCGAATCGCCGGTTTCCACCGTCAATGCGCTCGTGCCGCCGGGTCCGGAAATCGCGATGCAGGTGTGGCCTGCTTTATCGCCGTAACGATTGCCGGTCGGGCCGGTGGCACCGGTTTCGCCCAGGCCCCAAGTCGATTCCAGCTTTTCCACCACGCGTTCCGCCAGAAGTTTGGCATAAGGTTCGGTGGATGCGCGCTCGATCGGCGCAGGCAACGGGTTCGGGATGTTCATGAAAGCGGAACGCGCATAAGCGGTGTAAATCACCGCGCCGCCGCGGAAATAGGCGGACGCGCCGCCGACCGACAGCAGGGCGGCGGAAATCAACCCGCCGGTGGACGATTCCGCGATTCCCACGGTCTCGCCACGGGCTTTCAGACGGGCACCGATTTTTTCGGCCAAAGGCAACAGGTCTTGCACGGTTTATACTCCCTTTTCGACGATGGATTGGATCACCCGTTGGGTCGCTAAGGCTTCCTCTCCGGGTATGGACGAGTCGCGATCGTTCTCGATGGCATCGAGGAAGTCGCTTAACAGGGCTCGGTGGGCATCGTGCGCGAACGCCATATGCAGCACGCCGCTGCCGGACCCGCCGGCGTCGGCGAAGTTTTCGCGTCGGCCGTCCTGCCAAGCGACCGAAAGACTCCCGCCTTCCAGTGTGGCGGAGCCCTCGGTGCCGATAATTTTTATTTCGCCCGCGCTACCGGGATAAGCGGCGGTGGTAGCAACGATCGTGCCGGGGGCGCCGTTGCCCAGACGGATCAAAGCCGAGGCGTAATCCTCGGTTTCCATTTTATGCACTTTTGTCGTGGCCAACTGAGACGCCTGCACGGACGATATTCCCACCAGCCAGCGAAACAGATCGATTTGATGGATGGCTTGGGTGATCAGCACCCCGCCGCCGTCGCGCGCCAACACGCCGCGACCTGGCTCGTCGTAATAGGTTTGCGGGCGCCACCAGGGGACCGTCAGCCACGCAGCCTGTATTTCGCCCAGCGCGTTTTCGGTCAGCAATTGTTTCAGTCGCATATTTCCGACACGAAAACGTTGCTGAAATACAACGCCCAATCGCTTACCCGCGCGCCGGCCGGCCGACACGAGGGCCTCGGCACGGGGTATGGTGACTTCCAGCGGCTTCTCGCACAAGACATGTTTGCCGGCGGCCAAGGCTGCCTCGACCATCTCCAGATGGGTATTGGCGGGCGTCAGGACTAGCACGGCATCCACCGCCGGATCGGCCAGCGCGGCGGCTAGGTCGGTGGTAACGGGGAAGCCGAATTCGGTCGCCACCGGTTGCAAGCGCGCATCGGTACGCGCCACCGCCCAGACCACGCGGACGCGGTCTTTCAAATCGACAAAACTACGCGCGTGCGGCGGAAAGCCGTTGGCGACGCCGACGATTGCCATGCCGATCATGGACGCTTCTCCGCAATAAAAATTTCCGCCCCGGCCTGCGCGTCCAATGCCAGCCGGCACATGGTAAACACGGGTTCTTGCAGCAACGCGCGGCTCAAAAAATCGTTGTAATACGTGACCGGGAGCGCGCTGCAATCGACATGGCGGGTGCCGGTTTTATGGGCAACGAACATGTGATCGGTTCCCGGCCGTCCCTCGATATCGAGGTTTTTACGCAATTCCAATGTGCCTTCGGTTCCAATCAGAAACAGACGTCCGTCGCCCCAGGTCGGCAGCCCAGCTGGGGTGAACCAATCCATCCGGCAATAGCCGCGCACGGCCCCGGTTTGCAGCACAATCTCGGCGAAATCCTCGAACCCGTCCGGTTCGGTGCCGAACGAGCCCACGCACGACGACACGATCGTTGCATCGTCGGCGTCCGCGAAGGCCAGGAACTGATCGATCGAGTGGACACCGATGTCGTTGATAATACCCCCAAACGCCGGCTTATCGAAAAACCACGCCGGCCGCAGCGCTCGATTCAGCCGATGCGGTGCCAAACCGACCACCTGCACCAACCGACCGATTTCGCCCGAACGCACCACAGCCAACGCCGCCTGGATGGACGGGGACGCAACCCGCCCGACGCAGATCGACCACATTCGCCCGGTTTCGGCCACCGCCGCCCGCACCGCCGCCAATTGGGCATGGGTCGTGACGCCCGGCTTGTCGCACAACACGTCCTTGCCAGCGCGCATCGCCGCGATCGAGATCGCCGCGCGATCCGACGGTTTGGCGGCGACAACGACGAAATCGATCGTGGGGTCGTCCAGCAATCGTTGCCGAAACACCGCCGGCACATGCGGAAAGCGCTTGCGGAAACCCGCCAACACGCGGCTATCGGTCGTGACCGGATCGTGACCCACACAGACGGCTCCGGCAGCCAACAGGCCCTCGGTCAGGTCGTAAACATGCCGGTGATCCAGCCCGATCGCCGCGAAGCGTGCCATTTCCATCCCCTGTGTCCCGCGAACGCTCGCACCATCTTGGCCCGGCCGCAACCAAGGTCCACAATGCCCCCAGCAACACCGAACGGGAGGATACCCCAATGGCAGATAAAGTAGCCGCGATTACCGGCGCGGGCAGCGGAATCGGGCGCGCATCGGCGCTCGCCCTTATGGCGACCGGTTGGTCGGTCGCGCTGCTGGGGCGCCGCAAGGACGCGCTGGAGGAAACCGCTGGCATGGCGACCGGCGGGCGGTCTTTGATTCTGCCCACAGACGTATCGTCCCCAGACGAGGTCTCGGCCACCTTCACCGCCATCGCCGCGAAATTCGGCCGCTTAGACATGCTGTTCAACAACGCCGGCGGCAATGTGCCCACGACCAATTTCGGCGACATGACCTGGGAAGGCTGGAAGAGCGTCGTCGACGTCAATCTGAACGGCATGTTCCTGTGCGCACTCGCGGCATTCAAGGCGATGAAAGCGCAGGACCCGATGGGCGGGCGAATCATCAACAACGGCTCGATCTCGGCGCATAATCCGCGGCCGGGCTCGTCGGCCTATACCACCACCAAACACGCGGTGACCGGGCTGACCAAGTCGATCGCCCTCGACGGACGGCAGTTCGACATTTGCTCCAGCCAGATCGACATCGGCAACGCCGCCACACCGATGACGGCGAAATCCACCAACGGCCAATTGCAACCCTATGGCGGCATCGCGGTAGAGCCGCGCATGGACGTCAACCATGTCGGGCAACAAGTGGCGTTCATGGCCAACCTGCCGCTGGAATCCAACATCCAGTTCGTTACCATCATGGCGACCAAAATGCCTTGGATCGGACGCGGCTAGAACACCGTGCTGGGGCGGCGGAATTTAATTGCGGCGGGGGCGGTGCTGGGCGCCGCCGGACCCGCCATGGCCAAAACCGCCGCCAAGCCGCCGGGAACGCCGATCAGCGCGATGGCAGAAACCCATCGCGGCAAGCTGCGCGGCGCCATCGCCGAGGGCATTCGTGTCTTCAAGGGCATCCCCTATGGCGCCCCCACCGATGGCGCCAACCGCTTCCGTCCGCCCAAACTGCCGAAACCCTGGGCCGATGTGCGCGACGCCACCACCTTCGGCCCCATGGCGCCGCAGGTGGGACGCGACAAAGCTAGCATTACCGCGTCCTGGACATACGATAAGGACATGAGCGAGGACTGCCTCGTCCTCAATGTCTGGACCCCCGCTCTGCGCGATCACCGCAAACGGCCGGTCATGGTTTGGTTCCACGGCGGCGGGTTCTCGTCGCTATCGGGATCGCGCAACGTCTTCGACGGCACCCGCCTGTGCAAAAAAGGCGACGTCGTGGTCGTGACCGTCAACCACCGCCTGAACGCCTTCGGGCACCTCTATCTCGCCAAACTCGGCGGCGTGGAATTTTCCGAATCCGGTAACGCCGGAATGCTCGATCTGATCGCCGCTTTGCGCTGGGTACACGACAATATCGCCGAATTCGGCGGCGATCCTGGCAACGTCACCATTTTCGGCCAGTCCGGCGGTGGGGCGAAGGTCAGCACGATCATGGCCATGCCGCAGGCGCGCCGTTTGTTCCATAAAGCTATCGTCCAAAGCGGGTCCCATCTGGAAGGACTGACAGCAGACGAAGCGACGAAGAACGCAATCGCGCTGCTAGCCGCATTGGGATTGAAAGACAAAGAGGTCCTGAAGCTGCGGCAAATGCCGATGGATCGCATCCTGGCGGCGATCGCCAAAACGAAGTTGAATTTCAGCCCGGTGGTCGATGGGCATATCCTGCAGAAGAACCCCTGGCTGCCCGACGGCCCCACCGTTTCGGCCAATATTCCCATGATGATCGGCACCACGCGCAGCGAAACAACCGCGCTGATCGGGGCCGGCGACCCCGCTGTCTTTGCCCTGGACGACGCCGGATTGCGCCAAAAAATCGGCCCATGGCTGCCGGAAAAGGACACCGACCGCATCTTGGCCGCGTTTCGCAAATCCATGCCCAACGCCACGCCGTCCGATCTATTCTTTGCCATCACCACCGATCGCCGCGTCCGCCAGCAAGCCTGGACTCAAGCGGAACGCAAAGCCGCACAAAACGGCGCCTCGGTGTGGCTTTACGAAGTCGATTGGGCGACGCCGGTCGAGGGCGGCAAATGGCGATCCCCGCATTCGCTGGAATTGGCGTTCGTCTTCGACAACGTTGCAAAATCCGAAGCGATGGTCGGCACCGGTGCGGAACCCCAAGCCCTCGCCGATCAAATGAGCGCGGCATGGGTGGCATTTGCTCGTTCCGGCAACCCAAACAACCCGGCGATTCCCAACTGGCCGGCGTTCAAATCGTCGGATCGGGCGACGATGGTGTTCGATGTCAAATCGAAAATTGCGCACGACTTCCGGGGGGATGAGCGGGCGGCCCTGGCCTCGATCCCGATGTACCGGGTAAGCCGGTAGGCAAACGCAGCGCCAGCGCAACCGACATGCGTTTCCCACCGAAACACCGACCGGAAAAGCCGATGGCACTGCCGTTCGAACCCAATTCCAATCCGATCGACGCCCTCGCCGCCGCCTGGGCCGGGCGCCTCGACGAACTGACAGAACAGGATTTCGCCAAGGCTCGGCCCCATGCCGGAACGACCGCGATGGCCGATACGACGATCCGCAGTTTTATTGCCCGCGATAATGCGTTGCCGAAACTTGCCGACGCCTATGTCCGTATCGCGCTGGTGATCGTCGAGACGATCTCGTTGCGCAATCGGCAAGCATCCAGCGGTATGGACCTCGATACGCTGGCGGCCGAAATCGCCGCATCGGTGGCCGGTCATCCCATGCGCTTGCGCGTACTTGCACTGTTCGAGATGTTACGGGATCGCGTGAAGATGGCCCCGGCGGCCGAACGTTCCAGCGACACCGACCTCGATCGGCTGGTGCAGCGTATCCGCGGCTTGCGCGCCAAAACCGTCGATCGCGGCTGCACCGAACACGAGGCGATGGCCGCAGCCGCGAAAGTCGCGGAACTGCTGGACCGGCATGGGCTGACGCTGAACGAACTCGATTTGCGGCAGCAAGTCTGCGAGGGCGTGGGCATCGAAACCGGCCGCAAACGCCGGGTGCCGATCGATAGCTGCATGGGCACAATCGGCACGTTCTTCGATTGCCGCGTCTGGTCGGAGCGTTCCGGCAACGGTACCATTCGTTACATCTTCTTCGGTTTGCCGGGCGACGTGGACGGGGCGCTGTACTTGCACGACCTCGTCGCTCGGGCGTTCGAAACAGAAACTTTAGAATTTCAAAACGGAAATATCTACCGCAAAAGCATGGAACGGCGTACCGCCACTCATTCGTTCCAGATCGGGCTTGCCAACGGTATCCGCACGAAACTATCGGCATTGCGAACCGATCGGGATGCGGCTCGACGCGAGACGTCCGGGCGCGATCTTGTCCCCGTGAAGCAATCGATCCTACGAGAAGAGCTTGAAAGGCTCGGTTTGCACTTTGTCGCCCGCTCCGCCCCGCGCCCGCGACGTGCTTCGATGGACGCATACGGCGCCGGGGAGGAAGCAGGGGCACGGTTCGAATACCGAGCCGGGCTTAAGGCTTAGGACGACACAGTCTGTTCGTTATCGAATAAGGTCGTTCCGGATCGCGTGCATGTGGGTATCGATCGTGGATGCCACCCTGCCACGCACGATAAGATTTTCTTGACAAAATTAACAAATATAGTTAGTTTATCGGCCATGGACCGAACGGCGTCACATTCCGCACGCACCGCGCCCCCGGCCTCCCCACAGGAGGACCGGCCCCGCACCGCCGTGCCCCCCTGCATCGCCGCGATCCTGCATGTCGTTCGCGTTCTCCTCGGCTACGGCAAGCATCTGGACCAGACCCTCCCCGATCGGGCCGACCATCCCCATTTTCCGGTATTGGCCGCCGGTTTCGGCACGCACGATATCCGGCGCATCCTCGGGCATGTGCAACGGGGTATCCTCCGCGCCATGATGCTGCAACGTTTTCTGCTAGCCCGCGCTAAGCAAGGCCGCGATATCGAGCCAACCGAGCGCCCTGCGCCGGCCGACGCCGAGGGTATCGAGGCGATGGAGATAAAACTCCGCTCGCCCTCCGCACCGCGCAGAGCGACGTACCGTGCGCGGCGCATCGACCCCGACGATCCCGTACATTTCGATATGCCGACGTTGAAGGAACTGGAAGCCCAGGTTCGCCGTCATCCGATCGGTTGCACGATCGCCGAGATCTGCATGGACCTCGGCATCGAGCCCCCCAGCTGCGAGGCGGGGTTCTGGCACGAGCTCTACCTGATTCTGACGCAGTTCGGCGGCAACTTCGAAACCTTCTTCGAGGTTCGGGAACGCCGGAAGAAAGCCTTCGAGAAAGAGCGACAAACGCGGCCGCAGTCCTGGTCCACCGACTGGCGCGACCGACCGAGGGACGCGATCCGCGCACTGCTGGGCTATGTGGTCGGCGAATCGCCACCGGACAGGCCGCCCCCGGACAGGCCGCCCCCGGACAGGCCGCCCCCGAACCGGCCACCCATCGAAACGCTGTTAAACGCTGCATCCTAGCGGCCGCGCATCGCGCGGGCCGCCGCCTATGCGCGCCTAGAGCACGATCGAATAAACCTGCTACCGCAGTTCCACCCGCCCTGCCCGTTCCTCCGCCGCGTCGAACGCGGCATCGATCGCAAGTTTCGGCAGCGATCGCAGCCAGCCGCGTTCGGTCGGACCGAAACGTTGCGGTCGCGCCTTATCCCCGCCCAGTCGGCGCACCAGCGCCCCCACATCGCCGAACCCGTCGATCAGACCGAGTTCCTTCGCGCGTGCGCCGTGCATGAAGCTGCCGTCGAAGACGGCGGATTCATCGGCGGTCAGGCGGGCGCCGCGGCGGGTGCGGACCCAATCTTTGAAACGCGTATGCAGATCGTCCATCAGATCGTGCGCAAAAGCCACGTCCTCCGGTCGCTCGGGGGAGAACGGGTCGAAGCGGGCTTTGTTACTGCCGGCGGTGTAAAGGCGGTGTTCGATCCCCCAGCGTTCGAGCAACGCCGGCACCCCGAACCCGCCGCCGCGCACACCGATGGAACCGACGACGCTCATGGGATTGGCGTGGATTTCATCGGCGGCGCAGGCGAGCCAGTAGCCGCCGGAGGCCCCGACTTCGCGGATCGCGGCGTAGACTCGCACCTTGTGCTTGTCGGCCAAACGGCGAATTTCTGTAGCTATCAGATCGGACTGCACCGGCGACCCACCAGGGCTTTCGATATCCAAGATCACCAGCCCCTTCCCCGCCGCTCGGAATGCTTTGCCGATCGGATCGGCCAGCACGCCGATGTGGAGTGCCCCCTGGCGCGGTGCGATCGGCCCGTGCAGTTCGATCGTCGGAATGCGCGGCTTGCGCCAGAAAGCAAGGTTCATCGAAACGGCTCCACGATGGTCGGTGGCATATGGGTCCGGTTACATTTTTTACGACTCCCATACGATCGTAGGAGGGTTTTTGTGAACTTGTTCACATTTCATTAATCTTTTCCGTTCTACTCTAACACCATAGCCCGGTCATGGAGTCCGCAGGTGAATTCCCTCGTCAACGGCATGAACTACGCCTCGCTTTTTTCGCAAAGCACTGCGAGCAATGCCCCCGCCGCCATTTTGGCCGCTTTGTTTAACCCTGGCGCGCCGTCTACGGCTGTTTCGTCCGGCAATCCCATTACCGACCTGAAACTCGCGCAATCGAACAAGACCGCCGAAATCGCGCGAGAGGCGAAGCAACCCCAGGTGGCACGCGATATCGCGGCCTTCACCGCGGGCGTGAACAAGGCCACCAGTCTCCAGTCGGCATTAGGCAACCCGAACGTGATGAAGGTGCTGCTGACCGCGAACAATCTAGCCGGCTACCTTCCATACCCCGCCTTGGCGCAGAAGGCGCTGATGTCCGACCCATCGGCGAGCAACTCGCTGGTCAACCGGCTCGGCGATTCGGCGCTGCTGAACGCGACGAAAACCCTCAACTTCGCCAAAAATGGACTGGCGGCACTGAAGAACCCGAAAGTCACCGCCGCGATCGCCGACGGCTATACCGAAGTGATGTGGCGCAAATCGCTGGACTCCGCCACACCGGGGCTGGCCAACGCGCTGACCTTCATGGCGCAGGCGAGTTCGATCGACTCGGTCGATGCCATTCTGGGCGACCACACCAATCGCACGGTGGTACTGACAGCCCTGGGCATTCCGCAAGAAATTGCCTTCCAAAGCCTGACAACCCAGGAACAGGCCGTCGCGGCGCGGGTCAAGATTTCCGATTTTCAGAAGCCCAGCTTCGTGACGAGTCTGACGGACCAGTATCTGCTGACGATGCAGCACCAAGCATCGAGCAATGGCGCCGGCTTAGCCGGGTTTTCGGGCGGGCTTCTGGCCTAACAGTTGCGCGGTTGACGCGAACCGCATCATCCCTTAGCGTCATGGTCACCGGGTGCGCCCGGTCCTCGTGATTTGTCCGGCCGGATTGCGGCGAGGTGAAATAAGCGCGCTAAAGAGGCCAGCGTCATGCTCGTCATCCGACGGGCAGAGGCTGCTCGACGGTCGGTCCATCGTGAGAAGGACCTTACCCAGTGACCAAAGACCCAAAAACCTACCGCGCTGCCACTCGTCTCGTGCAAGGCGGTGTACAACGCACCCACCACGGCGAAACCGCCGAGGCGCTGTTTCTGACCTCAGGCTACGTTTACGATAGCGCCGATCAAGCCGAAGCGACCTTCGCCGGCACCGTCGAACACTACCAATACTCCCGCTTCGCCAATCCGACCATCACCATGCTCGAACAGCGCCTATGCCTGATCGAAGGCGCGGAGGAGTGCCGCACCACCGCCACGGGCATGGCGGCGGTCAACGCGGCGCTGCTGGCGCATCTGAAAGCCGGCGATCGCGCTGTTGCCTCGCGCGCATTGTTCGGGTCTTGCCATTGGATCGTTTCGACACTTCTGCCGAAATTCGGGATCGAATCGGTGTTCGTCGACGGCCACGATCTCGATGGATGGAAGGATGCACTGTCCAAACCCACCAATCTGGTGCTGCTGGAAACGCCGTCTAACCCGATGCTCGACATCGTCGATTTGCCCGCCGTTGCCGCACTGGCGCATGCCGCCGGGGCAATCGTAGTCGTGGACAACGTCTTCGCCACCCCCTTATTGCAACAACCGCTGACCATGGGCGCCGACGTCGTCGTCTACTCCTGCACCAAACACATCGACGGCCAGGGCCGGGTGCTCGGCGGTGCCATCCTGTCCAACCGCAAATGGATCGACGGTGTGTTGCAGCCCTTCATCCGCAACACTGGCCCAGCAATGTCGGCCTTCAACGCTTGGGTGCTGCTGAAAGGGATCGAAACCCTAGGCCTGCGGGTCGATGCCGGCTGCCGAGCGGCGGCTGGAATTGCGGATTTCTTGGCAGCGCAGAAAGGGGTGACACGGGTGTGGTATCCGATGCGCGACGATCACCCGCAAGCAGCGCTCGCCCGCAAGCAAATGTCGGCCGGCGGCACCGTCGTGACGTTCGAGGTCGCGGGCGGCAAAGACGGCGCCTTCAAGGTCATGAACGCCTTCGGCCTGATCGCGGTATCGAACAATCTGGGCGATTCCAAGTCGCTCGCCACCCACCCCGCCACCACCACCCATATGCGGATCGGTGCCGACGAACGCGCGAAACTAGGCATTACAGACGGCGTCATCCGCATCTCGATCGGTTTGGAAGACCCCGACGACCTCAAGGACGATTTGGCGCAGGCGCTAGCAACGCTAGCGTAGAGCGCGCTAGAATCGCCGTACCGGGCGGGATCGTCCCGCCCGGCCGCAACCGAGGGGTGGGGGTCCCATGACCGCGCAAGATACCTATTCCCTAACCACGCGAGACATCCGCGTGACCGTTCGTTCCTTCTACCTGACGGATCAATCGCAGCCGGAGGACAACCGATTCGTCTGGGCCTACCGGATTTGGATCGACAATAACGGACCCGTACCGGTGCAATTGTTGAAACGAACCTGGGAAATCACCGACGCCACCGGCCACACCCAAAAAGTCCACGGTCCGGGCGTCGTGGGGGAACAGCCGGTTCTCGCCCCCGGCCAACGCCACGAATACACATCCGGCACGCCATTGCGCACGCCCTCTGGATTTATGGTCGGGACATACCACATGATCGTTGTCGAGACTGGGGAACCCTTCGACATTGCCATCCCCGCCTTCAGTCTGGACAGCCCGCACCAGGGCGGTAGGGTGCACTGAATACGCGGCACATATATCGCCGCGTCGAACCGGAGGAACCAGCGCGGTGAACATCGTCACCCCCAGGCGGGATCTTGCCGCCGACGGCATAACGGAACCGCGCCCCTCGCGCGCCGAGGCAGAAGCCGCGATACGGGTTTTATTGCGTTGGGCCGGCGACGACCCCACACGGGAGGGGCTGGTCGATACCCCGTCCCGCGTCGCCCGCGCCTACGAGGAGTTTTTCGAAGGCTACACAATCGATCCGGTGGCGCTCCTGGAACGCACGTTCGAGGAAACCGATGGCTACGACGAGATCGTGTTACTCCGCGATATCCGCCTGGAAAGCCACTGCGAACACCATATGGTACCGATCATCGGTCGCGCTCATGTCGCCTATCTGCCGCACCGTCGCGTGGTCGGGATCAGCAAACTCGCTCGTGTTGTGGAAGCCTATGCCAAGCGCCTGCAAATCCAAGAGAAACTGACCGCGCAGATCGCAAATACCATCCAGGACGTGATGCAACCCAAGGGCGTCGCCGTGGTGATCGAGGCGGCACACCAGTGCATGACAACCAGAGGCATCCACAAGCCCGGTGTCACCATGGTCACCAGCCGCATGCTGGGTGCCTTCCGCGACGATCCCGCGACACGGCGCGAGCTTCTGGCCATGATCGGTAACCGCGGGACGGCGATTACCGGAGACTGATATCGACGACGCCGCTACCGCTTGGGGGCGGCCAGCGGCGCGGCTTCGACCGGGGTGGGGACGGCACTGACGTGTTCCGCCAGCTTGTCTTTGAGCTGGGTTCGGATCTGGTGCTCGAGCTCGACGTTCATGTCATCCATCATCCCGGACACCATATCGTACAGCAATTGCTGCAAGTCATCGATGCGGCCGGTGTGACGGCGGCTGACGCGGGCCTGCGCATAGCCCGCATGTTGGCCATCGTCGTTCATGATCTCAACGGTCGCTTCCATCGACCCTCGGACGACGTTTTCCCGCTTGATGAGCGACGCGTCGGAGATCGAGAACACCGCCCGCCCGGAATTGCCGAGCGCTTTGAGGCGGTCCTCGGCCATTTGACGCAGGGTGGCAAGGGGATCGATCGGGGATTCGCCGCTGATATCGGGTGCCACGCCCGACGCGACGAACCGCTGCTCGATTTCGATCGTCTTGACCGATAAGTCGATCGGCTTGAGGTAGTCGTACCGCAACGGCCGATAGGCTTTAGGGTCCCCGCCGCAAGCGGCGAGCAGCAAGGGCAGCAGCAGAGCGGCGCGACGGGTCAGGCGTAAGACGTTCATCTCGGTTCGGCTCCTGGAGGACGCGGCGCTGCATAGCGCGGCCGGCCGAAGCCCCGCAACAAAGTCTGCGCCGGACGCTCGAACCATCGGAACATCGGGACAGATAGGCCGAGCACCGAGACGAGGTAGGCGGGTAACAGCCAAGGACCGTAGAACAGGCTCGCGGCGGGGATCGAAACCGCATCGAGCACAAGCACGATTGCGATTTGGAGCGGGAAATGGATCAGGTAGCTGGCATAAGTCAGATTACCCACCGCCTCGATCGCACCGGCAACACGCGGGCTGCTCGGGCGCACCGCGAGTTGGAAGAACAAAATCGCCGCCGGGAACATTGCCAGACTGGCACCCGCGATTTTCAGAACACCGGCGCCGACCAGCACACCCGATACCAGTACGATTCCGAACGTCGCGGCAATCGCCCGGCTTTTGCTGGGCAGCGGCGCCAGCATGGCGTGAATGCGGCACGCGGCAGCACCGATGTAGAAGAAGGTGATGGCACCGAACACCTCCAACTTGATGCCCGCGAAACGTCGCATCCCGGCGTAAGCGATAGAGGCTAGGATCGTCATGCCTATATCGGTCCACAGATTGCCCCTGCGGACACGCGTGGCGGCGAAGAACAGGAAGTAGACCAGAATCTCGACCGAGACGCTCCAGATCGGGCCGTTGAACGACTTGTCGGCCTGAAAACCCCAGTAGGAGGCAAAACCGAGATTCAGCAAAAAATGTTTCAGATCGTTGATAGGGTAGATAAAATATTCCCCATGACGTGCGAAATAAACCGCGTTGAGGCTCGCGACCAGCAGCAACGTCGCGATGTGCAGCGGATACAGGCGGGAGAATCGCAGCCAAATAAAACGCGCGAACGACACCCCGCCAGCGTGGATGGGTTCAATGTATTTCCACGTAAAAATGAACCCGGAAAGACACCAGAATAGCTCCACTCCTGAATTGCCGTAGGCATAGAGCGGCCCCAGCAGGAAGAACATCGGCTGCGCGGCCCGCACCAATTCGGGATGGCCGGGAGAACCGATCAGGAAGTTTTGGTAATGCCAGATCAAAACCGCCAATGCGGCGGCGAAGCGCAGCAGCTCGATGCCAATCAGGCGGCCGTCGTTGGGCTCTGCGAAACCCCTCCCCCCCCCTTGGCGGGGAGAGTTGGGGAAGGGGAGAGTGTTTGCCATCGAAGCCATCCTCTACACCGGCAATCGAATCTGCGCGCGCAACCCACCCATCGGGCTGTTCCCCAGCACGATATCGCCGCCATGCGCCCGCACGATGTCGCGCGCGATCGTCAGCCCCAGCCCGGTGCCGCCAGCACTGCCGCTTTCGAAGGGCCGGAAGACGCTCTCGCGCCGGTCCTCGGGGATGCCCGGCCCGTCATCGTCCACCGTCACCAAAACCGACCGCCCTTGCGGCTCGGCGGTCAGGAGCACGTTGCGCGCGTGGCGGCTGGCGTTGTCGACCAGATTCGTGATCGCCCGTCGCACCGCCCCAGCCCGCAGCGCCAGGACAAGTGTCGGAGGCGCGGTCATGGTCACCGTTGCGCCGGCCCGTCTGGCACCGACAGCTACCTCATCCAACAATGCCGACAAATCGACGGGTTCGGCTTGCTCCGCTCCCTCCCCCCTTGCAAAGGCGAGATAGGCACCGATCATATTATCCATTTCCGCGAGGTCGGCACCCATTTCGTCGATATCGTCCTGCCATTCCGGGGTCTTGGGCAGCATCTCCAGCGACAGACGCAGCCGTGTCAGGGGTGTGCGGAGGTCGTGCGACACCCCGGCCAGCATTTCCGTGCGCTGCGCCATGAAGCGGCGGATCCGGTCCTGCATGCGATTGAATGCGGTAGCGGCCTGCCGAACCTCGGTCGCGCCTTCCGGGCGGATCGGGCCGAGGTCGCGTCCGATGCCGAAATCCTCAGCCGCCGTGGCCAGCCGGCGGATGGCACGCACCTGATTGCGCATGAACAGCGCCGCCACACCGAACAGCAGCAGCGCCGACCCAACGATCCAGATCACAAACAGATACACCGCCGAGGTGTAAAGCCGTTTGCGCGGTGCCTCGACCTCCAGCAACCCGTCGGGGGATTCGACCTGAATCAGGACGGATCGCGGATCGGACGACCAGTCCATGGTGAACGGACGTTGCAGTTGGTCGAACAACGCGGCGTACAGGTCGTCGTCCATCGGGCCGGGCACATTGATTCGGGGACGGAGCAGCAGCACGCCATCCGGCTGCAAACGAATGGTCAGGTTGTAGTGCTTGCGAGCGTCGCGCAGAATCCAAGCGGCGTTCTCCTCCCCAGGGAAACGCTGCATCAGGCTGACGGTATTGGCGATTTCGCCCGCGACACTGCCGGCCAACCGACGAGACACAACATCCAGATGAGTGCCGTAGAAGACCCAGAGCGCCACGACCTGCAACAGCAGCAGCGGCACCAGGATCATCATTAGTCCGCGCCCCAGCAGCGACCGCGGCATGATACGGCGCAGGCCTCCGCTGGCGCCGATCCATGGCAGGCGCGCGCGCATGCGATCAGACCCCGGGCTTCAGCACGTAGCCACGGCCGCGGACGGTGTGCAGAAAGCGCGGCTCGCGCGGATCGACCTCGATCTTGCGGCGCAGTCGGGTCATCTGCACGTCGATTGCCCGCTCGCTGGATTCGTCCATTTCGACGGCGGCGGCAATATCTTCGCGCGACAGGACCTCATTCGGATGACGTGCCAGGGCAGTAAGCAAGGCGCCCTCCCCGCCGGTCAGACGGATCACACCCTCGGGACCGCGCAATTCCCCGCGTTCGAGGTCGAAAATCGCGTCCCCCAGCACGACAGGTCCGCTGGGCGGCACGGTGGCCGTTTCCGGCGGCGGGGCGGCGACACGGCGGAGAAGCGCACGGATTCGCAGCAGCAGTTCGCGCGGCTCGAACGGCTTGCCCAGATAATCGTCGGCCCCGGCCTCGAATCCGGCGATGCGATCTTCCGGGCCGCCGCGCGCGGTCAGCAGCAGTACCGGTAGATCGTGACCACGTTCCCGCCGTATGGATTCGGTCAATTCCAACCCGCTCTCGCCGGGCATCATCACGTCCAGCACCATCAGATCGGGATCGAGAAACGATAGTTTGGTCCGCGCGTCGGCGGCATTCTCGGCGGCGGTGACGCGGAACCCCTCGCTGCCGAGATAGCGAGCCAGCCGCTCGCGCAAGCGGGCATCGTCCTCGACGAGCAGGATCAGGGCCTCATCGCTCATAAATGCCTCCATCGGCGGTAGCGGCATCGAGCAGCGCCCGATCGGCCGGGTCCATGATGGCACGCATCACCGCCTGAAAGCCCGCGAAAGCATCGCGGCCGGCTTGCTCGAACGCAGGGGCGAGGCGGGCTTTCTGTCGAGCGAACAAACGGCGTTCGAGGTCGTTGCCGATATCGGTGAGGGTTAGCAGGCGTTGCCGCCGGTCGGCGCCTCCCGGAGCTTGCGCGACGAAGCCGCCTTTCACCAAATCGCCCAGCACCCGAGCCAGGGATTGCTTGGTGATCCGAAGCAACCCCAGCAGTTCTGTCACCGTCATCCCCGGATTGCGCCCGACGAAATGCAGCACGCGGTGATGCGCCCGACCGAGGCCGAGTTCCTCCAGCAGCACGTCCGCGGCATCGGTAAAATCGCGATAGGCGAAGAACAGCAGGTCCTGTGCGAGGCGCACGCTCGCATCCGAGTCGGGTCGCTGCGATTTGGGCATATGTGGCATGTCGGAAAAATAGGTCAGTATTGTTGACTCATTGGCATTCGACGTCGCAGGATGCCTATGTTGAGCAATAATACTGCGGAGAACGACATCATGACGTTAGTTCCTTTCGACGACCGCGACGGCTGCATCTGGTGGAATGGGTCGCTGGTCCCCTGGCGAGACGCAAGACCGCATGTTCTGTCGCACGGATTGCACTATGCCAGTGCTGTGTTCGAAGGCGAACGGGCCTATTCCGGTAATATATTCCGCCTGCGCGATCACACCGACCGCCTGCTCGGCTCTGCCCGCATTCTGGGATTCGATATCCCCTGGACAGCGGAAGAAATCGACGCCGCCTGCCAGCAAGTGCTGACCGCCAATGGCCTCACCGATGGTTACGTCCGCCCCATCGCCTGGCTGGGCTCCGAGATGCTCGGCATCTCCCCCACTGGCGCCAGCGTGCAACTGGCGATCGCCGCCTGGGCATGGCCAAGCTATTACGGGGACGACCGGATGCGGGGCATCAGGATGGGGGAGGCTGTGTGGAAGCGCCCCTCGCCCGACACCGCGCCAACCATGGCCAAATGTAGCAGCCTTTACACCATCGGCAGCATGTCCAAACGCCGCGCCGAGGCCGAGGGCTATAGCGACGCCCTAATGCTGGATTGGCGCGGATTAGTGGCGGAAACCACCAGCGCAAACGTCTTCTTTGTCATTGACGGCGCGCTGCACACCCCGACACCGGAGGGTTTCTTGGACGGCATCACCCGTCGCACCGTGATGGCGCTGGCCCGGCACAACCGGATGACCGCGATCGAGCGCCCCATCGAGGCCGCCGAAATCGCTCTGGCATCCGAGGTATTCCTGGCCGGCACCGCCGCCGAAGTCACCGCCGTCCGCGAAATCGGCCCACATTGCTACACGCCGGGTCGGATCACCGAGACCCTGATGCGCGGCTACGCCGATTTGGTGGCGCAAACACCGGCGGAGGTGGCGCGCGTCCTCGCCTGAGCGGTATCCTATCGCTCGGAGCGAGCCGGAGGCACTGCATGGACACCGATATCGTCGTCATCGGGGCTGGTTGTGCCGGGTTGGGCGCGGCCACGAGGATCCGGGCCGCCGGCAAAACCTGCATCGTGCTGGAAGCCTCGGCCCGTGCCGGTGGACGCGCCTGGACCGCGTATCCAGCCGCGCTCGGCGGCGTTTGGTTCGATATGGGCGCCGTCTGGTTCCACGACGCGGAGCACAACCCACTTGTCGATATCGCGCGCACGCGAGGCGATACGCTGCTGCGATCCGACGAAATCCGCACCGAGCGCACCTATGTCGGCGGCCGGTTGGCGACGGCAGCGGAACGGGCCAGCTACGATGGCGCCTTCGCCCGCTATGAGGCCGCCGCCGACGCCTTGCTGGCCCGGCACGACGACGTGCCCCTGCGTGCGATCGCCGAAAGCATTCCCGGCGATCCCTGGGCCCCCACGGTCGAGGCCTGGGAAGGTCCGGTGATCTGCGTCACCGAGGCCGATCGATTCAGCGCACGGGATTGGCGGAACAATGCATTAGGCGGCAGCAATTTGGTGCCCGAGGGCGGCATCGGCGCGCTCGTGCAGCGCCGCTGCACCGCCGGGTTGGACATTCGCTACGACACCCCGGCGACTAGAATCGCATGGGGCGGACCCGGTGGACGGGTGACCGTCGAAACACCGACCGGTACTATGACGGCGGGAGCATGCATCGTGACGGTCTCGACCGGGGTGCTGGCCTCCGGCGCGTTACGGTTCGATCCGCCCTTGCCAACCTCGGTCTTGGACAGTGTCGCGGCCCTGCCAATGGGGCTAGCGATCAAAGTGGCATTACGCGCCACCGGCCCCGATCGGCTCGACCTACCATCTCATTGCTCGATCGACCGGCAAGTCGGGCTCGGCGAGACCCTCATGCCGTTCCAATGCTGGCCCTTGGACCGAGACTACGTCCAGGGCTGGGTCGGCGGCGACCGAGCGTGGGAGTTGGCCCGAGCGGGGGAGGGCGCAACCGTGGATTTCGCAATGGGGCAGCTTCGGGCGCTATTCGGCGGACGGGTCGACCGGTTATTTGCGAGTGGCGGCCAACTGGTTACGGGTTGGGACGCCGACCCTTGGTCGCGCGGCGCGTATTCGTATTGCCGGCCCGGTCAAGCTGCTGCCCGGCGCCGATTGGCAGAGCCTTTGGCCGAAGGGCATTTGCAGTTCGCTGGAGAGGCCTGCCACCTCCCTTATGCCAGCACCGTTGCCGGCGCCTGGCTCAGCGGCCAGGACGCGGCAGCGGTGGCGGTGCGCGCGCTTACCAGCGGTGCCAGTTATACACTTTCTGCAACGTCCCACCCATGAGCGCGGCTTTATCGCTGGCGGAAAGGCGCGCGGTTTCCCGGAACGGCGCCACGCCCTGGTCGTATGTCAGCATCTGGATCGTCCGCGTCCAATCGGTCCCCCACATGCAACGCTCCAATCCGAAGGCGTCGATAATTCGTAGAATGGGATCCCAGATATCGTCGTAGGGGTATGCAAGCTGGGACATGGTGCAGGCACCGCTGATTTTTAAGCGAACATTCGGGTATTGCGCCAGTGCCAGCAGCTTCGGGAGGTCGGCCCAGACATCGGCGGGAACCGGCGGCTTGTAGGGTTGCAGCAGACCGAGATGGTCGATCGCAATCGTCGTATCCGGGTTGCGCCGAATGAATTCCCCCCCAAGGTCGATGCGCCCCCAACACAGGAAATTCACCGGCAGCGCATGCCGCGCCGCCGCAGCGAAGGCGCGGTTCGTGCCTGGATCGGCAGGATCGGTCACCCTGCCATCGGCGATGCGCACCCGGATGCCGACGGTGCCCGGCGTCTTGGCCCAAGTCGCGACGAAATCGTCGAGGCCGGGAT
>JBAXFK010000015.1:0-31713 GCA_037139955.1 Rhodospirillales bacterium
TGGCGCAGCCAACGCCATTCCGCGACATGCGGCAGGATGATCCAGACCGGCTTGCCAAGCGCACCCGCTAAGTGCGCCACGCCGGTATCGATGGCGATGACCAAGTCTAGCGCTTCGATCGCGGCCGCCGTCTCGGCGAAATCCGAGAGGTCCGCGCGATGATCGCGAACCCGCCCGCCCTTCCGTATAAATTCTAAATCGTCGGGATTTATCTCTTTTTGTATTGCATGAAACGAGATGTCCGAGCAATCCAGCAACGGACGCAAGCGTGCGAGGTCGGTACTCCTAGCGGCGCCGGGATTGGTGCTGGACCAAGTTAAGCCGACGCGGCGCCCAGGGTTCGGACCGAATTTTTCGTGCCACGCGGCGACACGGTCGGCGTCGGCCCGTAAGTACGGAACGCATGCTGGAATGGTGTCGATTGTCGTGCCAAATGCCAATGGCAGGCTGAGCAGCGGCGTTGCTAGATCGTAAGGTGGAAGATTTTCGTCTTCGCCGAAAACCTTGGCGATGCTAGGCATGTCGCATAGCAAACGCTTCAGATCGTCGTAAACGGACAAATAGACCGTCGCCCCGCACTCGGCCAGCAACGGCGCGTAGCGTACGAACTGCACGATATCGCCGCGTCCCTGTTCGCCGGTTAACAGAATGCGCTGCCCCGCCACGCAAGACAGGTCGATAATAGTCGAGTCAGGACGCGGTTTGTCGTGCCCTTCGACCGCCCAGCGGCTTTCGTAGCTGCGCCATCCGGCCGCGTAATCGCCGATCTGCAACTGCAATAAGCTGCGGTTCCAGTCCAACGCCAACGGCACCGAGCGCCGGGCCTGCTCGGCATCGAACAGGGCCAGGGCTTCCTCAGGCCGATCGAGATCGACGAGGACACCGCCGAGGCTGTGCAGGATGTCCACGATACGTGCCGCAGGCATGTCCGGCGGCGCGCAGACCAAGGCCGCGCGATAAGATTCGAGTGCTTCGTCGCGGCGATCCAACGCCACCAGTGCTTTGCCGAGGTTGAAATGAATCGCCGCATGGTTGGGTTGGTGGGCCAGCGCCGCGCGATAGGCGGCGATGCCCTCGTCCATTTGATTTTTTTCGGTTAACGCGATGCCCAAACCGATCAATGCATCGACGCAATCTGTCTCGAACGTAAGGGCGTGGCGAAAAGCTGCCTCGGCGCGTTGGCTGCATTTCAGTGCCAGCCAAGCATTCCCGAGGTTGAGGCACGATTGCGTGTTCCGCGAAGCCGACCGAGCCGCGCGCGTTAGATAGTTGGCGGCGTCCGCCGACTGGCCACGGTTGAGGCAGAGCACCCCCAGCAAGTGCAAGGCATCGAAATGGTCGGGCACCTGCGCAACGATTTCCAGACCGCACTGCGCGGCCGCGTCGAAATCCCCGGCGCGATAGTGTACCGCCGCGCGGGCGATCGCGGCTTGCGGGGTTTCCGGCATCCCGTTGCCGTCACGCCCGTTTTTGGCGCGCCGGCTTGGGGTGCTTGGGCGCGACGGCCCGTTTGGCTTTGGGCGCCGGCTTCGGCGGTGTCTTGCCAGCACGCATGTCGGCGATGGTCATGCGGGTGGTGATCTGATCGGGGTTTACCCGCAACTCGATCAGCGCCGGTTTACCGCTCTCCACCGCTCGGCTGAACGCCGGGGCGAATTGTGCGGTCTCGGTGACGACCTCGCCGTGACCGCCGAATGCTTCGATGAATTTGGCGAAGTCGGGGTTGGTCAGGGCGGTGCCGGACACGCGGAAGGGGTGGTGCCGCTCCTGGTGCATGCGGATGGTGCCGTACATCTGATTGTTGAATACCAGGATGATCGGTGCCACACCGTGATGGAATGCGGTAGCGATTTCCTGCCCCGTCATCATGAAGCCGCCATCGCCGACCATCGCAACCACCATCCGATCCGGGAAGGTAATCTTGGCGCCGATCGCGGCCGGAACGGAATAGCCCATCGCCCCGTTGGTTGGGCCGATGTAACGTTGATTCTCGCCAAAGTTCAGGAAGCGTGTGGCCCAACCAGCGAAGTTGCCGGCGTCGGTGGTGACGATGGCATCCGGTGTCAGCATCGTTTCCAGCTCTCGCATGGCGGTACCGAGGTTCAGAGCCCCTTCGTAATTCGGTACGGCGCGCTGCGCCTCCCGCAACGAACGTAGGTCCTTCGTCCAGGCGGTCCAGCTTGGCTTGGCAATCGGATCGAGCGCAGCGGCGGCGATGGCGAATGTATTCAGGTCGGATACAATGCCCAGCGTTGGGCGGAAAACGCGGCCGATTTCAGCGCCATCGGGCAGGATTTGGATAATCGGCGTGGCGCCGGCCATATCGAGCAACGTGTAGCCTTGCGTCACCGCATCGCCGAGGCGGCTGCCGATTGCGACGATGAGATCGGCTTCCTTCATTTTGCCGAGCAGCCCGGGATCGGAGCCGACGCCGACATCGCCGATAAAATTATCTGTCGTGCCATCGAAATGGGCTTGCCGGCGGAAACCCGTTGCAACCGGGAGCTTGTTGTCGATCAGGAACCGGTGCAGCGCGGCGCGCCCTTCGGCGGACCAGCACGAACCGCCAACCAGCGCGATGGGTCTTTTTGCCCGCGCGATCGTGTCCCGCATTTGCGTCAGCGCGGCCGGGTCGGGGAAGGCGACGGACACTTGGGCGCGGGGCAGGTCGGGGACGTCGACCACGATGCGCTGCATTTCCTCCGACAGCGCGATTACCACCGGGCCGGGCCGGCCGGACGTCGCGACATCGACCGCATGGGCAATGACCTCGGGGATACGGTGGGTGTGGTCGATCTGGGTGACCCATTTTGCCAATGGCGCGAACATTTGGCGGTAATCGACTTCCTGGAACGCGTCGCGACCGGTGTCTTCGTGCGGGATTTGACCCACGAACAACAGCATCGGGGTAGAGTCTTGGAATGCGACGTGGACGCCGATCGCGCCGTGGCAGGCGCCGGGGCCGCGGGTGACGAATGCGGCGGCGGGGCGCCCGGTGAGTTTGCCATAGGCTTCGGCCATGTTCACCGCGCCGGCTTCGAAGCGGCAGGTGACGAGTTTCAGTTTGTTATGGACGTCGTACAATCCGTCGAGCGCGTCGAGAAAGGATTCGCCTGGAACTTCGAACACATGGTCGATCCCCTGCGCGACCAGCGCGTCGGCAAGGATGCGGCCGCCATGGCGCTGTTGGGTCGCGGGCTTGGGTGTGCGGGCCAGGGCCATCTTGTCGGGTCTCCGGTTGGGTGCGTTTCTACGTGTGGTATAAGACATCCGACGCGTTCGGTCAGGAGGCATCCATGCGGGCAATTTTCGTTCAGATCAAATGCGAGATGGGTCAGGCCTATCGGGTCGCCCGCGCGGCTGCCGATGGCATCGAGGAGATGTCGGAGCTATTTTCGACCTCGGGCCAGTACGATCTGTTGGGCAAGTTCTATTTGGAGCCCGACCAAGATGTCGGGCTATTCGTGACGGAGAAAGTGCAGACCCTGCCGGGGGTGAAGGACACATACACGATCATTGCGTTCAACGCGTTTACAGGGGGCTAAAGGCGGCGGCCCGGTTCTATCCCCGCGCCGCTCGAATAGCCTCCCACACCCGGCCCGGCGTCGCCGGCATGTCGAAATGCCGGATGCCAACGCCAGCCAGAGCGTCGTTGATCGCGTTCATTGCCGCGCCGAGCGCCCCGACCGTTCCGGCTTCGCCCACGCCTTTGGCGCCGAGCGGGTTGACGGCGGTGGGAACCTCCCGCGTGGCGAGACGGAAGTCCGGGTATTCGTCCGCGCGCGGCATTTGATAGTCCATGAACGACGCTGTCAGCATCTGGCCGGATTGTCGGTCGTGGATAATGACCTCGCCGAGCGCCTGACCGACGCCTTGGACCACGCCGCCGTGGATTTGCCCGGCGACGATCATCGGATTCAGCACCTTGCCGAGTTCTTCCACCGCGCTGTAGCGCACGATTTCGGTAACGCCGGTTTCGGGGTCGATTTCGACCTCGCAAATATGGGTGCCGTTGGGAAATGTGACCGCTGTCGGGGTGAATTCGCCGGATTCGACCAGGCCGCCTTCTTCGCCGGGCGCGATCCCGGCATTGGCGGCTTTGCCGACATCGGCGAGGGTCACGAATTTATCCGTGCCGGCGACGCTGAACTTGCCCTCGGAGAATTCAAGGTCCACCACCGCCGCTTCCAGCAGTTCGGACGCTAATTTCCGGGCGGTTTCCAGCACCTTGTCGACAGCCAGCATCACCGCCGACCCACCGATGCACAGCGCACCTGAGCCGCCATTGCCCTTGCCGAACGCCAGTAGGTCGGTGTCGCCGCCGGCCCATTTCACGTTCTCGATGGGGATGCCGAACCGGTCGGCCACGATCTGGGTCATGGTGGTTTCCAGCCCTTGCCCGACCGACATCGAACCCGATCGCAATGTCAGCGATCCGTCCGCTTCCAGCCGCAGGGTGGACAAATCCTTGGCGGGGCGAAGGAAGGGGCCGCCCGCGACCTCGATGCAGTTGCACAGCCCGATGCCGCGCAGCTTGCCGCGCGATTCGGCCTCGGCACGGCGGGCCGCGAAATCGTCCCATTCGGCGAGTTCCGTGGCTTTCACCATGTTGCCCTCGAATTCACCGCAATCGTAGGTGAAGGTCAAAGCGGTTTTGTAGGGCATCGCGGTGGGCGGAATCAGGTTGCGGCGACGCAGCTCGTAGGGGGAAATCCCGAGTTCCCTCGCGGCGACATCGATCAGACGCTCGATGGCATAGGTGGCTTCGGGCCGACCGGCACCGCGATAGGCGGCGGTTGGCACGGTGTGGGTCATGATGCCGGCGACCTGAGCCGCGATGGCGGGGATGTCGTAGACCCCGGCAATGCCGCCGATATTGCCCACGCCCCAGCCGGAGCGCCCCGAGCAGTAGGCGCCAATGTTGCAGTCCCAGCGGAGTTTCAGGGCGGTAAACTTACCGGCCGCATCCAAAGCCAGTTCGGCGGAGATATGCATCTCGCGTGCTTGCTCGTCGGTTAGGAAGCCTTCGGTCCGGTCGGCGACCCAGCGCACCGGCTGCTTCAAGGTACGGGCTGCCCAGGCGATTAGCACTTCTTCCACGTGCACGCCGGATTTCATGCCGAACGAGCCGCCGACATCGCCGGGCACGACACGAATATCGGTCGCGGCGATTTTGAAATTGTCCTTCGCCATGCCGTTACGCAAATTGAACGGCGACTGGTGCGCCGCATGCACGACCATCCGCCCATCCGGCCCAAGTTCGGCCCAAACGCCGCGCGGTTCCATGGTATTGGCGGTGCAGCGGGATACCGTGAAGTCCAGCTTTGCAACATGCGCGGCGGCTTTCAGGTTGGCCTCGGTCGCCTCGGCATCGCCTCGCTTCCACAGGAAGCCGATATTATCGGCAAATTCGTCCCACACCGGTGGGGCACCATCCTGTTGTGCGGCCAGCACGTCGGTGACAATGGGCAACTCGCCGTAGTCGACCTCGATCGCCTCGGCGGCTTCTTTGGCGGCGGCGAGTCCGGTCGCGACGATCATGGCAACGGCCTCGCCCACAAAACGGACTCGGCCGGCGGCCAGAAGCGCGCGGTGTGTCTTGGCCGAGGGCGATCCGTCCGGCCGGGTGAAACCCAGGCCGCCGGGGATTGGGGCGACGTCGGTCAGGTCGGCTTCCGTATAGATCGCGATCACGCCGGGTAGGGTTTTCGCGGCGGCGGTGTCTAGGCGGTCGATTGTGGCGTGCGCGTGGGGGGAGCGCAGGAGGAACGCGACCAGCATACCCTCGGCTTTACCATCGGCGGCATAGTTGCCTCCGCCGGTCAGCAACCGCACATCTTCGCGGCGGCGGACGGATTTGGTCTGCACAGCGGTCATGGTTTTCGCTCCCCGTAACGTCTCGTCGGCGAGACTGTGCCATGAATGGCCGCCGGAGGAAACTTCCGCGCTTTGCGCTGCCCCCCGTTGCACGAAAGCGCGGTCGGGGGCACGAGTCGGCACATGGACGATTTCGCCCTGCTGCGCCTCCAGATCGAATGGGGGGCGGACGACGCGCTGGACACGGACCCCGTGGATCGGCTGCGGGAGGTCGCGCGCGCTCCGGCGGTGCAAGTGTCTCGGTCCGCCCCCGTCGCGGTGCCCGAGCCGATGCGCGGTTCCCCGGCCGAGCGCGCCTTCGCTGCCGCCGGGCAGGCCAATAGTTTGGACGAACTCAAAGCCGCCATCGCCGCTTTCGACGGCTGCGCCCTGCGCGATACCGCCGGGCATCCGGTGTTCGCCGAGGGCTATGCCGAAGGCGGCTTGCTGCTGATCGGCGAAGCGCCGGGCGCCGACGAAGACCGCACCGGCCATCCCTTCGCCGGGCGGGAGGGTGCGCTGCTCGACAAGATGCTCGCGAGCATCGGTCTCACCCGTGACCTTATGTTGCTCAGTCCGTTGATCCCCTGGCGCCCACCGGGCGGACGGCCCGCCAGCGCGGGGGAGGTCGCCATTTGCCTCCCCTTTCTCCACCGCTTGATTGCCCTCGCTCGGCCGACCCGGTTGGTGCTGCTGGGGCTGCAAACGGCCAACGCGCTGCTGCCGGTTGCCGCGCGCCGTCGCCGTACTGGGCCGGCTTGGGTGGATTGCGCCGCCCCGGTGACGGTGCCGGCTTTGGCGTTGCCAGGCCTGACCGCCTTGTTAAAAAATCCCCCCGAACGTCGAGAGGCTTGGGCCGGCCTGCGCCTGCTCCGCCGCACTCTCGATCGAACCTGAAACCGGAGGTCGCCATGCCCCTCGATCTGAATCGCCCCTTTATCCCCGTCCACATCGCCGTTCTGACCGTGTCGGACACCCGGACTTTGGCCACCGATACCTCCGGCGCGACGCTCGCCGAGCGGATCGCGAAGGCGGGCCATGTTGTCGTCGAGCGAGCGTTGGATAAAGACGATGCGGGTGTCATCGAGGCGCGGCTGCGCGGTTGGATCGCCGACCCCGCCATCGATGTCGCAATCACGACGGGCGGCACCGGGATCACCGGCCGCGATGTGACGCCCGAGGCCTTCGATCGGGTGTTGGAAAAGCGCATCGAAGGATTTGGCGAGCTGTTTCGTATGCTGAGCTACCAGAAGATCGGCACTTCCACGATCCAATCCCGTGCCATCGGCGGGGTTGCGGGCGGAACCTATCTGTTCGCGTTGCCCGGCAGCACGGGGGCGGTGAAGGACGGGTGGGACGACATTTTGCTGCACCAACTCGACAATCGGTTCCGTCCCTGCAATCTGGTGGAACTGATGCCCCGCTTGCAGGAACACCTGAAGCCGGCCGCCGCGTAAAGGAGAGCAAGCCATGGCACGCAAGTTAAAAGTTGCGGTCCAAATGGACCCGATGGAAACCGTCAATATCGACGGCGACTCGACATTTGCCCTGATGCTGGAAGCCCAAGCCCGCGGCCACGAATTGTGGCACTACGAAGTGAAGAATATGGCTCTGCGCGAGGGCCGGGGCCACGAGCGCCTGATGGCGCGCGCGCGCCCGGTGGCGGTGCAGCGCCAACGCGGTGCGCATTTTACCTTCGGGGAAACGAAGGAACTGAACCTCGGTTCGATGGACACTATCCTGATGCGTCAGGACCCGCCCTTCGACATGGCTTACATCACCGCCACCCATTTGCTGGAACATATCCATCCCAAAACCTTGGTCGTGAACGACCCCGCCAGCGTGCGCAATGCCCCGGAAAAGCTGCTGGTCACCCATTTCCCCGACCTCATGCCCCCCACGATGATCACTTGGGATCTGGAGGCAATCCGTTCCTTCCGCGCGGAATACAAGGACATCATCGTCAAGCCGTTGTTCGGAAACGGCGGGGCCGGCGTGTTCCGCATCAAGCCGGACGACGAGAACTTAGCCTCCCTGTTGGAAATGCACTTCGCTCGTTCGCGCGAACCGCTGATGATCCAGCGCTACGAGGCATCCGTCCGCAAAGGCGACAAGCGCATCATTCTGGTGGACGGGGAAGCGATGGGCGCGGTCAACCGCGTCCCGGCCGAGGGCGAGGCACGGTCCAACATGCATGTCGGCGGACGGCCCGAGAAGTCGCCTTTGACCGCGCGCGATAAGGAAATCTGTGCCGCTATCGGGCCGACTTTGCGCGCGCAGGGGCTGATTTTCGTCGGCATCGACGTGATCGGCGATTACCTGACCGAGATCAACGTGACCTCCCCCACCGGTTTGCAGGAAATCGCTCGTTTCGACGGTGTGCATTTGGAACAAGCCATCTGGGACAAGATCGAGGCGAAAGTCGCCGCCAGCACCCTTTAGGAAGGAAGCCAGCCATGTCCGTCGTCGAAACCGAACGCCACGGCCAAATCTTCGTCGTCCGGATGAACCGGCCCGAGGCACTGAATGCCCTCAATCACGAAATGCGCACCCTGCTGGCCGAGGCCTGGACCGAGTTCCGCCACTCCGACCAACTGGAAGTCGCCATCTTTACCGGCTCCGGTCGCGGTTTCTGCGCCGGCGAGGATATGAAGGAATCACTTGCCGCCAACCGTCCCGGCGGCACGCGCCCGACGCTGGAAGACCCATTCATGTCCGGCGCACTGGAAAAGCCGGTGATCGCCGCAGTCAACGGGTTCGCTATGGGCGGCGGATTCATGCTGGTGGAGCGTACCGACCTGCGCGTTGCCGCGCGCACCGCCGTCTTCGAAGTATCCGAGGCCAAACGCTGGCTGCTCGGCGGCTACAACCACGGCCACATCGCCAACGTTTCCTACCCGGTAGCGCTGGAAATGGCGCTGGGCTTCCGCTTCACCGCCGAGCGGTTTCACCAGGTCGGTTTCCTGAATCGTATCGTCGAACCCGAACAGGTCATGCCGGAAGCCATGAAAATGGCCGAACACATGCTGACCTTGCCGCCTGCCGCTCGGGTCAACACGGTGCACATGATGCGCCAGATGCGACCCTCGCCCAGCGAAGAAATGCAACGTTTGGCCGCCGCATTGCACGAGCACGGTGCGAAAAGCGATCTGATCGAATCCCGCGCGGCTTTCGCCGAAAAGCGCACACCCCATTTCAAAGGCTGGAACGATCCGCAAGACCGCTATCGGCTGCCGACATTGGAATCGATCGCAAAGTAGCATCCCGCCCAGCATCGGCAGCGCTGGCCAAAGCCTTTCCCCTAGCTGAAACTGCGTCGGTCGCCACCGCGAACAAGCGCGTGGCGGTCGAACCGTAACCGTTAGAGGAAACCGAACATGGCCGAAGACAACCGCCGCGCCAAAGGGCAAGCGATGCGCCGCAAGCTGATGGGCGAGACATACGCCGCAAAGCTCGATAGCTCGGTCTACCAAGACCCAATCATGCAGAAATTCGCCGAAGTGACACAGGAATGCGTCTTCGGCACGCTTTGGACCCGTCCGGGCCTGGACCTGAAGACTCGGGCGCTGATCTGCGTGATCTCCGACACCGCGACCGGCCGCACGCCGGAGTTGGTGTTGCATTTGCGCTTCGCGATCAACCAAGGTTGGACCGAGGACGAATTGTCCGAAGCGATTCTGCATCTCGCGGGCTATGTTGGCGCGCCGCTGGTGCGGGAAGCCATGCTGACCGCGTCCGAAGTGTTCAAAGATATGCGCGAAAACGGCTAACGCTGCCTACATGAGCTTCCCGTGCAGGAAACCCAGCGCGGGAAGCGGTCGCCACGAGCGCGGCAATTCCGCCCGTCGAATCGGACGAATACTGTAATTCGGTGCCGGTTGCTGGGACCGGCTCAAGAACCCCGCATAGGCCATCACCTGCTGCTCCCGCCATGCTCGATCGGCCAGCGCGGCCTGCCGGTTAGGGAAAATCTCGGCCACGCGGTGGGTGCGCCCGATCGAGGCCACCACCGCCCAGAGCGTGTCGTCGCGCACGCTGCTCAGGCTGATCGGTTGGTTCATCGTAAAAGTCTGACCGGAGCGGTAGGATGAATCAAGTCTTGAGATGGAGTGCAGGATGATCCTGATCGGCCAATACGATTCGCCCTTCGTGCGGCGAGTCGGCATCGCGTTGCATGTGTATGGGATCGTTTACGAGCACCGAGCGTGGTCGACATTCGGCGACGCGGACAAAATCGCGCCGTTCAACCCGTTGCGCCGCGTGCCGACCTTGGTGCTGGACGACGGAGAGGTCGCGATCGAAAGCAGCGCAATCCTGGATTGTTTGGATGAAATGGTGGGGCCCGCTCGTGCCATGATGGCAGTCGGCGGGCTGGAGCGACGGCAGGCGTTGAAGATCTGTGCCTTGGGCAGCGGCCTCGCCGACAAGGCCGTCGGGTTGGTGTACGAACGGGTGCTGCACGATGCGGTGTCCGAGATTTGGATAGACCGATGCCGCACCCAGATCGCCGGGGTGCTGGATGTGCTCGACAAGGACCGAGCGGCGCGTACGAGTGCATTCTGGTTTGGCGATGGGGTTGGGCATGCGGATGCGATGGTGGCCTGTGCGCTGCGCTTTCTGACCGACGCGCATCCGGGCTTGTTCGACCCCGAGCGTTGGCCGGCTTTGGCTGGACATGCGATGCGGTGCGAGGGGTTGGCGGCCTTTCGGGCGGTGTTTCAGGCTTTCGATCCCCCGCGAGATTAGGTGGCCGATACCGTTCGGACGATTAAAGTGTCGGCGCAAACAGCCTCGGACGCATTTTCCCGGCCCTACCGCGTTGCCTGCCTGGAAACCCCATGCTAGACGCCGCGCTGCCGGTCGAGCCTGCCCCTTCGGGAAGCATGCGCGGCCGGCCCTTTGTCACGCCCGCGCTTACCCGCGGCCTAGCGATATGGAACACCACGTGGCGTCTGAAGCGACCACAATCGCATCTGGCGGCGGTCTTTCCGACCGCTATGCGTCTGCGCTCTATGCGCACGCCAGCGACCTAAACGAGCTCGACCACGTGGTCTGGCAGATGGAGGGGCTTGGCCGGTTGATCGATACAACCCCCGATTTCCGCCGCCTGCTCGAGTCGCCGTTGATCGACGTCGCGACTTCGACCAAAGCGGCGCTCGCGGTGCTGGCTGGGCAAGGTTTCGGCAAGACCGTGAGCGATTTTGTCGGTGTCATCGCCGCCAATCGTCGCCTGCGTGTTCTGCGGGACATCGTGAACGCGTTTTCGACGCTTGTCGCCGAACGCCGCGGCATCACAACCGCGCACGTCGCGTCCGCCCAGCCCTTGAACGATGTGCAGCGCACCCAATTGCGCGCCCGTCTGATCGAGGCGGGCTATAGCAACGTCAACATTCTGGAGCAGGTCGAGCCCGACCTTCTCGGCGGCCTGGTCGTTCGGATCGGTGCCCGCTTGTACGACACCAGTTTGAAATCCCGGCTGCAACGTTTGCAGTACGCCATGAAGGGAGCCGCGTAATATGGAGATCCGCCCCGCCGAGATCTCGGAGATCTTGAAAAAGCAGATCGCCGCGTTCGACACCGAAGCCAACGTCGCCGAGACCGGTCAGGTCTTGTCGGTCGGCGACGGCATTGCCCGTGTGTTCGGCCTACAGAACGTCATGTCCGGCGAAATGGTCGAGTTCCCCGGCGCCGGCATGCGTGGCATGGCCTTGAACCTCGAAACCGACAATGTCGGCGTGGTTATCTTCGGCGACGACCGTCAGATTCGTGAAGGCGACACCGTCTCCCGTACCGGGTCCATCGTGGACGTTCCCGTCGGTAACGGCCTGCTGGGTCGCGTCGTGGACGGCCTCGGCAATCCGATCGACGGTAAAGGCCCGCTGACCGACGTCGTGCGTATGCGCGTCGAAGTCAAAGCCCCCGGCATCATTCCCCGGAAATCGGTCCATGAGCCGATGCAGACCGGTCTGAAGGCGATCGACGCCCTGATCCCCGTCGGCCGTGGCCAGCGCGAGTTGATCATCGGCGATCGCCAGACCGGCAAGACGGCGGTGATCATCGACACGATCATCAATCAGAAGGGTGCCAACGCCGGCACCGACGAGAAGAAGAAGCTTTATTGCATCTACGTCGCCGTGGGCCAGAAGCGCTCCACCGTGGCGCAGTTGGTGCGCACGCTCGAAGAGCAAGGCGCGATGCAGTACTCCATCGTCGTGGCCGCCACTGCGTCCGACCCGGCGCCGATGCAGTTCCTGGCACCGTACACCGGTTGCACGATGGGCGAGTATTTTCGCGATAACGGCAAGCATGCCGTGATTTTCTACGACGATCTGTCCAAGCAGGCCGTTGCTTACCGCCAGATGTCGCTGTTGCTGCGCCGTCCGCCGGGCCGCGAAGCCTATCCGGGCGACGTGTTCTATCTGCACTCCCGCTTGCTGGAACGTGCGGCGAAGATGAACGACGAGCTGGGCGCCGGTTCGCTGACGGCTCTGCCGGTCATCGAAACCCAGGCCGGCGACGTGTCCGCTTACATCCCGACCAACGTGATTTCGATCACCGACGGCCAGATCTTCCTTGAGACGGAACTGTTCTTCAAGGGCATCCGTCCGGCCGTGAACGTCGGTCTGTCTGTGTCCCGCGTGGGTTCCGCTGCGCAGATCAAGGCGATGAAGCAGGTCGCGGGCCGCATCAAGCTCGAACTCGCGCAGTATCGCGAAATGGCCGCCTTCGCGCAGTTCGCGTCCGATCTCGACGCCTCGACCCAGCAACTGCTGGCGCGTGGCTCGCGTCTGACCGAGCTGTTGAAGCAGCCCCAGTACAAGCCGATCCCGGTCGAGGAGCAGGTGGTGGCGATTTTCGCCGGCGTCCGCGGGTATCTCGATAAATTCGCGATCGGCCGTATCGGCGCCTTCGAAGCGCAGCTTCTGTCCGACATCAAAGCGCGCGAGCCGTCCATCCTGGACGCCATCCGCACCGATCTGGAAATCAAGAAGCCCACGGAAGACAAGCTCGTCGCCTTCCTCGACGGTTTCGTGAAATCCTTCGCCTGATAGGGTAGGCCCGCGCCATGCCGAGTTTGAAGGCTCTTCGCACCCGCATCGCGAGTGTGAAATCGACGCAGAAGATCACCTCCGCCATGAAAATGGTGGCGGCGTCGAAGCTGCGTCGTGCGCAGCAGCAGGCCGAAGCGGCACGTCCTTACGCCGAACGGATGGAGCGCATGGTGCGCGCTCTGTCCGCCTCGGTCGCCGGATCGCCGAACGCGCCCCAACTGCTGATCGGCACCGGTAAGGACCAGGTGCACCTGTTGATTGCCGTGACCGCCGATCGCGGTCTGGCCGGCGCATTCAACACCAATATCGGACGCGCCACACGTCTTCTGGCCCGCAAGTTGGAAGCCGAGGGCAAGACCGTGAAAATCCTGACGGTAGGCCGCAAGGGGCGCGATTATTTGCGCCGCGAGTTGGCGTCCCGCCTGATCGACGGCATCAGCTATGCCGGCAAGAAGCGGATCGAATTCAGCGACGCCGAGGAAGTCGGCAACCGCGTGACCGCGATGCTGGCTGCCGGAGAAATCGACGTCGCGACCCTGGTCTACAACCGTTTCAAGTCGGTGATTGCCCAAGAAGTGACGGAACAGCAGATCGTTCCGGCCCCTCCGCCGCCGGAAGGTCAGGCCACCGATGCCGGCACGTCCTACGATTTCGAGCCGGACGAGGAAACCATCCTCGCGCGCTTGTTGCCGCAGGCGCTGTCGATCAATCTCTATCGGGCACTGCTGGAAAGCGCTGCGGGCGAGCACGGCGCTCGGATGGCCGCGATGGACAACGCTACGCGCAACGCGGGCGATATGATCAAGCGGCTGTCGCAGAACTATAACCGAGCCCGCCAGGCTAACATCACACGCGAATTGATCGAGATCATCTCGGGCGCCGAAGCCCTTTGATCCCGTAAAGCAGAGGAAGAATCATCATGGCCAGCAACATTGTCGGACGTGTGACCCAGGTGCTGGGCGCCGTTGTGGACGTTCAGTTCGACGGCGATCTGCCGTTCATCCAGAACGCGCTGCACAGCAAGATCGAAGACCGCACTCTGGTGCTCGAAGTAGCGCAGCAGTTGGGCGAACGCACCGTGCGTTGCATCGCGATGGACAGCACCGACGGCATGGTGCGCGGCCAGGAAGTCGTCGACACCGGCGCGCCGATCACCGTCCCCGTCGGTCCCGGCACGCTCGGCCGTATCATGAACGTCGTCGGTGAGCCGATCGACGAAAAGGGCCCCGTGGCCTACACCAAGCGCTATCCGATCCATCGCGCGGCCCCGTCCTTCGACGAGCAGGCGACATCGGCCGAGATTCTGGTGACCGGCATCAAGGTCGTCGATCTGCTCTGCCCATATCTGAAAGGCGGCAAAATCGGCCTGTTCGGCGGTGCCGGCGTGGGCAAGACCGTGCTCATTCAGGAACTGATCAACAACATCGCCAAGGCGCATGGCGGCGTGTCGGTGTTTGCCGGCGTGGGCGAGCGCACCCGCGAAGGTAACGACCTCTATCACGAAATGATCGAGGCCGGCGTTATTAAGATGGACGAGCACCACAACCTGATCGAAGGATCGAAAGTGGCGCTGATGTATGGACAGATGAACGAGCCGCCGGGCGCCCGCGCGCGTGTCGGCCTGTCCGGCCTTTCCATCGCCGAGTATTTCCGCGACGAAGAAGGCCAGGACGTGCTGTTCTTCGTGGATAACATCTTCCGCTTCACCCAGGCCGGCGCCGAAGTGTCCGCGCTGCTGGGTCGTATCCCGTCTGCCGTGGGTTATCAGCCGACGCTGGCGACCGACATGGGCGCGCTGCAAGAGCGCATTACATCGACCAATAAGGGCTCGATCACGTCCGTGCAGGCCATTTACGTGCCCGCCGACGATTTGACCGATCCTGCGCCTGCCACGTCCTTTGCCCACTTGGATGCGACCACCGTGCTGAACCGGCAGATTGCCGAGCTGGGGATTTACCCGGCCGTGGATCCGTTGGACTCCACCTCGCGTTCGCTCGACCCGCGGATCGTCGGCGAAGAGCACTACAACGTTGCCCGTCGCACCCAGGAAATTTTGCAGACCTATAAGTCGCTCCAGGACATCATTGCCATTCTGGGCATGGACGAACTGTCGGAAGAAGACAAACTGGTCGTGGCGCGCGCCCGTAAGATCCAGCGCTTCCTGTCGCAGCCGTTCCACGTGGCGGAAATCTTCACCGGCTTCCCCGGCAAGCTCGTGCCGGTCGCCGACACCGTCCGCAGCTTCAAGGCCATCTGCTCGGGTGAGTACGATCATCTGCCGGAAGCGGCATTCTACATGGTCGGAACCATCGAAGAAGCCGTCGCCAAAGCCGAAACCATGAAGGCGAATGCCTAATGGCAACCGCGCTGGAAATCGTCAGCCCGGAGAAGCTGCTGCTGTCCCGCTCCGTGGACATGGTGGTTATTCCGGCGGCTGAGGGCGACATGGGCGTGCTCGCTGGGCACTCCCCTATGATCGTGACGTTGCGCGGTGGCACGATCTCCCTCTACGAGGGCGATCGGATCACCGATAAGTTGTTCGTGTCCGGTGGATTCGCGGAAGTGACCACCGAACGCTGCACTATCCTGGCGACGGAAGTCCTGGCGCAGGCCGATGTGTCGAGCGCCGAAGGCGCCAAACGCCTCGCCGCCGCCGAAGCAGCCTACGAACTCGCAGCCAAGCAAGGCAGCGACGCCGAGGACGCGGCTCTCGCCGCCATCCAAGTCGCGCGTGCCATGGTCGAAGCAGCCGGCTAAAGCCGTTCGCATCGCCTTGAGTTCCGGGAGGGCTGGCCGTGAGGCCGGCCCTTTTCGATTCGACGGCGCCGCCTTATGCGTCCCCACCTTTCGGCGGTTCCAGCAACAAATCCTCCGGTGGCGGTAGATCGCGCAAGTCCTTCAAGGCGAACTGCGTGAGGAATGCTTGTGTCGTGCCCCAGGTCACCGGCCGGCCGGGGGTCTCGCGCCGGCCTTTCGGTTCTATCAGGCCGGCTTCCAGCAATGCTTCCAATGTCTGCTGCGACAACGCTGTGCCGCGGATATGCTCGATTTCCGACCGCGATAAGGGCTGGTGGTAGGCGACGATCGACAACGTCTCCATCGCCACACGCGGCAGCCGGCGGGATAGCTGGATCACCCGCCGTAGCCGGGGCGCCATGTCGGGCGCGGTGCGGAATTGCAGGCCGCCGCCAGCCTCGATCAGTTCGACCCCCCGCCCGTCGTAACGGGCCTGTAGGGCAGCGACCACCGCGTCGGTGTCGGCCTCATCGGGCAGCAATTGGCCTAAAGCCCGGCGCGATACCGGCGCGGAGGATGCGAAGATCGTCGCCTCGGCCAGCCGTACCCAGTCGTCGTTAACGTCACTCATTGTCGATCTCCGCGCCGCGTCGTAGCTCGATTGGCCCGAACGCCTCGGCTTGCCGCATTCGCATAAGCCCGTCGCGCGTCATTTCCAGCCCTGCCATGAATGTGCTCGCCATCGCCGCTCGGCGTTCGGTCGGATCGAGCAAATTATCGGGCAAGAATTGTTCGAGGTCGGCCCAATCCGGCGCAATACCCAACATCGCGTGCAGCCGACGGATCGCGTCCTGCACCGTCCAAAGCGTCAGGGCCCTAGGTCGATACAGCCGGTCGACGCTCCCGCGTTTCGCCGCCCGCAGATACGATGCGACCAGCGAGGCCAGATCCAGGGCCAGTCGGCTGCGATCGATCTCCGTATGGTTCTCCGGCATGCCGCGCGCGAACACATCCTGCCCGAGCGTCGGGCGCCCACCGAGCCACACGGCGAGCAAACGGACCTCCGCGAGCATACGAAGGCGATTGGCCAGGGCCTCGGCGGCGATGGCACCGTCTTCCATTTCCTGTTGATCGGCGGGGAGCAGCAAGCGCGATTTCAGCCATGTCAGCCACGCCGCCATCACCAGCCAATCGGCCGCGAGTTCCAGTCGCACCCGCTTTGCCCCCTCGATCACGGCCAGGAATTGTTCGACCAGCGACAAGATCGAGATTTTCGCCAGATCGACTTTTTGCGCGCGGGCGAGGTCGAGCAACAGATCCAGCGGCCCCTCGAAGCCGTCGAGCCTCAGTAAAAGGCTGTCGCGCGGCGTGGCGTGGTCAGAAGATTCGGGCGCCATGCAGATCGTGGCCTGCCAGCATGAAGATGGTTTCGAAGGCCCAAGGTAGCACCGCTTGCAAAGCTTCTCCCACCGGATTCCATCCGGTGATTTGCGGCAACAGGAACACCAACCCGAGGACGATCGGAATGCCGAACCGCTCCAATTCCGCCCATGTGCGGGCGAGACCTACCGGTAGCAATCCGACCACGACGCGCCCACCGTCCAGCGGCGGGATCGGCAACAGGTTGAAGAGCCCTAGAACCAGGTTGGTGAGAATGAAATAGAACAGGAACTGGCCGGCGATCTCGTTGTCTACCTCCAACAAAACCAGTGCGGCCAACCACGCCAGAAAGAAATTCATTGCTGGGCCGGCCATCGCGACAATGGCCATGCCGCGCCGCGGGTCCTTGAAGCGCCACGCGGCGATCGGGACCGGCTTGGCCCAACCGAACATGAACGACACCCGGTGCGGCGGGAGAAGAAGCTGCGAGATTAGCAGCACGCCGGGGATAATCAGCGTGCCCATACGATCCACATGGCGCAGCGGATTCAGGGATAGTCGACCCGCGTCCTTCGCGGTGGTATCGCCGAGTGCCAAGGCGGCATAGCCGTGCGCGGCTTCGTGCAGGGTAATCGCCAGCACCGTGGGCACGATGGCCAGCGCGAGTTCCAGGAACATGTTGCTCATGCCAGCAACCGCTCGCGTTCCGTCGTTAACGCAGCCGGATCGAACGCCATATGTCGCTGCCTTGCCCAGGCTTGGGCGCCGCGCAGTCGTAGCGCCGTCGTGTCCGACACAGCGGGGCAGGTGCGCAATAGTGCCTCGGTCGGGGTGAAGTCGCCGCTACAATACAGGGCGATGTCGCAGCCGGCCGCGATTGCCCGCGTCGCCAAATCGGCCGGCTCGCCGGACAACGCCTTCATCGCCAGATCGTCGGTCACCAGAACCCCTTCGAAGCCGATCCGTCCGCGAACAATCCCACCGATAATGCGCTCGGACAGCGTAGCCGGGAATATGGGGTCCAAAGCGGGATATACGATATGGGCGGTCATCATCCACGGCAAATCGACGTTGCATGCGAAGGGGAGCAGGTCGGCATCGAGGTCGTTCGCCTCCACCCGAGGCAAGCTTAGATGGCTATCGACCCGCGACCGGCCGTGACCGGGCGCATGTTTCCCAACTGCTTGGATGCCGGCGGCTGCGATTCCGGCTCCGAGCGCGCGTGCAAGGCGGGCGATGGTGTTGGGGGATTCGGCCAAGGCGCGGTCGCCGATGACGTCGTGGGCGCCGGGGATGGATAGGTCCAATACCGGTGCGGCGGTTGCGGTGAATCCGGCCGCGCGGCAATCGGCACCGATTAGCGCCCCGGTCAGCCACGCAGCCCGCAGCGCCGCGCGGGGATTTCGATCGAATAAATGCCCTAGCACGCGGGCCGGCGGATGGACACGCCAGTGCGGCGGGCGGAGGCGCGCGACACGACCGCCTTCTTGATCGACCATGAACACGGCGTCGCGGGGCAAGACCCGTCGCAGGTCCGCCATCAGAAGGGCGAGTTGCTGGGGATCGACGACATTGCGGCCGAACAGGATGATTCCCGCAGGGGGCGCAGCGCGGAATAACGCCGCCTCCTCCGGCCGAAGCGTTGCTCCGCCGATACCGACGATGGCGGCTTTCACGATGGGATCAGAACTCCGCCGCCGAGCATCCGCCGCCCTTGGCTTTTACTTTCTCGCAGGCGGATTTGGCCTGCGCGAGGTCGGGGAAACCGGCCGTGCGCACGCGCCAGAATGTTTTGCCGTTCAACTCGGTTTTGCCGACGGTGAGTTGATGGCCGGCCAAAACCTCGGGGAAGCGCTTCTGGAGCCGCTGCCACTCGGCGCGGGCATCGGCTTCGGACCCGACGGCCGCGAGTTGGATACCGGCCTTGCCATGGGCGACCGGTTGGGATGCCGGTTTGGCGACTGTCGGCGCGGGCGGCGCTACGGCGACTGCCGGCGTGCGCGCGACCGGTGCGATGGTGACCGGTGCGACGGTGGGCGGTGCGGCCACGACTGCCGGCGCGGTCGTGGCCTGCGCGGGTTGCGGCGGTACGACGGGCGCCTGGGTGCGCAAGGCTTGCGCATTGGGGGTTTCTGGCGCGGGCGCCAGCTTGCTGCCGTTGGTGTCGCTGCCGCCGGAGAACATCTCGCTCCCCGCGCCTGCGATCTGCATACCGCCGGGATTTTCCGGCTTTACCCGGATCGGACGCTCGTCGGCCTGGATGACCGGAACTTCCCCGCCACGACGATGGAACATCGACAGGCCGAGATAAGCCACGCCCACCCCGGCTAGGATGCCCCCGGCGATGATGGCCAACCGGATCGTGCCGGAATCCATCGGACCGCCTTGGCGGCGGTGGTGGTCGTAATAGCCGGGGGGTGGGATGCTGATATCGTCGGACACAGGTCTGTTCTTTCCCCAGGGGCCGAGGCCCCGGGGCAGATCGGGGCGTCAGCGCATTTCTTCCACGGGCGTCACGCCCAGCGTCGCGAGTCCGGAGCGAATCGTCACGGCCGTGGCCGCTATCAGGGCCAGACGCGCTAGCGTCTCCTCCGGTCGGTCCTTTTGCAGGAAGCGGAGGGTAGCATCGTCCTTGCCTCGGTTCCACAGCATATGAAAGTCGGACGCCAAGTCATAGAGAAAAAACGCTATTCGGTGCGGTTCTCTTGCTAAAGCGGCTCCTTCGGCAGTGCGCGGCCAAGCGGCCAGACGGCGCATCAGGGTCAGTTCCGGTTCGGCTTGCAGGCTGTCTGCGTTGGCGGAGGCCAAAGCGTCGTCGGTCACAGCTTCCGGCGAGAACATCTCGGCCGCAGCCCTTAGAACCGAGCGGATTCGGGCGTGGGCGTATTGGACATAGAAAACCGGATTTTCGCGGGTGGTGGCCAGAACCTTATCCAGGTCGAATTCCATTTGCGCGTCGGCGTTGCGGGTCAGCATGGTAAAGCGCACGGCATCCTTGCCGACTTCGTCCAGCAAGTCCGACAGTGTGACGTAGCTGCCGGCCCGCTTGGACATGCGCACGGGCTGTCCACCGCGCACGATATGGACAATCTGACAGAGCACGGCCTCGAACTTCTTCGTGCCGCCGGACAAGGCCTTAACAGCCGCACGCATGCGGGGGACGTAGCCGCCGTGATCCGCGCCCAGCACATCGATCAGGATGTCGAAGCCACGATCCAGCTTGTCGGCGTGGTAGGCGATATCGTTGGCGAAATACGTGTTGCTGCCGTCGGATTTGCGCAGCGGGCGGTCCACGTCGTCGCCGAACTGCGTGGATCGGAACAGCGTTTGCGGCCGAGGCTCCCAATCGTCGGGGGTTTTGCCTTTGGGCGGTTCGAGCACGCCCTCGTAAATCAATCCGTCGCGGGCCAACCGGTCGATGGTTGCGTCGGCGGCACCGGAGGCTACCAACGCGCGCTCCGAACTGAATATGTCCTGCTGGACACCCAACTGCGCCAGATCGGCGTGGGTTTCCTTCATCATCGCGTCGATCGTGTAATCCCGCACAAGGTCGATCCATCGCTCGGGGGCGGCGATGCCGAGGTCGGCCGTTGCGAGCGAGGCGCCGTGCCGAGCCGCTAGCTCTCGACCGACCGGGATCAGATATTCGCCACGATATTGCAGTCCGCCAGGGACATCGTTGGAAAAAACTTCCTCCGATAACGGCGTGCCGATCGCTTGTAGGTAGCGCCAGTAAGCGGCCCAGGCGAGCGCGGTCACCTGGTTGCCGGCATCGTTGATGTAATATTCTTTGGTGACCTCGAACCCTGCTTTGGCCAGCACATTGGCCAGCGCGTCGCCGACCACTGCGCCGCGGCAGTGCCCGATATGCATCGGTCCGGTTGGGTTGGCGGACACATATTCGACGTTCACCCGTATCCCGGCGCCGGTTTTCGTATCGCCGAACGATTCGCCGGCTCGCAGGATAACCGGCAATAACCCGCGATACATCGACGGATCGAGCCGGATATTGACGAAGCCCGGCCCGGCGGAGGCCGCTTCTGCCACGCCATCGGCTTCGCCCAGATAGGTCACCAGTCCCGTGGCGATCTTGGCCGGCGCCTGACGCGCGGCCTTGGCCGAAACCATCGCCGCGTTGGTCGCCATGTCGCCATGCACCGGATCGCGGGTCGGCGTTACCTCGACCCGAGCGGCGATGTCGTCGGGAAGGTCGGGTACGAGGTTCCGCAGGGCGATCAGCACCTGCTCCCGCATGCGGGCATAGAGGTCTTGGGTCATGATATCCTGGGTCGATTCAAAGCTGGCGCCGGTATAGATGGCCGGGACAGGCCCGGCCATGACGAAAAGACGGGTCAGCCCGTGGCCGACAGGTCGGTCAATCGTCGGTGCTCGTCCATGGCGAAGCGGTCGGTCATGCCGGCGACGTAATCGCCCACGATCGCCGCTGCTCGCAGCGACCCGGCCTCTCCGGCGCGGGCCCGCCAATCGTCTGGCAGCAGCGACGGGTCGGCGTGCAAAAGGCGAAAGACCTCTTCGGTGAGGCGGCGGGCCTTGGCGGTCATGCGGTTGACCCGCCAGTGGCGGTACATCCGGGCGAACAGGAAGTCTTTGATCGCCCGATTGGCCTCGGCGATCGGGGGACTGAACATAACCACCCGTTGCTTCCGCCTGCGGATCGCATCGGCGTCGGTGGGATCGAGGGCGGTGAGCACCCTGCGCGATTCGGCGATCGCGTCGGAGATCAACGTATTAATCACCCGCCTGACGGTCTCGTGCCGCAGCCGGACCGGCGGCATGTCGAGGCTGGCCATCCGAGCTTCCGCCAAAGCGGGGCCGACGATCGGGAGATGCCGAAGGTCGTCGGGGGCGAACAGCCCGGCGCGCAATCCGTCGTCGAGATCGTGGCTGTGATACGCGATATCGTCGGATATTGCGGCGACCTGCGCCTCGGCACTGGTCTGGGTATGCAGGTCGAGCTTATGGCGCTGGTTGTAATCGGCGATGTACGTGGGGGGATCGCGCAGCGGCCCGTTGTGTTTGACTAGCCCTTCCAGCGTTTCCCAGGTCAGGTTCAACCCATCCCAGCCGGCGTAGCGGCTTTCCAGCATCGTCACGACGCGCAGGCTTTGGGCGTTGTGGTCGAAACCGCCGAACGGCTTCATCGCGATGTTCAGCGCTTCTTCGCCCGCATGGCCGAAGGGTGGGTGCCCCAAATCGTGCGCTAAGGCCAGTGCCTCCGTCAGGTCCTCATCCAAACCGAGGGCGCGGGCGATGGAACGGGCGACTTGCGCGACCTCTATGCTATGGGTCAGGCGGGTGCGGAAGAAATCGCCCTCGTGATTGACGAAAACCTGTGTCTTATACTGCAATTTCCGAAACGCGGAGCTATGAACGATGCGGTCGCGGTCGCGCTGCCAGGGGGATCGCCCTTCGGATTCCGGCTCATGATACAGCCGGCCGCGCGACAGCGACGACTGCACGGCATAACGCGCCAGGGGAATACGACCGGTCATACGCCGGGTTTACGCGCGTCCATGATTTGCATCAATCGGAGGTTTGAAATCGCCGGGTTCCATCCTATCTTAGCCACATGGAACAGTTCGCAGTGACCGACCGGGCTGCCGCCCGCATCGCCGAGATCGTCGCTTCCGAAGGTAAGGAAGCTGCTTTGCGCGTCGCCGTGCTTGCCGGCGGGTGCAGCGGCTTCCAATACAAGTTCGAGCTGGACGAGGTTCCGGCCGACGACGACTTAATCATCCATCGAGGCTCGGCGCGTGTCTTCGTCGATCCCTCCAGCCTGGATCTGCTGGCGGGATCCGAACTCGACTACACCGATGCCCTGATCGGCGCCCACTTCGCGGTGCGCAATCCCAACGCAAAATCGGCTTGCGGCTGCGGGACCAGTTTTTCGTTGGACTGAGGCGCGGTTATCTCCGGGTGTATTTAACCACCCGCCGGTTCCGCCCCCAATCGCCGGGCTGCACCACGTAAAGGTCCTTGTGGGAATCGCACCATATCCCATGCACCGATTTGTGGATCGGGGCGCCCCATCTGGCCAATCGTTCCCCGTCTAGCGTCACGATACTGACAAAGCCGCCATTGTGTTCGGGGATGTAAACCGCATCCTCGTCGTCGACGTAGAAGAACGCTGGCCCGACCAGTTCCGTCGGCCAGATTTCCAGCAATCCCCCCATCTGGTCGAACACCTGCACGCGGTCGTTTTCCCGATCGGCGACCAACACCCGACCGCGACTATCGATCCAAACGCCGTGCGGCAAATGGAACTGGCCCGGTGCCGTGCCCGGCTCGCCCCATGAAAACAAATGCTTCCCCTCGGCCGAGAACTTGTGCACCCGCGCATTGCCGTAGCCATCGGTCATGAACATCGACCCATCGGGGGCGGTGGCGATGTCGGTCGGCAAATTGAACGGCCCGCCGCCATGCGTCACCGATCGCCATGCGACCGAGCCCCATTGGTCCCCCGGCACACCGGTGTCGGAGCGATGTCCGGCTTCGCCGATGGTGCGCAGCAGCTTGCCGTCGTTGCTGAACAGCATGAATTGGCACAAATACTCGTCGGTCAGCCAGACGTTATCGTCTTTGTCGAAACGGATCGCGTGCGGAAACTTGAACAAGCCCGCGCCCCATGTACCCTCGAACTGTCCATGCCGATCGAAAATCACCACCGGGTGCTCGATCGATCGATTGAACGCGAACACGCGATCCTGCGAGTCAACCGCAACAGCCGCCGGCTTGAATTCGATGCGGTCCGGGACCGAGGCCCAGTTCTCGTTCACGCGGTAGGTGTGGCGTCCGCTGCCGACAATCGGATCCATCGTTTCCTCCTGTTTCTGGACCGGCATCCTTTCGCCGATGGCGACGGAAGCCGGCAACGAATACGCGACATTCGGTAGCACGGTTGCCAGGGCTCACCAACACAGTGCCATCCCCAGATCGCGCGGACGTCGACGCGAGCCCGTTCCATCGATTTGTCGGGATATTTTACATATAGTCTGGAACCGTAAAGAGTGTATGCAGTCAAGTAGTTGAAATAATTTGAATAAATTTCCCGGCATGAAATTTGCTTAGAATTTCTCCGTAGATCCCGCCGCGCTGCGGTGCAATCAAAAACAGGAATTGCTTGCAATGTCGTCATCGAATGCGAAACTGGGCCTAGCGCTTTGTAGCATACTCGCCATGTCGTCGGTCGCGCTGGCCACCCCGGTTTCTGTCAGCGGTGCGAATGTCGGCAACATCGGTCTGTCGGCCCCGCATCCGGCTGGCGCTGGCGCGCTGTATGTCTCTCAGAATTTTATCTATGGCGTTATGACTTTCGATCTTTCGGCCTATGCCGGCCATATCGACAGCGGTGGAACCATTACGGTCGCCGCGACGGGGATACATCCCTTAACCAGCAGTCTCAATGGATCGATTAGCCTTTATGCCCTGGCCGGTGCTTATAATGTCAATTCCACCGTCAGTGGATTGACCTCGGCCGGCAGCATGCCGGGTACATTGCTCGATACCGAATCGTTCTCCATGACAAGCGCAACGTCCAGCCTGCCTATCTCGTTCAATGTTTCGGCTGCGATTCTGCAAGGATGGGCGAATAATCCTTCGTCCAATTTCGGGGTCGTGATGGTGGAATCGAATATCTACACTTTCACCGGGGCCAATCATCCCGATGTGGTGTTCGCATCGTCCGGCGCATCGGCCCCCATCGCCAGCTTCGACGTACCCGAGCCCGCGTCGCTTTCTGTCATCGGCCTTGGCATGGTCGCGCTCGGCGCCCTGCGTCGCCGCAGCGGCGCGTCGGTCATCCGGTAGAGCGGGGTTGCAAAGCGTCCAGATCGTCGGCTTCGCTTTCGTGTAGGACATCGACGATCCGGGCGCCTTCCAGCACGATCCCCGCCTTGCGCCGCGGTGCCGGGCGGACAACCTCGTAAGCCACCGAAACGATCAGGGTTTTCGCGACCTCCCGCACCGGGCCGAAGCGGGCGACGGTGTTGTCGCGCACCCAGTCGTCCAGCGCCGCGGCGATCCAGGCGGTTGCCTGCCCCACGGGCACCAAGACACCGTCGCGCCGCAACCCGACTGTGTATAAGCCGGTCTCGGCATATAGCAGCGCTGCGGCAACCATGCGGGGCGGGTGCGGTCGCTTCACCCAAAACCCGTGCAGCCGTCCGGCGACATACGGGCTGTCCGGGCGTTTTAGAATCACCCCCATTTCAGCTGGGGCCACGTGTTCCGACAATGCCATGCCGGCGGGGCGCACACGATCGAACCACGCCCCCAATCGCGCATGCCGAGCGGTGTATCCCAGCGGACGTAGATCTTCCGCGCCGTCGAACAAGATATCGAATAAACGTAGGCCCGGCGGTTCGCTTGTTGCGATGCCGTCCAGCACGACGTCGTGAAGGCACCACGCCGGATGCGCCGCCGAGATATCCTCGGCCTGGCGGGAGAAGACCGTGCCGTTGGCGATCCGAACCCGGTCGCCCCGCCACAACGGCTCTGCCGGCCAGCCGTCGCCGTCGCCCAAATCCGCCAACATGAATGGCTGGAAACCGCTGGGCGAGGGGCGGGGGGCGTTCCCCTCCAGCCATGCGAGCAGCGGCAGATACGGCGGTGTTTGGCCGTGCCAAACTTGTTCGACCGCCCCGACCGGCAGGTCGCCGAGCGCGGCCAAGGCGGAGCGGATTTCTGGGCCGGATGCGAAGGAACGGGACCGGCCGGTCAATAATTTAAGCAGCGCGAGGCGCACGTCCGGCTCGCACGCATCGAGCCAACGCGGGACCGACTCGGCAAGCTCCGAGCGCGGCGTGCGCACGAGTTCGGACAGCGTCGGCGGCGGTGCATTGCCGTGGCCGCGCGGCCACATCAGCGCGATCGTTTCGGCCAAATCGCCGGTGAATTCGTGCGACCATTGCAACAGAGCGGGATCGCATCGTTTCGCGATGGCGTCCCGCAGCGCTTTCATCGGCAACGACGGTAGCCGCACGGCACCTGCCGCTATGCCCAACCCGTAGCCCCGGTCCGGGTCCCGCTGGGTGCGGCAATACCGAGCGATCAGGGCGACACGGGCTGGGCGGTCGGCGGTGAAGGTCAAGCGCTCCAGCAGATCGGCGAATGCGATCATGGCGGTTTCGATCAGGGCGCGGCTGCGACCCGGCGCGGCTGTTTCGCGCCCACCGGCTCGGCTTCGATGACAGGCGGCGGTGCGAAACGTTCGCGCAACGCGTCGGCGACCTGTTGCATGACGTCGGTCCATTGTCGCGCGACGGTTTGGCGGAACAGGCGGACCGTCGGATACCAGGGGGTGTCGGATCGTTCCAGCAACCAGCGCCAATCCGGCGCGGTCGCCAGCAGGATCCACACCGGGCGGCCCAAAGCGGCGGCCAAATGCCCGACCGATGTATCGACGGTGACGACGATATCTAGGTTTTCCACGATCGCCATGGTGTCGTCGTAGTCGACGATCTCGGCTCCGAGATTGATCAACGGCGCGCGACCGAAATATTTTCCGGTTTGATCCGATGATGGTCCCTTCTGCAACGATACCAATGCGATTTTGGACAGATTGAACAGGGGCGCGAAGGTTGCCAACGTGGCGGAGCGGCGGCGGTCGTTATTATGCGTCGGTCGTCCGGCCCAGACGATGCCGATACGCTTGAAACCGCGCGGGATCAGTCGATCCAGACGATCCTTCCAGGCAGCGACTTTCGTGGGTATAGCGTGCAAGTAAGGAATCGGTGCCGGCGTATTGTCGATCCGCGTGCCGTGCAGCCGCGGCAATCCGGACAAGGCGGCGAAGGCGCGGTATGGCGGCGCATCTTCCCATTTCTGGAAAAGGTGCAAGCTCGGATGAATCTGCGCGAGCAACGGCGCCACCTCGGCCGCGCAGGCGAGCGCGATATTCGGACAACGCTCGGCAACCCAGGGGATGTAACGGCAGAACTGAATGACATCCCCGAAGCCCTGATCGGCAACGAGTAATAAGGTGTCGTCGGGAAACGATTCGCCCTGCCATTGCGGTTTGCCGGTTGGCGGCATCAGCGGCGCGGCGGACGCGATCCGGAACCGCCATTCGTATTCTTCCCAGCCCCGATCCCATTTGCCTTGCAGCAGCAGGGCCTCGGCGAGCTCGAAATGCGCCCCTGGTAGCTGGTCGTTCATCAGCAACGCCCGTTCGGCGCAAGCGATGCTTTCGTCGATTTCCAACCGCTCGTAATGAATAATCGCCAAATTGTGCAGGCACAACGGATCGCTCGGCGATAGTTCCACCGCGCGGCTGGCGGTTTCCAACGCTTCGTCCAATCGGCCGAGGGTGCGATAGACCTCGCAAATATTGCGGAGGTACAGCGGTGTATCCACGCCGAACCGAATTGCTTTCTGCATCAGGTCCAGCGCCTGCTCGATCCGTCCCAGCCGGAACGAAACGATGCCGGCAAGATGCAAGGAATCCGGCTGATTCGGCATCGTGGTCAGCATGTGGTTCAGCAGGCTATCGGCCTGTTGCAGCTTACCCGATCGTTCGCAATCGGCGGCGAGGGTAAACAGCTCGCCGATCGGAACCGGAACAAGGCCTGCGGTGGCGGTGCTGGGCGGGGGAATCGGCTCCATCAGTCTACCGAATATCCCAGACGTTCGATCGCCGGCCGCAGAATGGCGATCGCGGGTTCCAAATGTTCCCGGTAATGTCGGTAGCGGAAGCGCGAGCGGTCGTAGAGCTTTTCGGTCACCTGCGCGTAGCTGGCGGTGCGGGCGTAGCGGCGGTTTTCATGGAAAGCGAGGCAGCGTGCGTCGAACGGCTCGCCGATGAAATCGAGCATGGCGCGCACCGATCCTTCCTGGTCGTCCACCATTTCTTCATATCGGATCGGCATATACCGCAGTGCCATTTCGGACCGGTAATGCTGCACCAATTCCATCACCCGAACGTAATGCAGGGCGGCGGTTTCCAGCGCGTTGGAACAGAAAAAGCCATGGGTGAAATGATTGGAAATGGCGGATACCATGATGTCCAGCGGATGCCGGATGACATGGATCAGCGGCGATTCCGGGAACAGCAACGCGATCAGACCGAGATGGGTTTCGTTCAGCGGCATTTTGTCGGTGAACCAGACTTTGCCCTTGGACAGGATGCCCATTTGCTCGACTTTTTGCAGGTACCAGTCGCGCAGATTGTCCAGACCGTTACGCTGGTCGCCCATCCACAATTCCGCCAGCGCTTCGGGATAGCCCAGCGGGCTGTTCAGCATGCGGGGCATGATGTTGGTGATGTCGTTGATTAGCGGCAACTCGTCGCCCGCTGCGATCGACGGATGCGCTGTCAGGGTTTGTTCGACCAGCGTGGTGCCGGATCGGGGAAAACCCAGCACAAAGATCGGTTGCGGTACGTCGGTGCGGACGCCTGCGCGGGGCAGGGTTCCCAGCCGGCCGGAGGTAAAAAATCCGCGCAATCGGCCGATGGTGTTGTCGGCATGATCGCTAAGATATCGGTGCCCGCTGAGTTCTCGGGCCAATCGTTTGCCTTCGGTGAAGTCGGCGAATGCTTCGTCGTATCGGCCCATGCTGTCCAGCAGCCGGCCTTTTTCCAGCAGTTCGTTGGGGCCGAGTTTGCCGTTCGGGTTGCGTGCGGCGGCGGCGTCGAGGACGGCCAGCGCCTCGTCGTTACGCTTCTGGCGACCGAGCAGGACGGCGCGGGACATCATCGCGCCGGGATCGTTGGGCCAGAGCGCTTCCATCTTGTCGAGTTTTTCGCCGGCAGCGGCGAACTGGCGATCGGCTTCTTCGAGCCGCGCCCATCCGAGCAATGTTTGCTGGATATCTGGGGCGGCGGCGACGGATTCTTCGTAGAGTGCGCGGGCTTCTTCCATCCGGCCCTGGTTTTTCAGGTTCCAGGCGAGGTTAGCGAGCAAGATCGGATCGCGCTGGCCGGTAAGTTCGAGGACTTGCCGGTAATGGTATTCGCCGATACGAGGCCGTTGCGCTTCGGTCATGATCATGCCCATCAGGTTGTGCGCCTGGGCGTTTTGCGGTGCGATGCGGACGACGCTGCGTAGCAAGGCCTCGGACGCCGGCATGTTCCCTTGGGCGCGGCGGATTTGATACAGCACGCTTAACGCGCCGGGCCGATCCGGCGCCATTTCCAATACATCTAGGCAAAGACGTTCGGCGGCTTCGATTGCGCCTTGCCGGTGGGCCTGCACGGCACGTTCCACCAGAGGAATCAGATGGCGGGTGGATTCGGCGGGCGGCAACGCGGCGGGATTCAGGCCGCAGCACCGAACGGTGCGCAAGCCGCTCCCGCAGGGGCAAAGCTGGGTCGCGAGGGAGTTCATCGGGTCGCTTTCTTGGGTGGGCCGGGCATCCGATGATAGCGACGCTTGCCGGGCCGGGTAACCCCATCGGTGTACTGCGAGACTACGGCGCGTCCGCCGATGGTGTCGGGTCCGACCATCGCACTTTCGCTTGCGGCACGCTTTGTCGGAGAATTTTACATCCGTGCCTTTTGTTGGATACAAAACGATCGACAATCTACGCGATTTCAATGTTTTGAAAGGTCGGCATGTAAATTGCGTGCAACCTAAACAAAGTGACGAAATAAGCCGACGAAGCACACCGATCGACCGAGATCGGAGGAGTCCGCGCATGCGACGATACGATTCGGGGCAGTTAATCGCACAGCCCATAGCGAAACGCCGTGCGCACTGGATAGGTGTCGCCGCCGTCGCGCTGGCGGTCGGTTTCGCCGCGTTGCCGAACGCTGCTCGGGCTCAGGGCACCCCTGGCACCAACGGCACCGATGGCGTCAATCCCGGCGATCCCGGAACCAATGGCTCGGCCGGCGGCGCTTACAGCGTGACGTCCAGCACGACGCCGCAGCCAGGCTCCTACAACCTGCAATACGGTCAAAATACTGGTGGAACCGGCGGCAATGGCGGCAACGGTGCTGCCGGCAGCATCCTGATCGATGGCGGCGCGGCCGGTAACGGCGGCGCGGGCGGTGCCGGCAGTAGCTCTTTGACCAACACATTCCAGGGCACCTGGGCCGACTATTCCCAGACCGTCGCAAGTGCGTCGGGTGCCAATGGCGGGAACGCCGGCACGCCGGGCGGCATCACCAACGTCGGGAGCGGCGGTCTCGGCGGAACCGGCGGTGCTGCGCTAGCCCTCAGCAGCGGTATCGTCGCCGGAAACGATGCCGTTATTCCCAACTACACCGTCAACGCCACCGCCTCGGGTGGAAATGGCGGCAGCGCTACGGGGGTAGGGGGCACCGGCGGCGGCGGCGGCACCGCCACCGCCACAGGCAGCGTTCAATTCACCCCCGGCACTGCCGCCGCGCCCTACGTCGCCTCGACCTACGGACTGGTGCAGGCGAACGCCAGCGGCGGCAACGGCGGTGCCGGCCTGGCGGGCGCGAACGGCGGGACCGGCGGGTCCGCCACCGCGACGGCCACGGCCGATGCGAATCCCGCCTCCCTGAGTGGATCGACGGTCGCCGGTTCGGCCGTCGGCGGTAACGGCGGGAATGCCGATGGCGCTGGCGCAACGGCCGGCGCGGGCGGCAGCGCGAGCGGCAGCGCCACAGCCAATAATGAGTTTGTGACCAACAATCTGAGCGTCTACGTCAACCTGACCGGCGGCACCGGTGGCAATGGCACCAACGGCGCCAATGGCGGGGCCGGCGCCAATGCGTCCCTGACCAACGCGATCGCCGCCACCAACATATCCGGTACCGGCACTCTCTATATCACCCAGTCCGCGCAAGGCGGCTCGGGTGGCGGCAGCGACACCGGGACCACCGGGGCGGCCGGAAATGCGACGTCCACCCTATCGTTCGTGAGCGATACGACGGCCGCTACGGTCGTCGCATCGCAAGCTTCCGGCGGCAGCGGTGGCAGCGGCGGCGCCCCTGGCGCTGGCGGCACTGCGACAGCGACCGGCTATGGAGCCTCCACCTCCGGTTCGGCCGTGTCGGTTAATGTGTCGCAGGTCGGTGGGAGCGGTGGGAACTCGACCGGCGCGGCAGCCGGCGGGAATGGCGCCGATTCAAACCTGTCCAACGCGACCGGCGGCGCCACCGCCGGGACTTTGTCGTTGTCGCAGTATGCGGCCGGCGGCTCCGCAGGAAGCAGCAACGGCGGCGCCGGCGGCAACGGCGGCAATGCCAGTTCCAGCCTGAACGTGACCGACAATGCGGCCAGCGCGCTGAATGTGACCGCCAATGCCTATGGCGCGACGGGCGGCGGCGGCGCGACGACGGCGGGTACCGGCGGCACCGGCACGGCGACAGCCTACGGCGCGTCCACCATCGGGGCTGCGGTCACGGTGCAGGCTTACCAAGTCACGGGCCAGGGCGGCTTCGGCTTTGGCAGCGCTTCCGGCGCGGCCGGAACCGATAGCACCATGAACAATGCCGTCGGCGGTGCGACGTCGGGCGCGCTGTCCCTCACGCAGAACGTCAACGCCGGGGGCGGCGGCGGCAGCGATACCGGCAGCACCGGAACAGGCGGCAACGCGGTTTCGTCGCTGACGGTATCCGATGGGGCCGCCAGCGCGTTGACATTGAACAGTACCGCATATGGCGGCTCGGGCGGTAATGCCGGAACCAGCGGTTCGGGCGCCAATGGCGGAACCGCGAGCGCCAGTGCGTCGGGCTCGTCCAGCATCGGTTCGGCGG
>JBAXFK010000016.1:0-31562 GCA_037139955.1 Rhodospirillales bacterium
GTGCCGGGCGTGTGGGTGCCAGCGATGACGAAGCCGTCGCAGGCGCGTTCGGTGAACCATTGTTCTAGTTGGTCGGCTATGTCTTTGGCGCTGCCGACGACGGCGTTGTGGGTGCGGCCACGACGGGTGACGGTCAGGAAGTCGCGCACGGTCGGGTTGCGGCCGATCGTCTGCATCACACGATTGCGCATCGCATGCATGCCGGACATGCCTTCCAATTCGGCTTCCGAGAATGCGTCATCCATGCCTTTGGTTTTGAAGTCGAAATTCAGAGCTTCCGATAGCAAGGATAAGCCATCGACTTCTTTATACAGGGATTCGATCAAGGCCATTTTGTCTTCGGCTTCGGACCGGGTCGCACCCACAACGGGATATGCGATCGTATTGACCGTAACCTTGTCCGGGTCACGGCCGTGGCCGGCGATAGCGTCCTTGAACTCTTTGTATTGTCGTTTGCCTTCTTCGATATCGTGGTACGCAACGAAGACCGTTTCCGCCCAACGCGCCGAGAAAATCTTACCGCGCGGGGACGACCCGGCTTGGATCACCACCGGATGGCCTTGCGGCGAACGCGGTACTGTGAAGGTTCCGTGCGTCTTTAAATAGCGCCCGTCGTATTCTTGCCGGTGCACTTTTTCCGGGTGTGCGAAAAGGCCGGATTTTTTATCGACTACCAGTGCGTCGTCTTCCCACGAATCCCAGCAATTCAAGACGATTTCCATGAATTCGTCGGCACGATCGTAGCGTGCGTCGTGCTCCATATGCACATCGCGGCCCATGTTGTGGGCTTCGCCGTCGTTGACGGACGTTACCACGTTCCAGGCAGCGCGTCCGCCGATCATCAGATCGACAGTTTGTAAACGCCGAGCAACGTCGAAGGGTTCGTAGTAGGTGGTGGAGGCGGTGGAACCGATGCCGAGGTGTTTCGTTCCAAAGCCCATCGCCATCAGACAGGCGACAGGGTCCATTTTTACGACGCGCACGCCGTTCGCCACGACCTCGGCCGGGTTGCCGCCGTAGATGTCGGGCATCGCAAGGCGATCGTCGAAGAAGCCCATGTGGAATTTGCCGGCTTCCAGCACTTGGCCGATGTGCTGGTAGTAAGCGGCGGTGGTGAAATCGGTGCGTGCGTCGGGGTGCCGCCATGCGCTCGCAAGGGTCGTGCAATTCTGGGCTTGCAAGAAGCCCACTAACGTCATTTGGCGCATCGCGTTCGCTCCGTTCGTTTTTGCTACTGGCGAGTATACAAGGCCTCGCGACCGAAGGCTACTTCGCGGGACGCAGACTCATTGCGAAGGATAATTCGTCGCCGCGTGCCTCGTATGTCAGACCTTTTTTCGCACCCCAGGTGTTGACGGTGAAGTAGACCGGCACCACGCCCATATCCTCCACCGCGATTTCCGCCGCTCGGGCGTACAATGCGTTGCGTTTGGTGTCGTCGAGGGTGCGAAGCGCTTCGCCCAGTGCTGAGTCGAAGCCGGCGTTCGACCAGCGACCGCGATTCGACGGGCCCATGCCGGTTTTGGGGTCGTAAGTCGCCATCAGTGCGACCAGAGGGGACGATGCCTCCCCGGAACCGACCCAACCCGAGAGCATCATGCTGAACTCGAGCTTGCTGCCGCGAGAGAACAGCATGGCCGCTTGCATGGTGTTGACTTCGGCTTTGATGCCTATTCGAGCCAACATCTGTCCCACGGCCTGAGTAACCTGCGCGTCGCTGGGGTAGCGGTCGTTGGAACCGTTCAGAACGACACTAAAACCGTTTTCCCAACCGGCCTCTTTCATCAAGCGCTTGGCCAGATCGGGATCGTAAGGGATGGGCGGCAGATTTTTGCTGGCGCCGGCGATTTCCGGCGGGATGTATTGCCCGGCCGGGTGCGCTTGGCCGCTCAATAAGCGATCCGCAAGGCCTTGTCGGTTGATGGCATAGCTGACCGCGCGCCGCACGCGGGGATCGCGCAACGGATTCCGATCCATTTTCGCACCGTTCGCGTCGCTAATGCCCGGCGACACGTCGCGGGCGGAGTCCATGTGCAGATAAATGATGCGGAAAGCGTCGCATTCGAACAGCGCCAGGTTGGGCTGGGCGGCGACTTTCGCGCGATCGACGGCGGGCACGCCCTCGATAATATCCACATCGCCTGCCAGCAGCGCGGCAACGCGGGCGGCATCGCCGGGAATGGCGCGGCGGGTCACACGGTCCCAGGGTTCGGCACCGGCCCAGTAGGTGGGGTTTTTCGCTAGGGTCAGGTGGTCGGCCGACACCCATTCGATAAATCGGTATGGACCCGTTCCGATAGCGGCGACGCCGCTATTGAAGTCGGATGTCGTTTTGCCCTCGACCGCGCGTTTCGAAACGATGGCGATCTGCGTCATGTCGATCGGCAATGTCGGCGCCGGGCCTTTGGTATAAATGCGGATCGTTTGCGGATCGACAATCTCTGTCTTTTCGATCAGCTTCGTATACTGCGAATACGATGACGGGCTATTCGGCACGTTCGGGGCGCGGGCGATGGAAAATGCTACGTCTTCGGGCGTGAAGGCGCCGCCGTCGTGGAACGTGACGCCCTGCCGGAGTTTGAATTCCCAAACATCGTCGGCGATCGTTTTCCAAGACGTGGCAAGGCCGGGGCGCAGTTCGCCGCGCGGGCCGCTGGACACCAGCGTATCGAAAATATGATGGAAGACGGCCGAGTTCGGTGTGTAGACGTGGTAGTGCGGATCGATCGAACTGGCATCGGTCCGCACCGCCATTTTCACATCGGCGGCGTGCGCGGCCAGCGGCAGTAGCGCGGTCGCGGCGAGAAGTAGGCGGCGCATGTTCAACGTCCTTTCCACACCGGCTTGCGTTTTTCGATGAACGCTTGCCGCGCTTCCTGTGCGTCTTCGGTGCGCGACAGCATGACGGTGACGCCCTGTTCCCAGCGGTAGCCGTCGCGTGCCGGCATGTGCATCGTGGTGTTCATGGATTGCTTTGCGTAGTGCATGCCGACCGGCGTTTTCGATGCGATTTCGGTGGCGATTTTCATGGCTTCGGGCATTAATTGTTCCAGCGGCACGCAGCATTCGGCGACGCCGGTGCGGTACAGCTCGTCCGCCGGGACGCGCCAGCCGGTGAAGAACATCCGCCGTGCGCGGGATTTGCCGAACAAGGTTTGCAGCATCGCCGCGCCGCCGGCTAAGCCGACGTCGATTTCCGGCATGCCCAGCACGGCATTTTCGGAACACAGGATAATGTCGCAGTGCGCGACAAGGCCGAGGCCCGCACCCAGCGCCGGACCGTTGACCGCCGCGATGACGGGTTTGGAACATTCCTGAATTGCGTTGAAACTTTCCCGTGCGAGGCGGTTGAAATGCCAGTATTCGCCTTTGTTTTCGGGGTTCGGGCGTTCCCGCATATCGGCGCCGGCCGAAAACATCTTGCCGGTGCCGGTCAGGATGACGACGCGGACGTCTTCGCGGTCGGTCATGGAATCGAACGCCTGAATCAGCTCCATCCGGAAATCCGAGTTCTGTGCGTTAACCGGCGGGCGATCCATGACAATAGTCGCGATGTAGTCCTGGACGGTGATTTTGAGCGATCCGGTCATGGTCTGGGGTTCCCTCGGCGGTGGCGTTCGGGCGGTGGTGCCATAGGTCGCGGGTGGGGTCCAGGGGATGACCCGATGCTGCCATGACATGCGGGGACGAACACCCTAAACTCATCGCATGAGCATCTACGAACAGCACCTCGGCCCTAACGCGGCCAATTATGTGCCTCTATCGCCGGTGTCCTTTTTAGGGCGCGCGGCGGGCATCTACCCTAATCGGGTCGCCGTCATCCATGGCGACCGCCGCTACACCTATGCGCAGTTTGCCGAGCGGTGTCGGCGGCTGGCGTCGGCACTGGCCAAGGTCGGGATCGGGAAGGGCGATACCGTTGCCATCATGGCGCCGAACACGCCCGAAATGCTCGAAGCCCATTATGCCGTTCCCATGCTCGGCGCCGTGCTGTGCTGCATCAACACGCGGCTGGACGCGGGGGCGATCGGATTCATTCTACAGCATAGCGAGGCCAAAATCGTCCTTACCGACCGAGAATACGCCGGAGCGATGGGGCCGGCGTTGCGGCAGGCCGGCACGAACCTGCTGGTGGTCGATATCGACGATCCCGTGGCGCCGCCCGGTGCGATGCTCGGATCCGCCACCTACGAGGCCTTCATCGCGACCGGCGATCCCAACCATCGCGAGCAACTCCCCGACGACGAATGGCGGGCTATCGCGCTCGGCTATACCTCCGGCACAACGGGCAACCCCAAGGGTGTGGTGGCGCATCATCGTGGCGCGTATCTGAACGCCTGCGCCAACGCGCTGACCTTCGGGCTGTCGCCGCGCAGTGTGTACCTGTGGACGCTGCCGATGTTCCATTGCAACGGCTGGACTTACACGTGGGCGGTGACGTTGGCCGGCGGTACGCATGTGTGTTTGCGCCGGGTGGAGGCCGCGCCGATCTTCGCTGCGATCGCCGAGCATGGGGTGACGCATATGTGCGGGGCGCCGGTGGTGCTGTCCATGCTGATTCATGCTCCGGCCGAAGCGCGGCGCCCGCTGCCGCATAGCGTGCAGATCGCCACAGGCGGTGCGGCGCCTCCGTCCACGGTGATCGCTGGGATGGAGGCAATGGGTTTCGCCGTCACGCATTTGTATGGGCTGACTGAGACTTACGGGCCGTCGACGGTGTGCCTCTGGCAGCCGGGCCTGGACGAACTGCCGCTGGACGAGAAATCCGCGTTCATGGCGCGCCAGGGGGTGGCGACACCGATGTTGCAGGAAGCGGCGGTGATGAACCCCGCGACGATGGAAAAGCTGCCCGCCGACGGTGTGTCGATGGGGGAGCTGATGCTGCGCGGCAACACGGTGATGAAGGGCTATTTGAAAAATCCCTCCGCTACCGATGAGGTGTTCGAAGGCGGCTGGTTCCATTCCGGCGACCTCGCAGTGATGCATCCCGACGGGTATGTGGAGATCAAGGACCGCGCGAAGGACATTATCATTTCCGGTGGCGAGAATATCTCGTCCTTGGAGGTCGAGGAGGTTCTGTACAAGCATCCCGCCGTGATGGAAGCCGCCGTGGTCGCGCGGCCCGACGACAAATGGGGGGAGACGCCGCAGGCCTTCGTAACCCTGAAGGCCGGGGCCAAAACGACATCGGGGGAAATAATCGCGTGGTGCCGCCAGCATATGGCGCATTTCAAAGCGCCCCGGCATGTGTCGTTCGGGCCGCTGCCCAAGACCTCGACCGGCAAAATCCAAAAGTTCGAATTGCGGGAGCGGGCAAGGGGCCACTAGGGAGGATCGGGGATTCCCGGAATTCGTAAGATAATCCCCCCGAATCCCATGCATCCCCGATTCAATCGCCTCTTGAGCCGCACCCCGCACCCCGCTATATGCCGCCCCTTCGCGCTGTCGGTCGGGATCGATGGCGCCATCTCTATAGGACGACCGCTATGAAGCCGGGCATTCACCCCACATACCACGAAGTTACCATCATCATGACGGATGGGACGACCTACAAAACCCGTTCCTGCATGGGCAAGCCCGGCGACACGCTGCGGCTGGACATCGACCCGAAGTCGCATCCGGCGTGGACCGGCGTGCAGCGAATGATGGACACAGGCGGCCAAGTCGCCAAGTTCAACAAGAAGTTCGCCGGCTTGGGCATCAAAGCCTAAATTTTTTCGTCTCAACCCTCTTGCGAGGGGCTGGCGGGTTTACCATCTCAGCGGTGTCCGGAATGCCTTATGAAGGGTTCCGGAGACCGAACCAGGGTCGGCTCGATCCCGAGCGGCCCGAGATTGCAACCTTGCTACTCGCAGGAGGTTTTCCATGAGCACGTTCGATTTCTCCCCGCTGTTCCGTTCCGCCATCGGTTTCGACCGTCTGGCGCGGTTGGCCAATACTGCGGCCACAACTGCGGAAGCTAGCTATCCCCCGTATAACATCGAACGAACAGGCGACGATTCGTACCGTCTGACGATGGCGGTGGCGGGCTTCGGTCCGTCCGACCTGGATTTGGTCGCCAAGGACAACACGTTGGTGATCACCGGTCGCGTTGCCGTCGATACGCCGAAAGTCGAGTTGCTGTATCGCGGCATTGCCGGGCGTCCGTTCGAGCGGCGTTTCGTGCTCGCCGACCATGTGGTGGTCGAGGGTGCGGACCTACAGAACGGCTTGCTGCACGTATTGCTGAAGCGTGTGGTGCCGGAAGCGTTGAAGCCGCGCCGCATCCAGATTGGCAGCGCGACTCCGGCGGCGATCGCGAACGATCCGATTCCGACCGCCCAGGCGGCGTAACCGTTCTGCCCGCCCCGCTACTGCGGTGGGGCGGGCGTCTACGGCCGTTTGAAGAACGCGTCCGCTGCGCTGCGGTGGTTTTGTTTGCGGCCGATATCGGCCTCGACTCGCGCGATTTCGGCGTTCAGCTCATCAATGTAGTCGCGCAGCTCGTCGATACCGAGCGTGTCGAGCGGCAGTTTTTCGAGCCTGATTCGCTTGCGGATCGGGCTATCGTCGTCTTCGGCCATCGTTCACTCCATGAGGTGGGCGTTAGACCGATACGATATCAGGCCCTTGCAGGGAGCAAATGGCCAAAATGCGTTGCAGAACTGCTTGACCGGGGACGGGGGGCTTGTCATACCCCGCCCCTTGCCGCGCCGCCGGCTAGACAAGCAGATCAGACGAAGCGCGCCCCGGAAAGTTAGAAACCATGTCCATGCCGCTGATGCCGAAGGCCACCGCCGTGTGGCTGATCGAAAAAACCGCTCTGACCTTCACGCAGATCGCCGATTTCTGCGGAATGCATCCGCTCGAGATCCAGGCGATCGCGGACGGCGAAGTGGCGCAGGGCATCGTGGGTTACGACCCGGTCGCCAACAGCCAAGTGACGGCTGCCGACATCGCGCGGTGCGAGGCCGATCCCGCCGCTCGGTTGAAGCTGATCGCGTCGACGCTGCCGGCGCCCAAGCGCTTGCGCGGTGCGCGGTATACGCCCGTGGCGAAGCGGAACGACCGCCCGGACGGTATCGCATACCTGCTGCGCAATTACCCGCAGCTGACCGAAGCGCAAGTGGGCAAGCTAATGGGCACCACCAAGGAAACCATCCAAAAAGTGCGAGATCGCACCCATTGGAACAGCGCGAACATCAAGCCGCGCGACCCGGTCATTCTTGGGTTGTGCAGCCAGGGCGACCTGAACGGTGCCGTGTCGCTTGCGAATGAGCGCTTGGAGCGGGAGGGCCGGACCGTGCCGCAGCCCCCGCCGCCCGAGGCGGACGAAGCCGCCTGACGCTAGTGGACCAAGGAACCGATTTTTTCGATTTCTTCTTTCAGATGCAGTTTCTCCAGTTTCAATCGCGTTAGGGTGCCGCTGTCGGGTCGGGGGCGGTGGTCCTCATCCTGTATCCGTGTTTCCAGCGACGCATGGCGCTGCTTCAGGGCTTCCAGACGGGTCGAATAGCTCATGGGCGTTGTACCTCCGTTTAGTCCCGGATCGATGCGCACGGCCACTGCCGTGGCAGCGAAGCGTAACGCGGTTGCCGCACGTCGAACCAGACAAATCGGCAGTGCTGGGGGCATGTGCGACAGAAAAATTTGTGGTAGGATGCAAGTATGCTGACCGACCGGGATTCGCTACTGCGGAAGTTGCACGAACTGCGTAGCGAGCACCGTGATCTCGACACGGTGATCGCCCGTCTGGCCGACCAAGGGGTCGCGTCCGACCAACTGCACTTGCAGCGGCTGAAAAAGCGCAAATTGATGCTGAAGGACGAGGTCGGCTGGCTGGAAAGTCGCCTGATCCCCGATAACATCGCCTGAGATGGACACCACCCCCCCTCGCATAGGGATCATCATGGGGAGCCAGTCGGACTGGCCCACCATGCGTAACGCCGCTGACATGCTCGACCGCCTCGGTATCGCCTACGAGGCTCGGATCGTATCGGCCCATCGGACCCCAGACCGGTTGCGGGAGTATGCCACCACGGCCCGCGCACGCGGGCTGCATGCGATTATCGCAGGGGCAGGGGGCGCGGCGCATCTGCCCGGTATGTGCGCGGCCTGGACACCGCTTCCGGTGCTGGGCGTGCCGGTCGAGTCGCACGCGCTGCGGGGGCAGGACAGTCTTTTATCCATCGTCCAAATGCCGGCCGGCATTCCCGTCGCAACCCTGGCAATCGGCCGAGCGGGGGCGGTGAACGCGGCACTGCTGGCGGCGTCGATTTTGGCGCTCCACGATCCTGGTGTCGCCGAACGGTTGGATGCCATGCGGGCCGAACAGACCGCCGCAGTCGCCCTCGAACCGGTCGACGAGCCGGCATGATGGGGGCTCTGCCGCCCAACGCCACCATCGGTTTGGTCGGCGGCGGGCAACTTGGTCGCATGTCGGCGCTCGCTGCGGCCCGCCTGGGCTACCGCTGCCATATCCTGACGCGCGAGGAAGACAGCCCCGCCGCCCAAGTCAGCCATGCTGTTACCGTTAGCGACTACGAGGACCCGGGCTCCTTGCGCGCCTTCGCCGGCGCTGTGGACGTGATCAGCTTCGAATTCGAGAATGTCAGCGCCGAGGGACTGGACCTACTGGCATCGTTGAAACCGGTGCGCCCCGCCCCGTCGATTCTGCGTATCAGCCAGGATCGCGTCGCAGAAAAATCGTTTTTGAATGACGCCGGCGTCGCCACGGCCCCCTGGCGCGTCGTGCAAACCCTGGCGGAACTGCAAGCTGCAGTCGCCGAGCTGGGGCTGCCGTCGGTGTTGAAGACGACCCGGTTGGGCTACGATGGGAAGGGGCAGGCGATGCTGCGCTCTCTCGAGGATCTTACCCCGGCGTTCGAACGCCTGTCCCCCAAGCCCTTGATCCTAGAAGGGTTCGTCGACTTCGCCCGAGAAATCAGCGTCGTGATCGCCCGGGGCGCCGATGGCTCGGTATCCGCGTTCGATACGGTGGAAAATCGCCATCGCGACCACATCCTGGACATTACCCTCGCACCGGCTCGCATCTCCGCCGAGATCGACGAGGCCGCCCAGCGTATTGCCTCGGACGTGGCTGGCGCGTTGGATCTGGTCGGGCTGCTGGCGGTGGAGATGTTTGTCGACCGCGATGGGCGTGTGCTGGCAAACGAGGTTGCGCCGCGGCCGCATAACTCCGGTCACTGGACGATCGACGCCTGCACTATGAGCCAGTTCGAGGCGCATATAAGGGCCATCGCCGGGCTGCCGCTCCCGCCGGCGGTGCGGCACTCGGATGCGGTTATGAAGAATCTGGTAGGGCCGGCAGAAGCCGCGCTGTGGCCTACGATCGTGGCGTCGCCCGGCTTGATCCCGCACCACTACGGTAAGCAAGAGGCACGACCGGGGCGCAAGATCGGCCACGTGACACGGTTATTCCCCAAGGGCGCGTTGCCGGGGGAATTCGGAGTAAGAGCGGCGCTGGGGGTCTTGGGATAGGAGGCGGCGTACGCCGCCGAAACCCAACTAAATTGGCATTGCCGACGATCGAATGCCCACCCGCTCTAGCATCTCGTCACGGTTCTGGCCGGGGGAAAACGGAGCCAGCCATTTCCCCGCGAAATCTATCGCCGTCACGCACTCGCCGATCTACGTGCTGGACCGGAAAAGCTAGACCTTCTCGACTTGGCTGTATTCCAACTCCACCGGGGTGGAGCGGCCGAAGATGGATACGCTGACCTTGAGGCGGCCTTTTTCCTCGTCCACTTCCTCGACGGTGCCGTTGAAGCTGGCGAAGGGGCCGTCGGACACGCGGACTTGCTCGCCGATGTCGAACAGAACGGCGGGGCGAGGACGTTCGACGCCTTCCTGGCTCTGCTTCAGGATGCGTTCGGCTTCCGATTCGGGGATCGGGCTGGGCTTGGTTTTGCTGCCCAAGAAGCCCGTTACTTTGGGGGTGTTTTTGACCAGATGCCACGCGTCGTCGGTCAGTTCCATCTTCACTAGGACGTAGCCTGGGAAGAATTTGTGCTCGCTGCTGACTTTTACGCCGCGACGGACTTCCACGACGTTTTCCGACGGGACCAGCACTTCGTCGAATTGCTCGCCGAGGCCGTTCTGCTCCGCCTGAGCCTTAATCTGCTCGGCGATCTTCTTTTCGAAGCCCGAGTAGACGTGAACCACATACCAACGCTTCGCCATGACAGTCGGTTACCTTCTCAGACGCTCATGCCGAACAGCGCGCGGACCCCGAGGCCGATGACTTGATCGACCACGAAGAAAAAGATCGCGGTCACGGCCGCCATGGCGAACACCAGTCCAGTGGTGACGAGCGTTTCCTTGCGCGAGGGCCAGGTGACCTTCATCACCTCGCTCCGCACTTCGCGGAAGAATTTCGCCGGTTCGAACGCCACGCCGCCATAACTCCTTGAAATCGCGCTTAGTATACCTGCCGAGCGCGCTTTTGGAAAGCCCGCTGGCAGGGGTGGAGGGTCTCGAACCCCCAGCCTCCGGTTTTGGAGACCGGCGCTCTAGCCAATTGAGCTACACCCCTACACGGCAGGCGGCGTAAAAAGGCCGGGACGGGAAGAATGTCAAGAGCGGGGTTTGAGTAGGGGGTGTTTTTGCGGGCGGGCGCTTGTGTTCGGACAATGGCGACCGCCCGGCTCGGTTGCGGGCGACGCGGGCATCCCACTCACCCCCTACCCAATCGCCGCGCCCAGGCGCACAACCCCCGCATGTCCGATCCCACCCGCGAAGCCGCTTTCGACCTTTTGACCGCCGTCCTCGAGCGCGGTCGCCCGTTGGAGGAGGCGTTGACTGCCCTTCCCAAATCGGACCAGCGCGATCGCTCCGCCGCACACCGCTTGGCGGCTGCCGTTTTGCGCCGTGCCGGCACGCTGGACGCGTTAATCGAGCCGTTCTTGCGCAAAGAGCCGCCGCTGCCCGTGCGCAACGTGCTGCGGTTGGGCGCGGCCGGGCTGTTGCTGCTCGACACGCCGATTCATGCCGCCGTCGGCACCGCCGTGGCGCTGGCCAAGACAAAAAAGCTCACGCCCTTTGCTGGATTGACCAATGCGGTGCTGCGTAAGGTCGCCGCCGCCGGAACGGAAGCCTTGGATGCGTTGGATGGCCCTCGCCTCGACACCCCGCCATGGCTCTGGGCGTCGTGGGGGGCGAATGCCCGAGCGATTGCGATGGCGCATCGGCTGGAGGCAGCGTTGGATTGCACATTGCAGCCGGGTACCGACCTGCCGGAGGGCGCAGAATTGCTCCCTACGGGGTCGGTTCGATTCCCAGCAGGCACTCGCGTCGCCGATATTCCCGGCTTCGATCGGGGCGCGCTATGGGTGCAGGATGCCGCTGCTGCGATGCCGGCAAAGCTGCTGGCCGCCCGTCCTGGGGAGAAAGTTGCCGATCTCTGTGCGGCGCCGGGTGGCAAGACCGGGCAGCTTGCCGCAGCCGGGGCGCATGTCACCGCGCTGGAACGCGATCCCAACCGCTTGACCCGGCTGGCCGAGAACCTAACGCATTGGGGCCTGCACGCCGCCCTCGTGCAGGCCGACGCGACGATTTGGTCTCCGCCGGAGGAAAAATTCGACGCGATCTTGCTCGACGCCCCATGCAGCGCCACCGGCACCATTCGGCGTCATCCCGACGTGCCGCATCTCAAGCGAGCCAGCGATATCAAGACGTTGATCCAGGCGCAGGACCGGTTGCTCGTCGCCGCCGCCGCGATGTTAAAGCCGGGCGGGCGGCTAATATACGCTGTATGCTCGTTGCAACCGGAAGAAGGGGAACTGCGGGTTGCCGCCGTCCCCGGTCTCCGCCCGGACCCGTTTACGGCCGAGGAACTGGCGGTGCTGCCGGAAGCACGCACCGCAGAGGGCTATTTCCGCACCCATCCCGCACTCTGGCCGGAGCGCGGCGGCATGGACGGATTCTTCGCCGCACGGCTTATTCGGGACTGACGACGCTTGTAACCGGCCGGAGTCGCTGTCTAGAACGTTGGACATGCTACCTGCGCACGCTCGTCGGATCGTTATCGCACCCAGTCTGCTTGCGGCCGACTTCGGTCGGCTCCGGGAGGAAGTGGCGGCAATCGAAGCCGCTGGCGCCGATTGGCTGCATCTCGACGTCATGGACGGCCATTTCGTGCCCAATATAAGTTTCGGGCCTGTGGTGTTGGCAGCGCTGCGGAAGCATTCGAAGTTACCGTTCGACGTGCATTTGATGATCGAACCCGTCGATGCCTACGTGCGGGCTTTTGCCGATGCCGGGGCCGATCATATCTCGTTCCATCCCGAGGCCGGTGCGCACCCGCACCGAACCTTGCAACTGATTCGGTCGTTGGGGAAGAAGGCGGGGCTCGTTTTGAATCCCGCGACTCCGCCGGAGTCCATTGCATGGATGTTGGATTTGGCCGACATCGTGCTGGTGATGTCGGTGAACCCAGGATTTGGCGGGCAACAGTTCCTGCCTTCGCAACTGCCCAAGATCGCCGCTTTGCGCGGTGCGATCGACGCGGTCGGTCGCCCGATTGCCTTGGCGGTCGATGGCGGCATCGGCCCCGCCGCCGCGCGCGCTGCGGTCGACGCGGGGGCCGACACCTTGATTGCCGGCACCGCCGTGTTCGGTGCCCCCGATTACGCCGCTGCCATCGCGGCACTGCGGCCCGCCGCATGATCCCGGTCGATCCCCGACACTGGCTGCGCGGCGCCCGCCGCACCATGGCGCGCTTGCCCAGCCTGCGCATGGGCCGAGTGCCGGATGCCCCTGCGCTGCCGGTGCGCGATCCCTGGCCGGGCGATCCCGACCACGGCGCGCGGGTCCTCCGCGGGGAGCTCGAACTCGGCGGCGCTACCCGCCCACTGACGCCCGGCGGCTGGCACGTTATCGTGGGATCCAATTTGCTCCGTGCCCATGCGCACGGCTTCTCGTGGCTACGCGATCTACGGATGCTAGGCACCGACGCCGCCCGGCTCCGTGCGCGATTGCTGGTGTCGGAGTGGATCGCCGCGCCGCCGCCCGATGCCATCGCCTATCGCCCCGACGTGGTCGGCGCTCGCATCGCCGCGTGGCTCGGTCATTACGACTTCTTCGCCGCGACCGCCGACGACGCATTTCGTCAGAAGCTGATGGCGCGGCTGGTGTCCGACGCGCGTAGCCTGTCCGCCGCCCTGCCGGCGGAGGAAATCGACGCGCGCGCGCTGACTGCGTTGAAAGGACTGATCGCCGCTGCGGTGGCGTTGCCGGAACACGCGGGTTTCATGGCCCGCGCGCTGCGGTTTTTGCCGCAGGAGATCATGCGCCAAGTGTTGCCGGACGGTTGCCATGTGGAGCGAAGCCCTGCCACGCAATTGGCCGCCTTGCAGGACCTGACGGAAATTCGGGCGTTGTTGCAAGCTGGGCAAACTCAGCCGCCGGGTGCGCTGACCAATGCCATCGAACGGATGGCCCCGGCCCTGCGCGTGCTGCGACACGGCGATGGCGGGTTGGCGCTTTTCAATGGCAGCCGGGAGGAAAGCGGCGCCTTGATCGATCAGGTGTTGACCCAGGCCGGGCGCGGTGGACGCGGCCCCTCGGCCTTGTCGGATGGCGGATTTCAGCGGCTCCAGGCCAGTCGCAGCGTGCTGATCGTCGATTGCGGTGCTCCGCCGCCGCACGGGGTGGACCGTTACGCCCATGCTGGCACCTTGGCGATGGAGCTATCGATCGGCCGCGACCGCTTGATTGTGAATTGCGGTGCCTTCCCCGCCGGTTCCGCCGACTGGCGCGATGCCGCTCGTGCGACTGCTGCGCATTCCACGTTGACGATCGCCGATCATAATAGCAGCGAACTGCGGCCCGACGGCCTGGGTCGTCGCCCGACGGATGTGAAAGCACAACGGCAGGAGGCGAACGGCGCCCATTGGCTGGAAGCGCATCACGATGGCTGGATGAAACCCTTCGGCGCTGTGCATCGCCGGAGACTTTATGTGTCCGAAAGCGGCGAAGATATTCGCGGGGAGGACGTTATCGAGTCCGCCGAGCCGCACGCCTTCGCCCTTCGCTTTCATTTGCACCCGGATGTGCAAGCAAGCCTGCAACAGGACGGGGAGGCTGTCCTGCTCCGTTTACGCTCCGGGGGCGGTTGGCGATTGCGGGCCGATCATGCTCGGTTATCGTTGGAGGAAAGTATTTATTTGGGCGGCGCGACGCCTCGGCGGACCGAGCAGGTGGTGCTGCACGGGCTGGCGGACGGGCCGCAGCATGTCAAGTGGGCGATCGGGAAGGTGGGGTGACGCGGGTTGTCGGTCGATCGGGCGAAGCCTGCCGATATGGTTGAGAAACAAAAACAACGCCGCGCGTTCCAAAACGATTTGACAGGCGACATTATCTCCATCCGCATATGCGCAGCCGCTGGAGCGCGGGATGCCTGCGTTGTGGCTCCGGCCGGCTAGAAAGCTAGGCATCCCGAGGCAACTTCGCCCTTTCCCCGACTCCCCCGGCCCCCTATCTTCCTTCCATGCCCCACGCAGATTTCGTCCACCTTCGCGCTCATTCGGCGTACTCCCTTTCCGAGGGGGCGATCCGCGTCGACAAACTCGCCGCATTGGCCAAGGACGCGAATATGCCGGCGGTGGCGATCACGGACTCCGGCAACTTGTTCGGCGCGCTCGAATTCTCGCAGTATTGCACGGGCAAGGGCATTCAGCCCATCGTCGGCTGCCAAGTCGCGTTGGCACGGTCCGACAACGCCCGTCTCGCCCCCGACCCGATCGTACTTCTCGCCCAAAATGCGCTCGGGCTCGCCAATTTGCAAAAACTGTCGAGTCAAGGGTTTCTCGACACCGACCCCAGCTTGAAGCCGCAGCAGGCTTGGGGCCGCATCGCTGCGAATAGTGCCGGCTTGCTGCTGTTGACCGGCGGTACCACCGGCCCGATCGGGCGCATGTTGGCAGAGGGCCAGAAATCCGACGCCGAGCGCCTGCTAGCCATGATGCTTGAAGCCTTCCCCGGGCGCACGATGATGGAACTGCATCGCCACGGCCTGGACATCGACCGGGCCATCGAACCGGGCCTGATCGCCCTGGCCGATGCGAAAGGCTTACCGCTAGTCGCCACAAACGACTGTTTGTTTGCCACCCCGAACATGCACGAGGCGCACGACGCCCTGCTGTGCATCGCCGAGGGGCGGATGCTGTCCGAACAGGATCGCCGTCGCGTCACTCCAGAGCATTGGTTCAAACCGGCAACGGTTATGCGGGCGCTGTTTGCGGACTTGCCGGAGGCTTGCGACAACACGCTCGCCCTCGCCAGAAGTTGCGCGATCATGGCGGAGACTCGCAAGCCGCTACTGCCCACATGCCCCAAGGTGCGGGACGGTGCGACGGAAGAAGAAACCGTGCGCGCCATGGCGGCCGAGGGTTTGCAACGCCGCATGGACGACATAAAGGCCGACGATGCCAAGCGGGCGAAATATATCGAGCGACTGAACTACGAACTCGATGTTATCGCGAATATGGGATTTTCCGGCTACTTTCTGATCGTTGCCGATTTCATCCAGTGGTCGAAAGCCAATGACATTCCCGTCGGTCCCGGTCGTGGGTCGGGTGCGGGTTCGGTGGCGGCCTGGGCGTTGACGATCACCGATTTGGATCCCTTGCAATTCAATCTGCTGTTCGAACGGTTCCTGAACCCCGAACGTGTATCGATGCCCGATTTCGATATCGACTTCTGCCAGGAAGGGCGGGATCGCGTTATCGAGTATGTTCGCAACGAATATGGCGGCGATCGCGTTGCGCAGATCATTACATTCGGTAAGCTGCAAGCCCGAGCGGCGGTGCGCGATGTGGGCCGGGTGTTGGGATTGCCGTATGGACAGGTGAATAAAGTCGCCGAGCTGATCCCTAACAATCCAGCGAAACCCGTTACGCTGGCGCAGGCAGTCGAAGGCGAGCCTCGGCTGCAAGCGTTGCGCGATGAAGATGAAGCTATCGGCCGCTTGATCGAAATCGCGTTGCAGGTGGAAGGTCTTTATCGCCATGCTTCGACCCATGCCGCCGGCGTGGTGATCGGCGATCGGCCGCTGGTGGAATTGGTGCCGCTCTATAAGGATCCGAAATCCGATTTCCTGGTTACGCAATATTCCATGAAATACGTGGAACAAGCAGGGCTGGTGAAATTCGATTTTTTGGGATTGACCACCCTTACAATACTCGATCGCGCCAAGGGCTACCTTCGCAAGCTCGGCATCGAGGTCGATCTCGACCATCTGCCGCTGGACGACAAGAAAACCTATGAGATGTTGGCACGTGGCGATGCCGGCGGGGTGTTCCAGATGGAAGGCCAGGGCATGCGCGATACGTTGCGTCAAATGCGCCCCGATCGTTTCGAAGACCTGATTGCCGCCGTCGCGCTTTATCGTCCCGGCCCGATGGCCAATATTCCCGATTATTGCCGCCGCAAGCACGGCGAAAAATGGGAGCCGCCGCATCCGGTTATCGCGGATATTCTTGGCGAAACCTATGGCATCATGGTCTATCAGGAACAGGTGATGCAGATCTCGCAGACGATGGCGGGATATTCCCTCGGCGGCGCCGACCTGCTGCGTCGCGCCATGGGTAAGAAAATCGCCAAGGAAATGGAGCAGCAGCGCGCCATCTTCGAAAAAGGCTCCATCGAGCGCGGTATCGACCCGGCCAAGGCGACCGAAGTGTTCGATCTTATGGCTAAATTTGCCGATTACGGCTTCAACAAATCGCACGCAGCCGCTTACGCGCTGGTCGCGTATCAAACAGCTTGGCTCAAAGCCAACCATCCCGAAGTGTTCATCGCATCGTGCATGAGCCTTGCAATGAACAACACCGACCGATTGGCGGCGTTGAAGCAGGAAGCCGAACGCAGCCACATCGTCGTGTTGCCGCCCGACATCAATGCCTCGGCTGCCGATTATTCGGTGGAACGGCAAGAAGACGGCACGCTGGCGATCCGTTACGCCCTTGCCGCCATCAAACGGGTGGGTTTAGCGGCGATGGAATCGCTGGTTGTTTCGCGCGGCGAAAAGCCGTTTGTCGATCTTGCCGATCTTGCCTCGCGCGTCGATCCGAAACAAATCAACAAGGCGCAATTCGAAAACCTCATCCGTGCCGGCGGTTTCGACTCGCTGGAGAAAAATCGGGCGCGGCTCTTTTCGGTGGCGGAAACGATTGTCCGCCGGGCTCAGGCCAATCGGGAGGAAAAAGCCAGCGGCCAAATCGGTCTGTTCGGCGGCCCGGCGACTTCCACCACCGCCGAACCCATCCGCCTGCCGGACGTTCCGGACTGGGCGCCGCTGGAACGCCTCGCGTTCGAGGCCGATGCCGTCGGCTTCCACCTCACTGCCCACCCACTCGACACCTACGCCCAAGCCCTCCGCCGGCTCGGCGTTATCCGCTCCGCTGACGCGGAGGCTAAAGCAAAGGCGGGTATGCGGACGGTCAAACTCGCCGGCACCGTGGTGGCCATCAAAGAACGTATTACCAGTAAAGGCAGCCGGATGGCCTGGGTGCGGATTTCCGACGCTTCCGGCTCCATCGAGGTGACCTGTTTCAGCGAAGTGCTCGGACGGTCCCGCGATGTGCTGACACAGGGCACCAATATTTTGGTCGGTGCCGAGTTGAAACTCGAAGGCGAGACGATGCGGGTGACTGCCAACGACGTGGCCGCGTTGGACAAAGCCGCTGCGGCGGCGGGCGCATCGATGCGGATCTGGTTGAGCGAAACGGCGGCAATCCCGCATATTCGCGACATATTGGCCCGCGAAGGCGGCGGCAAGGGTCGTATCACGCTAATCCCGCGTGTTGGCATCGAACAAAGTGTCGAGATCGCCTTGCCCGGTGGCTACAGCGTCACCCCGCGACTGGCGCAGGCCCTGAAAGTGCTGCCCGGTGTGGAGCAAGTGGAAGAGGTCTGATCCTACCGTTCGTTGAGCGCGCAGTGCCCGACCGCGATACCCAATGGTACCGACAGGATAATCCAGAGTGCCAACAGGTTCGCGGCGTGCGGCGCCCATCGGTAAGCGGCGATTCCAACGAGCGCGACCGCCAAAACCCAGCCTGTATAAATCAGGCGGGTGCGTATACTCCCATTTTTTGACATTAGCGTATTCTCCCGTTGCGGTGCGACCGCTTCCCCAAACAGTCGGCGGTTGCAATGCAAACGCCATGCAAATTCCGGAATCGACGATAATTGAGGGAGTTATTGTTCCATCTGCGCATAACATCCGGCCGACCTGTAAAATATCCCGACATATCGCGCCGTCTTGCCGGCGCGCGCGATGCCGGCCAGAATCATAGGCCAAGCAACCGAAGGATAGTCCGAAATGGCCGATAAGCGCGGGCTGGCATACGAAGCACTTGACGAACTGCTCGACCTCGCGAGCCTACCGCGCGGCTTGGCCGATCGCGTCGCGATAACGGGGGACGATCCGATCCTGCCCACGCGCTACCGCATCGGCACCGCTGGCGCGGCCGTGCTGGCCGCCACTGGGATCGCGGCGTCGGAGCTATGGCGCCTCAAGACTAAACGCAAACAGTCGGTATCGGTCGACGTGCCGGCGGCGGCGATTTCCCTGCGCAGCGGCAAATATATGGAAATCGGGGGCAAGCCCTGCGATCGCGAATTCGCGCCCCTGATGAAGTTCTACCCGGCAAAAAACGATCGCTGGGTGTTCCTGCACACCAACTTCCCCAACTTGCGCGATAAGGCGCTGCAAATTCTGGGCGTTCCCGACGATTACAACGCAGTTAAGGAAGCCATTTCCGGCTGGGACGGGGAAGCGTTGGAAACCGCCTTGCACGAAGGGGGGGCAGTCGGATCCTTCGTGCGCACGCATGGGGAGTGGAATCGCCATCCGCACGCCGCTGCCGTCGCACTGATGCCGGCGGTGGAGGTTATCAAGATCGGCGACGCCAAGCCGAAGAAGCTGCCCCAGGGCGATCGGCCCTTGTCCGGGATTCGCGTCCTCGACCTCACCCGCGTCATCGCCGGCCCCACGGCGTCGCGCACGATGGCCGAACATGGGGCGGATGTGTTGAAGATTACTCGGATCGGGTTGGCGGATTCGGGGCAGATGGACCTCGATACCGGCATCGGCAAGCTGTCGGCACGCCTCGATCTGCGAGAGAAAGACGAGCATGCCAAGCTGCGCGAACTCGTCGGCTCCTGCGATATATTCACCCAATCCTACCGCCCCGGTACGCTTGCTGGCCGTGGTTTCGGGCCGCAAGAACTGGCCGAGCGGCATCCTGGCATGATTTATGTAACGTTGAGCGCCTGGGGCCACGACGGGCCTTGGCGCAATCGGCGCGGCTACGACACCGTCGTGCAGGCGGCGAGCGGCATGGCCGATGCGTCCCGTGACGAGAACGGCCCGAAGCATCTTCCGGTGTCCGCCATCGACTATGTCGGCGGCAACCTGTTGGCCTACGGCGCCATGGTCGCCTTAGCCCGCCGAGCGACGGAGGGCGGGAGTTGGCTAGTGCGCGCAAGCCTCGCCACCGCCGACCGGTGGATTGTCGATCGCGGCGTTATGCCGCGTGCGGCGTACGAGTCCGTTCCCGCCGACCTCTCCGACGAAGCCATCGCCCGCCTTTGCACCACGGTCGACTCGCCGCTCGGCGCCATCCGTTACCTCGCTCCGATTGTGAAAATGTCGGAAACGCCGACATTCTGGGCGCGGCCGCCGGTGCCACTGGGTCACCATCCGGCGGCTTGGCCGGCATGATCCGCAGTCTTCTGCTCACTGCACTGCTGCTACTGTCCGGTGCTGTGCGCGCCGAGACGCAGTTGCTGCGCGTGGGGATGCAGCCCGGCATGTCGTTCCTCGCTTTGGAGGTCATGCAGCACGAGCATCTGATCGAGGCACAGGCGGAAAAGGCGGGGTTGCCCCCAGTGAGGGTCGAGTGGACCGTGTCCGCAAACGGCGCGGTTGTCACCGATGGGCTGCTTTCGGGGAATATCGACATCAGCGCAACCGGTATGCCCGCTTTCATTATTCTGTGGGCCAAGGGCAAAGGGCTGGTCGATGTGAAGGGAATCGCCTCGCACGGCGCGATCCCCGGCATGCTGGTCAGCCGCAATCCGGCGGTCAAAACCATCGCCGACTTCACCAACGTCGATCGTATCGCGGTGCCGGCGGTGAAAGCGTCGATCCAATCGATCCTGATCGCGATGGCGGCAGAGAAGCTTTGGGGGCCCGGCCAGCACGGGCGCCTCGACCCGCTGGAAGTTTCGTTGTCCCATCCGGATGCGCTGACAGCTATGCTATCCGGGCATAGCGAGATCAACGCCCATTTCAGCAGCGCCCCATTCTATCAGGCGGAATTGCGTGTCCCGAACGCTCATGTCGTTCTGACAAAGGAGGATATTTTCCCCGGACAGCTCAGTCACGGCCTGATTTGGACCGGCAAGAAATTCTACGAATCGAACCCGATCTTGTTGAAAGCATTCCGCGCCGCGCTCGAACAAGCCATGGACATCATTCACACCGACGCCCCCCGCGCCGCGCGCGCCTATCTCGCCCTTGCTCGGGAGAAGGTGGATGCGCACGAGGCGGAAGACATGATTCGGGAGTTCGGTCAGCGTTGGGAGACGACTCCGCACGGCGTTTTCCCGATCGCATCGTTCATGTATCGTATCGGAATGATCAAGGTCAAACCAGAGAATTGGCGCGATCTGTTTTTCGAGGAAGGTTGGGTTCCCGGCGGCAGTTGAGAATGCCACGATCCTGCCTTATAGCGCTGGCAAATACCGCGCCACAGACCCTCCGGGTGTATCGAACGGGCGGCTGAAGGAGTACGCATGGCTTCCATGGCCGAGACCAACGCGGACAACCCCGCCCTTGCACAGCAAGTGGCGGTTCGGGCGCGCGGAGAGACCCCAACCCGTCGCATGGCCGATGCCATCCGAGCGTTGTCGATCGACGCAGTAGAGGCGGCCAAGTCGGGCCATCCCGGTATGCCCATGGGCATGGCCGATGTGGCGACCGTGCTCTGGTCGCGCTTTCTGAAATACGACGCCGCCGATCCCCGCTGGCCGGACCGCGACCGGTTCGTGCTCTCGGCTGGGCATGGATCGATGTTGCTGTATTCGGTGCTGCATTTGACCGGCTATGCCGGCATGGGCATCGACGAAATCAAACAATTCCGACAGTTGCACTCCCCCTGTGCCGGGCATCCGGAGTTCGGAGAGCATCCGGGGATCGAGTGTACAACTGGGCCTTTGGGCCAAGGCCTGGCCACCGCAGTGGGCATGGCATTGGCCGAACGCCATATGGCGGCGCGCTACGGCAAGTCGCTGGTGGATCACCGTACCTGGGTCATCGCTGGCGACGGTTGCTTGATGGAGGGTGTAAGCCATGAGGCCATTGGCCTCGCTGGGCATCTGCAACTCGAAAAACTGACGGTCCTGTGGGACGATAACAGCATTTCCATCGACGGCGCGACGAACCTGTCGACTTCCGAAGACACGTTGAAGCGATTCGCTGCCGCCGGGTGGGCGATACGGCAGGTCGACGGGCACGATCCGGATCGAATCGCGGCGGCTATGTCGTTCGCGGTGCGGTCGCGCAAGCCGACGCTGATTGCTTGCAAGACCATCATCGGTTTGGGTGCGCCGACTAAAGCCGGCACCTCCGGGTCGCACGGTTCGCCACTAGGGCCGAAGGAAGCCGAGGCGGCGAAGGAATTCCTGGGTTGGACGGAGCCGGCATTCGGCGTGCCGGACGATCTGTACGAACTTTGGCACGCTGCGGGCACTCGCGGTGCCAGCACGCGCCGCTCCTGGTTGAAGCGCCTCGCCCGTCATGCCCAGCGTGCCGATTTCGAGCGTGCGATGGCCGGACGTCTGCCGGATACCTGGCACGAAGCCGTGGCGGCATTGAAGCAAGATATCGCGGACAATCGTCCCAAGATCGCGACCCGCCAATCCAGTCAAAAAGCGTTGGAAGCTCTGATCCCCTCGACCCCCGATATGGTCGGCGGTTCGGCCGATTTGACGGGCTCGAACCTGACGCTGGTCAAGGGCATGGGCTTTATCTCCCCTGGCAATTATGCCGGCCGCTACATCCATTACGGCATCCGCGAGTTCGGCATGGCCGCCTGTGCCAACGGCTTAGCGTTGCATGGCGGTATCATCCCCTATACCGGCACGTTCTTCGTGTTCACCGACTACATGCGCCCCGCCATCCGTCTTGGCGCGCTGATGCATCAGCGGGTCATCCATGTGATGACGCACGATTCCATCGGTCTGGGCGAAGACGGTCCTACGCACCAACCGGTCGAGCATCTCGCCAGTTTGCGTGCGATGCCCGGATTGCATGTCTACCGCCCGGCCGATGCGCTGGAAACGGCGGAATGCTGGGAACTCGCCGTCAAACGTGCCGACGGCCCGTCTATGCTGGTGCTCACGCGGCAAGCTCTACCCACGTTACGCACCGATATCGCCGAGAACCGCTCCGCGCGTGGCGGCTACGTCCTGGCCGAGGCGGAGGGCCCTCGTCAGGCTACGCTCATCGCCACCGGTTCGGAAGTGTCGCTCGCGATGGCAGCTCGCGAAATGTTGGCCGGTGAGAACATTCCGGTTGCCGTTGTTTCTCTGCCGTGCTGGGAATTGTTCGCGCAGCAGGACGAAACCTACAAAGCAGCCGTTCTGGGCGGCAGTTTGCGTGTTGGCATCGAAGCCGGTTGCGATTTCGGGTGGGAACGTATCATCGGCACAGACGGCGTGTTCATCGGTATGCCCGGTTACGGTGCCTCCGCCCCCGCCGAAGAACTTTACAAATACTTCGGCATTACGGCTGAAGCTGTTTCCGCTGCTGTTCGTAAACGTCTGTCTTAAAAGCAAGAGGAATTCCACCTATGGCCGTTTCGGTCGCAATCAATGGTTTCGGTCGTATCGGACGGCTGGTTTTGCGCGCGGTCGCCGAGGAAGGCCGCACCGATTTGGTGCCGACCAAGATCAATGCCTCCCCCAGCATGAACATGGATTCGGTGGCGCATTTGTTCGCCTACGATAGCGCCCATGGCCGCTTCAATGGGCAAGTGGAAGTGTCGGGCAACACTCTGACCATCCGTCATGCCGGCAAGGTTTACGGTCCAATCCCGGTCACGTTCGAGCGCGATCCTTCGAAGTTGGACATGACCGGTATTGATGTTGCGATGGAATGCACGGGCGCATTGACCAGCAAGGAAAAATGCGCCCCGCTGCTTGCCGTCGGTGCACGAAAAGTACTGATCTCCGCCCCCGGCGACGGGGTCGACGCCATGATCGTTTACGGTGTGAACAACCACGATCTGAAATCCGAAATGACGGTGATTTCCGCTGCGTCCTGCACGACCAATTGCCTCGCCCCGATGGCGAAGGTACTGCACGAGAATTTCGGCATTTTGCGCGGCTACATGGTGACAATTCACGCATATACGAACGATCAAAATACGCTCGACGGATCCCATCGCGACGCACGCCGAGCACGGACGGCGGCGGTGTCGGCGATCCCGACATCGACGGGGGCCGCGCGCTCGATCGGGCAGGTGATGCCGGCACTCAAAGGCAAGCTGGACGGCACATCGATCCGCATTCCCGTGCAAAACGTATCGATCGTGTCGTTGGACGTTAATCTCGCGAAGGCCGCGACCAAGGACGAAATCAACGCCGCCATGCAGGACGCCGCCAAGGGCGCATTGCGCGGGGTGCTCGATTACAACACGCTGCCACTGGTCGGCATCGATTTCAATCACACCTCGGCGTCATGCACCTTCGATGCGACGCAGACGGCGGTGGTGGATGGGGCGTTGACCCGCGTCATGGGCTGGTACGACAACGAGTGGGGTTTCTCCTGCCGGATGCTCGATGTCGCCGCGCTGATGGGCGCAAGCTGAGACTTTCGGAGTTACCACCATGACCTTTCGCAGCCTCGATGGTGTCGACGTCGTCGGCAAGCGCGTATTGTTGCGTGCCGACCTCAATGTCCCCGTTCGCGACGGTAAGATATCGGATCTCACGCGCATCGAGCGCCTGTCGCCGACTATTGCCGAACTGTCCGGCAAAGGCGCGAAAGTCGTCGTGTGCAGCCATTTCGACCGCCCGAAAGGCAAACGGGTTCCCGAAATGACCCTCGCCCCCATGGCCATCGCGCTCGGCCAAGTGCTCGGTCGTTCGGTCGGGTTCGCCGACGATTGCATCGGACCGGTGGCGCAACAAGCGGTCGCGGCCATGGCGAATGGCGATGTTTTGGTGTTGGAAAACACCCGCTATCATGCCGCCGAGGAAAAGAACGACTCTGCTTTCGCCAATGAACTGGCTGTCGTGGCCGACATCTTCGTCAACGACGCATTTTCTGCCGCACATCGCGCACATGCCAGCACCGAGGGGGTGGCGCATTGTCTGCCGTCTTACGTCGGCCGTTTGATGCAAGCCGAGCTGGAGGCGCTGCATCTGGCGCTGGGCAATCCGACGCGCCCGGTCGCGGCGATCGTCGGCGGTGCCAAAGTGTCTACCAAGCTGGAATTGCTGGGCAACCTGGTCGGCCGTGTCGACATGCTGGTCATCGGCGGCGCCATGGCCAACACATTCCTGGCCGCGCAAGGCCTGGGTGTCGGGAAATCGTTGCAAGAAGCGGATATGCACGCCACGGCATTGGATATTCTGGCTAAAGCCAAAGCTGCCAATTGCGAAATCGTGCTGCCGACCGACGCCGTGGTCTCCACCGCCTTCGCTCCGAACCCGCCGACTCAGATCGTGCCGGTCGCCGCCGTGCCTGCCGATACCATGATCCTGGACGTCGGACCTGCATCCGTTGCCGCGCTGCTCGACCGTCTGCCGTCGATAAAGACACTGGTTTGGAACGGCCCGCTCGGTGCCTTCGAAACCTCGCCGTTCGAAGCCGCGACCATGGCGCTAGCCCATGCCGTGGCCGCTGCTACCCAGGCCGGCAGCCTTCGTAGCGTCGCTGGCGGCGGCGACACCGTATCCGCCCTTCGCATGGCCGGCGAGATTGACAAGCTTACCTATGTCTCCAGCGCTGGCGGAGCGTTCCTGGAATGGCTGGAGGGCAAGACCCTGCCAGGTGTCGCCGCGCTCGAAGCTTGAGCATTCGGGTCTACCTCGCCGGCCCCGATGTTTTTTTGCCCGACCCCGATGCCTGGGCAGCGCGCAAGAAAGCGATCTGCGCGGCGCATGGGCTGATCGGGGTATCGCCGCTCGATGCCTATCCCGACGAGCCATTGGAATGGGCGGGTTTTCCGCTGTGGCGGCGCATAGCGTTGCGGAACGAAGCCCATATCCGAAGCTGTCGGGCGGTCATTGCCAATTTGACCCCGTTTCGTGGCCCCAGCGCCGATGCCGGCACCGTCTACGAAATCGGTTTTGCGCGAGCGCTGGGCTTGACACTGTTCGGCTACGCCACGGTTGCAACACCGTTTTCGGAACGAACGCGTACGTATCTCGGCGACGCCATGGCGACGGAGGGTGGCTGGCGGGATGCCGATGGATTGCTGGTCGAGCAGTTCGGCCGGTTCGATAATTTGATGATCGAGGCCGGGATTTTCGGCTCAGGTGGCACACTGATAACGGCCGATGCGCCCGATCAATGGCATAATCTAACGGTCTTCGAAGCCTGTGTGCAATCGGTCGCGCGCATGGATTGGCAAGGCGGGTAAAACCGGTTCATGCTGGTCCCCAACAAAATACAGGGAGCCAGTGCGTGCTTAGGATTGCGTGCCTAGCTTGCGGGGCAGGTGCGCCGGCGACTACTGCACGATCGAAATCGCGATGACGCGGAAATTGCCGATCTTTATCGATGCGATCGCCAAGAGTGGCGCCACAGTGCCATTCATCATGCCCGAGCACATTGCGAAAACCGATTTCGTTCCCGGCTCGTCTGTGGCTTACGAGCGCAGCAAAGATTACGTGGCGATTGGGCAGTTCCAGATTCGCACCGCGTATCGGAAGCAACCGATCGGTCGGATCGAGGCGACCGGCGCATATTTCTGAAATATCCGGCGGGGCTAGGCGCGCCGGTTCCACACCTCGAATGCTGCCATGCCGGCCAGCATGGCGGCGACGAACAGTATTGTATTCGCACTGCCGAACGCCAACGCTGCCAAAGCTGGCCCAGGGCAGAAACCTACCAGCCCCCAGCCGATCCCGAATAAAGCGGCCCCGACCAATAGGCGCCGGTCGATCGCGATCGGGGGCGCGGGCCTGTCCCGGCGACCGAACGCATAAGCCAGCGCCGCGACTGGAATGGCGCCCCCCATGACAAAGATTAAGCTGGGGTCGCAATCCCCGGCGATGTCGAGGAATCCCAGTACCTTGCCCGGATCGATCATGGTGGAAACGGTCAGCCCGAGGCCGAATAACAAACCGGCAATTGCTGCGATAAGCAGGGCGCGCATGGTCTATCGCCCTCCAAGACGATGCGTGGCGTACACGGTCGCCATCGCAGCGGCCATGAAAACCGCCGTCGCCGCGATCGAGCGAGGGGACAATCGAGCGACGCCGCAGACGCCGTGACCGCTGGTGCAGCCGCTGCCGAGGCGCGTACCGAAGCCGACAAGTAAGCCTGCGACGACGATAACAAACGGCGAAGCATCGACGATGGGTGCGTCGATCGTTCCGCCCGCCAGACGATACAATATCGGTGCTGCCATCAGGCCGGCCAAGAACATGGCGCGCCAGCCCCGGTCGGAGGTGCGCAAGCCGGCGAGGATACCGCTGATACCGGCGATCCGGCCCAGGCCGACCCACAGCAACGCGGCGGACAGGCCGATCGACAGTCCACCGATCGCGGCCGATACGGGGGTGAAATGGCTCATGCGGTGCAGAATATTTTGTAGAGTTGTTCCAGGATCGGCCGGACTCGGTCGGAGGCGATGCGGTAGTGAATGGTCGTGCCCTGTCGCCGTGTTGCAACCAGGCCTTCGTCCCGCAATGTCGCAAGGTGCCGGGACAGGTTGGACTGGGTAAGGCCAAGGCGGGTTAGCATGTCGCCGACGGAACGTTCACCCTGGAGGAGATCGCACAAGATCATCAACCGATGGCGGCTGGCGAGGGAGCGGAGGAACGACTCGGCCTCGGCGGCGCGGGCCTCCATTTCGGCGGGGTTCATGGGTGGTAAGTCGGTTAACATGATACTTGACGCATATAGGATATAATTGTATCGATCAAGCCTTCTAAAGGAGTGCCTGCGATGGAAAAGAATTTAGGCAGCGTCGATCGCGGTGTGCGCGCGGTCGTGGGCGTCGCGATGCTGGCGGGTATGTTCACCTGGCCGCACACAATATGGGGGTTGGTCGGGGTCGTGCCGTTCTCGACAGCGGTCGTTGGGGTGTGCCCACTTTACCGCATTTTCGGAGTCAGTACCTGCCGGACGAAGTCGTAGTTGAATCGGGGTGTGTGGGATAAACGACAGGAGAGGGGCGCTTTGCATTATGCTCCCTACTCCTGTTTAACCCCCGCATCCCTGCTGCAAAAATACTGTGCCTAATTCAATGTCGGAAGTGGCGCATCCCGGTCAGCACCATAGCCACCCCAGCTGCATCGGCGGCTGCGATCACTTCGGCGTCGCGGATCGATCCGCCCGGTTGAATAACGGCCGTTGCGCCCGCCGCGATGGCCGCTTCGAGACCGTCGGCGAAGGGGAAGAACGCGTCGGAGGCGACGACACTGCCCTCGGTCAATCGGCCTGGCAGGCCGATCGCGCGGGCGGCTTCCTCGGATTTCCAGGCAGCGATGCGGGCAGAGTCTACACGGCTCATTTGCCCTGCGCCCACGCCGACCGTAGCGCCGGCCTTGGCATAAACGATGGCGTTCGACTTCACATGCTTGCACACGCGGAACGCAAAGATCAGGTCCGCCAACTCGGCATCGCTCGGCGCGCGGTGCGTCACGACTTTCAGGCCGGAAGGCAGGATCCGCCCGGCATCGCGCGTCTGCGCCAGGAAGCCGCCGGCCACGCTCCGGAATGTCATGCCCGGTGCGGCGGGTTCGGGCATGCCGCCCGTGAGCAGCACGCGCAAGTTCTTCTTGCGGCCAAGGATTTCCCGCGCCGCCTCATCCGCGTCGGGGGCGATAATGACTTCGGTGAAGATCGACGACACCAATGTGGCCGCCGCCGCGTCCAGCGTCCGGTTCACCGCCACGATGCCGCCATAGGGCGATACGGGGTCGCAGCGCAGTGCCCCGTCCCATGCCTCGGCTAAAGACGCGGCTGTCGCCACGCCGCAGGGATTGGCGTGTTTGACGATGACAACCGTGGGCGCGTCGAACTCGGCCGCGCACTCGAACGCGGCATCGGTGTCGTTCAGGTTGTTGTAGGACAACTCCTTGCCCTGAATCTGAGTCGCGCTCGCCACTCCGAAGCGGCTGCCGGAGCTATAGAACCCCGCCGCCTGATGTGGGTTTTCGCCGTAGCGCAGGGTCTGGCGCAGCGTGCCGGCAATCGTCAGTCGATGCGGGAAGGTTTCCTCGCGCTTCTCGGCGAACCAAGCGCCAATGGCGGCGTCGTATGCGGCGGTGCGGGCGTAAGCTTCCCCGGCCAGTTTGCGGCGGGTGGTTTGGGTGGTGCCGCCCAACCGAGCAAGCTCGTCCAGAACGCCGGCGTACTGTGCCGGTTCGGTCAAAATGGTGACATGGTCGTGGTTTTTCGCTGCCGCACGGATCAATGCCGGGCCGCCGATGTCGATATTCTCGATGCAATCGTCGTCGGGCGCGCCTTTGGCGACCGTGGCCTCGAACGGATACAGATTGACCGCCACCAAATCGATCGGCGCAATCCCATGGTCCTTCATCTGCGTCACATGCTCGGCGACATCCCGCCGCCCGAGGATGCCACCATGGATTTGCGGCACCAGCGTCTTCACGCGTCCGTCCAAAATCTCGGGGAAGCCGGTGTGCTCCGACACTTCCTTCACCGGCATCCCGGCATCGCGAAGCGCTTTGGCCGACCCGCCGGTGGATAGGATTTCCACGCCGGCCGCCACCAGTGCCTGGGCAAAGGGCACAAGCCCTGCCTTGTCGGAAACGGAGATCAATGCGCGTCGGATGGGGGCTATGTCGGTCATGGCGGCGGGATACCCCCTACAGACCCAAAAGGTCCAGGGTCCTCGCCACCACTTTTTCTTCCACATAGATTTCTAGCGCCCGTGCACGCCCCGCTGCGCCCATCGTCGCCCGCAAAGCAGGGTCTCCCGTCAACCGCCGCAAGGCTGCGGCCAGCGGCGCCGACTCCCGAGCCGGCACGATAAGGCCGGTGACGCCGTCCACCACTTGCTCGCGCGGCCCGCGTATGTCGGTGGCAACGACGGGCAGGCCGGTCAGCATAGCTTCGATCGCCGACATCGGCAGGCCCTCGAAATGCGACGGCAGCGTGAATACATCGGCGGCAGCCAAGATTGCGGCGACATCGGTGCGGTAACCTAGCATCCGTAACCGGTCGCCCAGGCCGGCATCGCGGAGCAGCGTTAGCATGTCGTCGCCCCGATCCGACTCCAATCGCTCTCCCACCACCCATAGCTCGGCGTCCGGCACATCGCGCATTGCGGCGGCGAGTTCGGGGTAACCCTTGTGCCGCACCAGCCGAGACACCGCGACCACCACCGGCCGCCCATCCGGCACACCTAGCGCCGCACGGATTCGAGCACGCGCGGCGGGATCGGGATGGAAAACGGCGGGATCGCGGCCGTTGCGGATGGAAACCGCCCCGCGATGGATCCACAGTCGGCGCGCATCGGCGGCTTCTTCGTCCGACACGGTCAGGAATACGTCGGTCACCCTCCCGGCCAGGAGTTCCATGAGCAGCCCGACCAACTGGCGCGGAGGATTGCCCGCGTAGTTGAACCAGAATCCATGGCAAGTATAAGCGACTCGAGGCACCCCCGCCCACCACGCCGCCATTCGTGCCAGAAACCCGCTGATAGGCATGTGGGCATGCACGAGGTCGGGTTTCTCCGTGCGGAATAGCGTCACCAACGCCCGGAATGCTCGCCAATGCGATAGTGGCGATACCCGACGCTCCAACGGCAGGGCGACTATCCGAAACCCCTCGGCGCGGGGGATATCGAGATGGGCGCCTTCGGCACAGGCGCCCACGACATCGTGCCCACGCGCCCGCGCCGCCCGCATGACGGGGAGCAAAAATTGGCGGAGGGAGAAATCGACATTGGCAAGTTCGATGATTTTCATGCGGCCCCAGTTTTAAACCTGCCGCCGTTCGAAAAGGGAGGGGGATTGCGCGACGGTCGCTCGGCCAGCAATGAAATATTGTAGACAAGCCGTTGTTTGCGGTTCCGAGCGGCTATTTCGGCACAGTCCATTCGACCGCCCCGCAGCGCCGTTATCGTCAGCCGAGGCAACAGACCCACCGAATCTATATACCTTGCCCATACCTGGAGACCCTCGCTAGCCTTTGCCCCAGCACAGCCCAGGAAGCGCTCAATGCCCGTTCTATCCCCTAGCTTCGACCCGAAATCCGTCGAGTGGCGCCACGTCGTCGATCCCACCTGCACGGCGTTTAAGATCGATTTCGAGCATAGCTTGCTTGGCTACGACCTCGCCACCGGTCGGCTCGACATGCTGTTGCGTTACGGCAAGGGGCGCGGGCATTGCCGGCGGCATCGGCATGTCGCTTCTACCCTGACATTGGTGATGGAGGGTGAGCAGCATCTCCTGGAAATCCAGCCGGACGGCAGCACCAAGGCCATCGTACGGAAGGCCGGGGACTATGCCCTCGCGGCCCCCGATGCTCTGCCGCATATCGAAGGCGGCGGGGACGACGGCGGTACGATCCTGCTATCGATGACCGCGCCGGACGGCATATTGTTCGAGTATCTCGACGAGGACATGCGCAACGGTTGGACCCTGTCGATCGCGCAATATGTCGATGCGTGGAACGATGGAGCGGTATATGGCGCCGCCCCTATTCCGCCGCCACCGTTACCCGAGCGCCCCGGGGTGTGATGCGCAGGACGAGCATGGAGGCGAGGAGGCAGGCCACGCCGCTTGCCACGAAGGCGAGCAAATAGCTGCCGGACACGCTGCGCACCGCGCCGGCACCGACCGCTGCAATCGCCCCGCCGACTTGGTGCGATGCGAAGATCCACGACACGATGACGGGAGCATCGCGACGGCCGAAGACCTCGTTCGTTAGGGCGAAGGTCGCCGGGCCGGTGGCGACCCAATCCAGTCCATAGAACACCGCGAATACGCCCAGGCTGACCCCGTCGAAGGACGTGAATGGCATGATGACCAGCGACAAGCCGCGCAGTCCGTAATACCAGAACAACAACACGCGCGGGCTGTAGCGGTCGCACAACCATCCTGAGCACGCCGAGCCGACAAGGCTGAAGCCGCCGATGACGGCGAGGATGGATGCGCCTTGCACCGTGGGGATGCCGAAATCGGCGCAGTAGGCGATCATGTGCGTGTTGATCAACCCATTTGTGGACAGCCCGCACACCGCGAACGTGATCGACAGCAACCAAAAATCTACCGACTTGGATGCTCGGCGGAGCGCCCCGAACGCCACCGAGAACATGTTGCCGCCCGGTGCATGGCGCAGC
>JBAXFK010000017.1:0-31200 GCA_037139955.1 Rhodospirillales bacterium
CACCCCATGAACAGACCCATCTCCGCCAAGGGGACATTTCTATTGGGCGTTGACAGAGGGGGCACGGGAGTCGATTTCCCTCGACGCACGACAGCGCCGTGACGCGCCGCGCCATTCGGGTTAAAGCCGCCCATCGACATTCACGATATGGAGGAACAAACATGCAGATCGGGTTCAATTTGCCGGTCAGCGGACCGATGGCCGCGCCGGAGGTCATGGCGGAAGTGGCGCAACTCGGGGAATCCCTCGGCTTTGCCTATTTGACCACGACCGATCATATCGCGCTGCCAGATACCTCCACCCCCGGCTATCCATATTCGGAAAGCGGCGCATTCTACTCACCCGATCCCGGCCACCGGATGGAGCAACTGACGGCCACCGCCTGGATCGCCGCCAAAACCAGCAAGATCCGCTTGGTCCTGGCCGTGCTCGTGGTACCGTACCGCCCGGCCGTGGCGACGGCGAAAATGCTCGCGACGATCGATGTCCTGTCCGGCGGACGGCTGACCGTCGGCATCGGCGCGGGCTGGCTAAAACCGGAGCTGGAGGCACTGTCTCACACCCCCTTCGCCGAACGCGGCGCGGTCACCGACGAGTATATCGATGCCTTCCGAGCGATTTGGACGCAGGCGCGGCCGGTGTTTCACGGGAAATACACCAACCTCGAGGGGCTGCTGATCGACCCCAAACCCGTCCAAAAGCCGCATCCCCCGATCTGGGTCGGCGGCGAGACCGGCCCGTCCATGCGCCGTGCGGCCCGCGTCGGCGATGCTTGGTATCCGATCGGCACCAACACCGCGCACATGCTGGACACACGGCCCCGCTTGGAATCCGGCATTGCGCGGATGCGCAAGCTGGTCGAAGCCGCCGGCCGCGATCCAAGCGCGATCGGCGTGGTCTACCGTATCAAACGCCACGGGTACGACGCTCCGCCCGCAAGCGACGGTAACCGCAAATTGTTCACCGGCAGCATCCAAGCGACGATCGACGATATCGAGGCGTTGGAAGCGATGGGTGTCACCGCGATGGACTTCGACTTCGAGGGCCGAGATGCCGCGAAAGCAATGGACGAGATGCACCAGTTCAAGGCGCAGGTGTTGGACAAGCTGTAAGCGGCGGACTTGCTCGCTCGGCCGGCGCGTTTGCACCATAAATAGCGCACGAGCGCGTCGCTGAAGCCCATAATGACGAAAGACGAGTTCCTGATTTGGGAAGCCGAGTAGGGGTTCGAATACGAGTTCGACGGGGTCCAGCCGGTCGCAATGACCGGTGGGACTGCGACACATGCAATCGTGCAGAGCAATCTCATTGCTGCGGCGCATTCCGGATTGCGCGGCAAGCACTGTCGCGTGTTCGGTAGCGCATTGGAGATCGAGGTCGCCGGCAGCATCCGCTACCCCAATGCGTTCATCGTCCGCTCGCCCGTTTGCTCCACCGCAACAGTCGTGACCGACCCCGTCGTGGTGTTCGAAATACTGAGCAAGACCACCGCCTCGACCGATTGGGTCGAGAAAATCGCGAATACCGCAGTCACGCGCCACGATGCGAGTCGGGTGCGCGCAGGATCGCTGCGTCGCCGCCCAAACCGCACTCCAGTGGATAAATCGCCGCATCCCTGTCACACTCCCCCTAAAGGGAGGCATCCATGCGCAGCAACACCATCGACGTACGGCCGCTCGGTTCCACCGTCGGCGCCGAAATCTCGGGTCTGGATTTGGCCATACCGCTGGCGGGGTCGGCGCTGGCCACCGTGAAGGGCGCGTTGGCGGAACACGGGGTGGTGTTTTTCCGCGACCAGATGCTGACGGAAAATCAGCACATCGCCCTCGCCCGGCAATTCGGAGAAATCGACATCAACCGCTTCTTCTCCCATGCCGAGGGCTACCCCGAGGTTGCACTGGTGGTGAAAGAACCGCATCAAACCCGCAACATCGGCGGCGGCTGGCACACCGACCACTCCTACGACCAAATCCCAGCGCTCGGCTCCATGCTTTACGCACGGGAAATTCCGCCGCGTGGCGGCGATACGCTGTTCGCCAGCATGTACGCCGCCTACGACGCGCTGTCCGATGGACTGAAATGCACGCTAGAGGGCATGCGCGGCATCCATTCTTCCCGCCATGTGTTCGGCGTGAAGCGCGGCGATCTGGCCGGAAGGATCGGCAATTACGACGCTGCAACCCAAGACGCGACGCACCCCGTGGTCATTACCCACCCCGACAGCGGCAAAAAGGCGCTGTACGTAAATCCCGGCTTCACCATTGGGTTCGAGGGCTGGACCGCCGACGAGTCGAAGCCGCTGCTGGACTACCTCTACAAGCACGCGATTCGGCCGGAGTTCACCTACCGCTTCCAATGGCAGGAAGGCTCGTTGGCGTTCTGGGACAACCGTGCCACCTGGCACTACGCGTTGAACGACTACCAGGGGGAGCGCCGGTTGCTACACCGAATCACGATCGGCGGCTGCGCTTTGGGCTAGAGCTTCCGCATCACCTCACGCGAGAAATCGGCCGCCAAGCGCCATTTGGCATCGTTGCCGGTGGCGAAGATCAGTTCTTGCAGACCGTCCGCCTCCAGCCCGCGGATTTGCTCGATCAGTTCCTCGGCAGTGCCGACTAGGCAGCAATCGCGGATCAGTTGTTCGTCGATCAACTCCAACTCGCCGGGGTGGTTGGCCATGTAATGGTATTCGTGCGTCCGGAAATGCCGATATTCCGGCGGGGTCTGTGCGACCGATGCGCAATAAGGTTCCCAGATGCGAGACAGGAAAGGCGGCGGGTCGATGCCGCGTTCGTGCACCGTGTCGTAGAAATAATAAACGCTGGCCATGATGTTGGGACCAATGGAGGCTTTGACCCGATCGGAGTCCGCACGCTCGCCTTTTTCCAACAATACAACATTGACCAATGCCGCGTTGCGGAACCCATTCAGGCCTCGGCCGTTGCGGGCGGCGCCTTGCCGGACATGGCCCATGGCCTGGGCCACCGGGACCCCGCGCGGCGGAATCGCGAACACCAGACCGTCGCCATGCTCGCCGGCCAAAGCCATGGCACGCGGCCCAAAGCCGGAGACATACAACGGTATCTCCGGAAGCAGATTCATATTGCGGGTTTCGTGCATCAGCATCTTGATCGGCTTAGCAATGCCGTTGAACGTGTAATCCACCGTCTCGCCACGCAGCAAAGCGGCAAGGACGCGTAAATACTCAGAAAAATCGGCGATTTTCATGGGTTTCTGACCCATGGTGCGCAAAGCGGTGTTGCCGGTACCAATGCCCAGGAACACCCGTCCCGGCGCGATCCGGTTCAGCGTTGCCATCGCCCCGACCTGCACTGGGGGAATACGGGTGCCGCAGATCGCGGTGCCCGGCCCGATCCGCAATGTCTTGGTCTGCTTCGCCGCCAGGGCCAGCACGGCATAGCAATCGGAAAACAACGCCTGACTGTCCGCCACCCAGACGCTATCGTAGCCCAGCGTCTCCGCATGATTGAAAAAGCCGATCTCGTCGATGTCGGCCATGACGCAAAAGCCGAATTTCATGATCTTGGGTCCCCCGGTTCGAGCAGGCAGTTTCCGCGATCGCTCCGACGGCAACAAGTGTTTCGCCGGCCCCGACGCAGTGGTAACCAGTCTGCCGGATGCGTCCGATGGCCGATCCGCAACCGAGGCCAAATATCGCGACGTGGGGAAGTTTTCCGTGCCTCCCGCGTCAGTACTCCTCATGGACGAGCAAACGAAGGACAAGTTGGCGTTGGGCGATTTGGCGAAATTCTCAAGCGCTTACCCTGTTGGCCCCGCTTGGGCCGAGCGATGATCGAGGCGCGGCTTGTCGCCGGAATAGTCGAGCGCGCGGCCGGGTTCGTCGAACGCCACGGGCGGCCGTTCGTCACCCTCAGCTACGCCCAAAGCATCGACGGCAGTTTGGCGGCAGTGGCGGGCAAGCCGCTTGCGCTCAGCGGCCAGGAAACGTTGAAACTCACGCATCGGTTACGCGCCGCGCACGATGCCATCATGGTGGGGATCGGCACCGTTATCAGCGACGATCCGCGCTTGACCGTGCGCCATGTCGTGGGCCGAGATCCGCAGCCGGTGGTGCTCGATAGCCACCTGCGCATCCCCTTGGATTCCAGTCTGATGCGCACGCCCGACCGTCGCGTTTGGCTGGCCGCCGCCGAAGGATTCGCGCCATACCGAAAGCGCGCGGTGGAGGCTGCCGGAGGACGCGTGCTATGCACCCAAGCCACGACCGAAGGTCGTGTCGATTTGCCGGCCATTCTGTCGCGGCTGGCGGAGAGCAATATCGCCTCCGTCATGGTCGAAGGAGGCGTACGCGTCATCGAAAGCCTCATGGCTGCTCGGCTGATCGACTACGTGGTTGTAACAATCGCGCCGCATTTCGTTGGCGGCGAATCCGATGTGCGCGTGCAAACCGCCTTGCTGGCCGGGCCGCGGATCGAACGGTTCGAACACGCGAATATCGGAGGCGATCTAGTATTGTGGGGCAAGCCGGTCTGGCCGGCCCTGGGATAGATATGCCGCGCTTCGTCGTCTGCCTGTTGTTACTGCTGGCCGGCGTCGCCCAAGCGCGCACGCTGGAAGTCGGTGCGAACAAGCCCTTCGCAACACCCTCCGCAGCCGCAGCCGTGGCGCGCGACGGCGACCGCATCGCGATCCATTCGGGCGTTTATGTCGATTGCGCCGTTTGGAGCGCCCATAATCTCACGATCGAGGGCGTGGGCGATGCCGGCTCGGTCACGATCGCCGACAAAACCTGCCAAGGCAAAGCACTATTCGTCACGGTGGGCGACGGGATAACGATCCGCAACCTCACGCTGGCCGGGGCACGCGTGGCGGATGGCAACGGCGCCGGCATTCGCGCCGAGGGCCAGAACCTGACCGTCGACGGCGTGCGTTTTATCGGCAACCAAGATGGCATCCTGACGGGAACGGTCGGCGGCAGCCTAACCGTGCGGAATAGCCTGTTCGAGCGCAACGGCGCCTGCCTCGCCGCATGTGCGCATGGGATTTATGCCGGCAGGCTCGATTCGGTGCGGGTCGAAAACTCCCACTTCATCGACACCCGAGAAGGTCACCACATCAAATCGCGCGCCCGGCAAACCGACATTATCGGCTGTATTATCGAGGACGGGCCGAACGGCACCGCTAGCTACGAAATCGATTTGCCGCACGGTGGCGGTCTGCTCGCACGCGGCAATACGATTACGAAAGGACCGAAATCCGGCAACCACGGCACCATCGTGTCGCTCGGCGCCGAGGGCGCGCTCTGGCCGAGCGCGGAAATCCTGATCGAGGACAATATCGTGCGCAACGAGGGTAGTTGGAGTACCTATTTCGTTTCGAACCTTAGCCCGGCACCGGCGATCCTGCGCGGCAATACCTCGACCGGGTCGGTCAAGCCGTTACGCGGGGCAGGTGCTGTTCGCTAACGCTCCTGCTTGAACGTCACGACCAGCACATCGCGGAACCCCACAGACGCGGGATCGACGGGCTCGACCGGTGTGACGCCGTGCATGACGCGACGGTCCTCGACCAAGGCAGCGTCCAGCGGTTCGGTGAGGGTGAAAGACCCTAGCATCCGCCCGCTGAGGTCGTGCACCGATGTGGTGCCGCTGCGCACGTTGCTACGACGAACCATCAGTACCAGAACATGATCGACGCCGTCGCTGTGCATGCCCTCGGGCGTCGGGCGGCCAGCCTCCCCGGTGCGGGCTTCGATGCGAAACTGGTGCGCCTCAACGAACCAAGACGCAGCCGGGGTCAACGCGCCGAACAGCGTCGCGCAGAACCGCAGCACGGCGGTCATCGCCGAACCGGACGCGACAGTGGGAAGGATCGGCTGAAACCAACGCTCGATTCCCCCGTTCAATTGGTTGTAGTCGCGGCTTTGATAGTGCGGTTGGGCCGGTAAGCGTTCCCACGAATCGGGAAAGACGCGGAACACTGCGTGCCGGCGCTTCCGGTAGCGACCGCCATCGGCCATGTAGGTATCCTGCCCCAGATCGTCCCAACTGGCAGCGAAGGCATCCCAATCGGCCGGCGCCCCGTGCGCCGCCAAGGCCGCGCGCATGGCATCGGAGCGAACGAACGCGAAACCGGTGTCGCGAATGGTTTGGGTTAGCTCGTCCATCGTGTCAGTCGCTCATTGGCAAGGGCTGGCTGAAGAACCGGATACCGGCCTCCTGGAAGCGCAGCTTGATGCGCCGGTTGATCTCCCGCTGCACGGACCAACGGCCGGAATCGGTGCAGGCCACTTGGCCGGTGACCGTCACCCCTGCCGCGTCGATGCGGTCGACTCCGAAGAGTTGGAAATCTTGCACGATCTTCGCCTCGAATTCCGATTCGGCGCGCATATCGGCGACGATGCTCTGCATGATCTCGGCCACCTTGTCGGTATCGACGTCGAATTCGACCGTGGCCCGAACGTCGGCATTGCCGATGCCGCGCGTATGGTTGGTGACACTGGCGACCGAACTGAAGGGAACGATGTGAACGGTGCCGTCCGCCGCGCGCAGGCGGATGGTACGGACGGACAATCCCTCGACCCTGCCGGCGAGACCGGCGACATTGACCCAATCGCCGACCTGGAGCGCGTTTTCCAGCAACAGGAAGATGCCGGTGATAAGATCTTGCACCAGCTTTTGCGAACCGAAACCGATCGCCACGCCCAGGATACCGGCACCGGCCAGCAAGGGAGCGATGTTCACCCCGATCTCGCTCAGGATCATTAGCACCGACACGACGCCGATCGCGATCAACAGCGCAGTGCGCAGCAATGGCAGCAAGGTACGCAGCCGTGCGGATCGCGCGACCTGGGCACCCTGCAACAGGCTATCGAGATGCCTTTGGATGGCGGCGTTCGCCAACTCCCACAGCGCGACTGCTGCCAGTAGTGTGAAAGCCATTGTCAGCACGCCCGACAGCACCCTCTGACCGCCAGGTGTCGCCCACAGCCACACCAACGCGCCCGATCCCAGCACCTGCAACAAAGCCGCCACGGCCAGCATGTAAATCACGGCCCGCACCGCTGCACGCAGCATGGGGTGATACAGGCGCAACCTGTCCTCTAGCCCCGGGTACCGGTCGGCCGCCCCGGCTCCGATCGCCGGAAGGCGGTCGATTTGACCGATCGCGCCCAGCAGGATCAGCTTGGTTCCCGCCAACACCGCAGCGGCCATCGCCACGGTGCGCACCACGTCCCCGTTGTAGCCGGACCCATCGACCGCCCATGCCAGCCAAATCCCGGCCAGCACGCCCAGCGCGAGCCAATGCCAGATCTTGGCCAAGCCATTGCGCACGGCGCTCGCTGCCCCGGTCGCGGCAGCCGGTGCGCGCAGGGCGGCCCGTACCGCGCGCCGCTGACTAACGACGATCGTGCCAGTGCAGATGGTCAGCAGCAGACCCGTGACACGCAACGCCGCGTCGTGCCCGAGTTCGGACAGACCCAGCAGCACCCCGACCTCGGCGATCGTATAGCCACCGACGGCAATGGCGATCAGCCGGCGCGACCAACGCATCGCATAAACGGCGGCCGCGTCGCCGATCGGGACCAAACGCAACCGCCGATCGGTGGGGGAAAGGACGACCCGCATCGCTTTCGCGAGCGCCATACAAAGCGCCGTCGCGCCGAGCACCGCTTCCGTCGCGAGGCCGCTGGACTGCCGCTCCCCCACGGAGACGGCGACCGCGTGCCCTGCCGCCAACAGGGCAAAGAGCGGCAGCAAAGCGATGCCGAAGCGCCCAAGCGCCAACCACGACTTTTGCAGCAGCGCGGCGAGGCGTCCTGCGGACTCGCTCAAAGCCTCCAGATCGCCGTGCTCGGCGCGTTCTTCCACGTCTGCCGGCGTCGGCGCCAAGTCCGATGCGGCGGCGTCGAGCCGACCGGCCAGCCGCCGAAGGGCACGCCGCAACAACCAATACGCACCCAATCCGACGATCACCGACAGCGCGACACGCCAACCGACGTCCCACAATATGGCTTGCCCGAGCGGGTTGGTCGCCATGACGACCATCCAGCTCCAGAGCAGCGGCGCGCTTCTTGCCGATTTGAGCGTCGTGCGAATTCGGTCGCCGAATTGAGCGACAGTGGCGTTCGCCCGCAACAAAATTTGCGCGCCCATGCTGTCGGGTTCCAGCGTCGCTGCGGCCTCTGGCGGGGTAACGGGCGTGGCGGCATTGGCGGCGGGGACGGCGGCTCCCGTTGGGGCCGCAATCGCGATCGCGCGCAACGTCGCTTCCAACGCGGCACGCTTTTTGGGATCGGTCAGGACGTCCAGCGCCGCTTTCGCCTGAGCGGCGGCGATCGTCGGCGGGGCATCCGCCGCCCCGACCAGCCGGGGCGCAAGCACCAAAAGCATCGAAAGCAGCAGCAGCGAGCGAATCATCGAACGATCCAGAAAATGGGGCGGCAAAGGGGATGCATATCGGGTCGAATATACCTATCATCCCAGCATGCACATGTTCCTGAACATTCTCGTGGGCTTGGCGCTGCTATCGGTGCTGGGCACGCTCGCGGTCGGCATGGTCGGCATGGCCCGAGGAACCCTCGATCCCCGCCGCGCCAACAAAATCATGCAGTACCGAGTTATCTTCCAGGGCGCGGCATTGATCCTGATCCTGCTGCTCATGAGCATGCTGCGCGGCTGATAGCTGTTTCGCTCGTTTGACATGGGCTTGTGCGCTGTGCATATCGTCCGCCGCCTCTGTTGCGGGTGCGAAGAAGCGAGTCCGGATTCCGGGTCGCCAGCATTCCGTGCGCCTTAACCTTATCCCAGGAAACGGCTCGGATTCCCCTCATGAAAATCCTCGTCCCCGTCAAGCGGGTGGTTGACTACAACGTCAAAGTCCGCGTGAAAACCGATGGCTCCGGTATCGAAACCGCAGGCGTCAAAATGTCCATGAACCCGTTCGACGAGATCGCGGTCGAGGAAGCGGTGCGCCTGAAAGAAAAAGGCGTTGCCACCGAGATCGTCGCCATCTCGATGGGCGTGGCGCAGTGCGCGGAAACCATCCGCACCGCGCTTGCCATGGGTGCCGATCGCGGCATTCTGGTGGAAACCGACGCCGAATTGCAGCCGTTGGCCGTCGCCAAGCTGCTGAAGGCGATCGCGGATGCCGAGCAACCCGGCATGATCGTTCTGGGCAAGCAAGCCATCGACGACGACATGAGCGCGACCGGCCAAATGCTGGCCGCCCTGCTCGGTTGGTCGCAAGGCACCTTTGCATCGAAATTAACGGTCGAGGGCGAGACCCTGACCGTGACCCGCGAAGTCGATGGCGGCCTGGAAACGGTCGCGCTGAAGCTGCCGTCCATCGTCACGACCGATTTGCGCTTGAACGAGCCGCGCTATGCGTCGCTGCCGAACATCATGAAGGCGCGCAAAAAGCCGATCGATAACAAGAAGCCCGCCGATTACGGGGTCGATCCGACGCCGCGCCTGACCACCATCCGGGTGGACGAGCCGCCGAGCCGCAAGGCGGGCGTGAAGGTGGGTTCCGTGGCCGAACTCGTGAGCAAACTCCGCAACGAAGCGAAGGTGATCTGACCATGACCGCTCTCGTCCTTCTCGAATTCGACGCAACCGGCATCAAGCAGCCGTCGCGCAGTGCCGTCGCCGCTGCTACCGCCCTGGGCGATGTGCATGTCCTGGTGGCCGGTGTGGATTTGGGCGCCGCATCCGCCGCCGCCGCGAAACTGCCCGGCGTGAGCAAGGTGCTGGTCGCCGAATCGGCCGCCCTGGATCACGCGATGGCGGAACAGACCGCCGCGCTGCTCGTGGCCCTGGCCCCGGCTTATAGCCACATCCTGGCCGCCACGACAGCAGTCGGCAAAAACGTGCTGCCGCGCGCCGCCGCGCTGCTGGATGTGCAACCGATCTCCGACATCGCGGCGGTGATCGACGCCGACACGTTCGTGCGCCCGATCTATGCCGGCAACGGCATGGCGACGGTGAAGTCGTCCGACACGAAAAAAGTCATCACCGTGCGCGCCGCCAGCTTCGACCCGGTCGCAGCCGACGGCGGCTCGGCTGCCGTGGAAGCGATCACGGCCGGCGATCTGCCGAGCCTGTCGACCTTTGTGTCGGCCGAGCTGTCCAAGAGCGAGCGTCCCGAGCTGACAGCCGCGCGAATCGTCATTTCCGGCGGTCGCGGCATGCAGAACGGCGATAATTTCTCGCTTCTCGACCCGATCGCCGATAAACTTGGCGCCGCCGTCGGTGCTTCGCGCGCCGCCGTGGACGCTGGCTTCGTGCCCAACGAATTCCAAGTCGGACAAACCGGCAAGATCGTCGCACCTGAACTGTATATCGCTGTCGGTATTTCGGGGGCCATCCAGCACCTCGCCGGTATGAAGGACAGCAAGGTGATCGTGGCGATCAATAAGGATGAGGAAGCTCCCATCTTCCAGGTCGCCGATTACGGCCTGGTCGCCGATCTGTTCGCCGCGCTGCCCGAACTGGCAGCGGAACTGGAGCGCTCCTGAATGAATATCGACGTCAATCCGGGTTTTGGTGCGGCTGGCATGGAAATCGTGCCACCCGATATCGCGCATATCGGTATCGTGGGGGCCGGCCAGATGGGCAGCGGCATCGCGCATGTGTGCGCGCTGGCGGGATTGCCTGTCACCCTGATCGACGTCAAGCAAGACGCTCTGACCAAGGCCCTGGCGACAATCGACCGTAACATGGGTCGCCAGGTCAACCGCTCCGTCATCGCATCCGAGGATCGCGACGCCGCGTTGGCTCGGATCGTGACATCCACCGACTACGCGGCGTTTGCCGATGTCGATTTGGTGCTCGAGGCAGCGACCGAAAAAGAAGACATCAAGCGCTCCATCTTCAAAGCGCTGACGCCTAGCATCAAGCCGTCGTGCTTGTTGGCGTCGAATACGTCGTCGATCTCGATCACCCGGCTGGGCGCTTCGACCGATCGGGCCGAGAAATTCATCGGCATGCACTTCATGAACCCGGTTCCGGTCATGAAATTGGTGGAGGTCATTCGCGGCATCGCCACCGATGAACCGACCTTCCAGGCCATTCAGGCGCTCGCCCGCAAGCTGAACAAAACCACCGCCGTTTCCGAAGACTTTCCCGCTTTCATCGTCAACCGCATCCTCGTGCCGATGATCAATGAGGCCGTCTACGCTCTATACGAAGGCGTGGGATCGGTGACAGCGATCGACACATCCATGCGTCTGGGCGCCAACCACCCGATGGGACCGCTGGAACTGGGCGATTTCATCGGCCTGGATACCTGTCTGTCGATCATGCAAGTCCTGTATGAAGGCCTGTCCGACAGCAAATACCGCCCCTGCCCCCTATTGGTGAAATACGTCGAAGCCGGTTGGCTCGGACGCAAATCCGGCCGTGGCTTCTACGACTACACACAGAGCCCGCCACGCCCAACACGGTAGACCTTGCGGACCGATTTGCTACGTATCGGTGTAGCGATGAAAAAAATATGTCGCAATTTTGCGATATTGTAGACTTTTGTCGCCTTCACCTTGTCCGTTGAATGCCGAATCACTATCCTGATCTCTCTCGATAATTGAGGGAATGGGATTTTGTCGACGTTATCGTTGGGTCGCCGGCTTTTTGTAGCGAGTGCCTTAGGTGCATTTTTAGCATCCAAACAATCGGTAGTTGCTGCCGATGTAATTGTTTCTGGTGGTGGATCCAGCTTCAGCCGCCCGATCGTGCAACGCTGGATCGACGCCATGCCCAAAGCGACCGGCGTGTCGGCCAGCTTCGCGGTCATGGGTTCGGGAACCGCCCATACCCGTATCCTGAGCGGCGATATCGATTTCGCCACAACCGAGATCGCGCTCCCGGACGAGCAACTCGCAAACAGCAACTTGGCCCAATTCCCGATCGCCTTCGGTGCCTTGGCCTGTGTCGTCAACATTCCCGGGATCGCCGCCAACCGGCTGCGCCTGAACGGCGCGTTGCTCGCCGGCATTTACGGCGGCACGATCGCAAAATGGAACGACCCGAAGATCGTCGCCGCGAATGCAGGGCTGGCATTACCGGATCTCGATATTCGTCCGCTCCGCCTCGACCTCCCCGATGGTTCGGTTTTCAGCACAACGGCCGCATTCACCCAGTACCTCCTGGCGACAAACCCCGATTGGCAGGCAAAATTCGGCGACTCGATCGGCAAGCGGCGCTGGGCTGTCGGGTCGATGGCAGGCACCGCCGACGCACTGGCGGAAACGGTGAAGGTATTGCCGGGCAGCATCGGTTATATGGCCCTAGGCTCTGCCTTGAGCGGCAATTTTGCAACAGTGCTTCTTACCAATAAGGCCGGCGAGCCCGTCGCCGCCGATCTGGCCTCGCTCAACGCCGCAGTGGAAGCCGTGAATTGGGCACAGGTTCCAAACATGGTCGCGAGTATGATCGATTTGCCCGGACATGGCGTTTGGCCGTTGGTTCTAACGACCTATGTTCTGATGTCGCGAGCGCCCAAGAACACCGCCCATTCTACGAGCTTGCGATCCTTTCTGGATTTCGCGACCGGTGGCGGTGCCAATAACATCACGCTGAGTAGCGCAGTGCCCGTGCCCCCAGCCATTCGGAGGAAAGCCGCAGCGCTGCTGGGCACGAACCCCAGCTAAGTCCGCACCGGCAGAATCGAGATAGCGCAAGCCTTACGTCCGACGAGCAATTGCATGCTCGTCGGACGGCAAGACGGTTTGTCGTTTTTTGTTGACGAATACCCTCACGCAATAGTACCCCTCTCGTATCGTTAGGCCTCCCTTCATGGAACTCGCCAATGCTACGATCGTCGCGACGCCAGTTGTTACTTGCCTGCCCCAGCTTATTTGTCGCTAAATCGTTTTGTTATGCATCGAACGACATGCCCATTGTCGGCGGTGGGTCCAGTTTTATCCGACCCGTCATGTCTCGCTGGGCCAAAGCGGCCGGCGCAAAGGAAATGGCGGTAGAATACAAGGTCCTCGGGACCGGCGCCGCCCAAAATCAATTATTGGCGGGTGAGGTCGACTTCGCGGCAGTGGAACTTCCGCTCGCGCCGGACAAGCTGGAACTGGGTGACCTTATACAGGTTCCCGTGGCATTCGGCGGCATGACCCTGGTTGTGAACATCGATGGCGTGTCGGACGGGCAGCTGCGATTGGACGCCATGAGCCTCGGCGCCATTTTTTCGGGCGCGATTCGTAAATGGTCCGATCCGCGAATCGCAGCCCTGAACCCCGACATTAAGCTGCCAGACATTGACGTTCGCCCGGTCTTCTTGGGTGATCCGAGCGGTGCCGTGTTCAGCACGTCGGCTACCCTGGCCCGGTATCTGATCGCAAACAATCCCGATTGGCAGGCTCGATATCCGTCCGGCCCGCGCACACGTTGGGCGGTCGGATCTATGGTCCCGAGTGCCGAAGCCATGATCCCAGTGGTTGGATCGCAACAGGGCGGTATCGGCTACATGGCGCTAGGCACCGCGCTCGCGAACAAATTGACCACTGTCAGATTGGTGAACAAACGGGGAGACACGCTACGCATCGAGCCTGCGGGACTCAGGGCCGCTGTGGACCACCTTGACTGGGCAACGGCTGCTCATCTGGTGGTGGATGCAATGGATTTACCGGCTACGGGCGCTTGGCCATTGGTGTTGCCAACCTATGCGATATTTCCGCGACACCCACGGAACAAAGCGCGCGGTCAGGTTGTCCGGGAGTTTCTGACGTTCGCAATCACGCAAGGGCATCAAGCGGTCCTGGACAGCTACGGGATTCCGTTGCCTCAAGCAGCCTCAGCCAAAGTGGGCGCGGTACTTGCCAGCGCTTAAACCAGCAGGCTCTCAAAACAAAAAAGCCGGGCCCCAAGGACCCGGCTTTTTCGTTATATTGGCGAGACCGCTTAGGCGGCGCGGCGTGCCAAAGCGGTCGGCAGCTGGGCGATCGCTTGATCCACCAACGCGGTGCCTGTTTCCTGCGTAAGACCCTCGGCAATCACTTGCCGAGCGGCGACGCTAGCGACATCCACTGCGGTGTAGCGGACTTCGTCCACGGCAGCCTTTTCAGCCGCCGCTATGCGATCGAGAGCCATTTGCTCGCGACGCTTGGCAGACGCTTCCGCTTCGGCGGCCGTGGCGGCGGTCAGACGCGCTGCTTCGGCCTGTGCACCCGCGATCAGCTTTTTGGCATCGGCCAATGCTTCGTCGCGGCTGGTCTGGGCCGACTTCAACATCGCTTCCGCTTCCTTACGGAGACGCGACGCTTCTTCGAGTTCCGAACGCACTTTCGTGGCACGGGCATCGAGCATGTCAGCCAGGGCGCCCCAAATCTTCTTACCGAAAAGGACGAAGAAGATGACGAAGGCGATAAAAACCCAGCTTTGCGGGTCGGCGAAGAAGCCTGCATGTTCGTGCATGGCGGGAACTCCTGCTCAGCCGACGCCGCGAGCGGTCAGCGCGGCGCCTATCGCGCCGCTCAGCCGTTGCGGGTCGGGTGCCTGCCCGGTCAGCCGCGCCACGACGGTAGCGGCGGTTTCGGTCGCCACTTCGCGCAGCGCGCTCATGGCCTGGGTCCGAGCCTGGGCGATTTGCCCTTCGGCGTCGGCCAGTTGCTTTTCCAGACGAGCATTCAGGACTGCGGATTGTTCCGCCGCAGCGCCTTTTGCTGTGTCCAGAGCTGCATTGATCGCAGCCTGCGATTCATTTCGCGCTTTGGCAATGGCGGCGATAGCTTCCGCCGTTCCGGCATCGGCCTGAATCTTGGATGCCTGCGCGGCTTCCAGGTCCCGGGCGATATGGGCCGCACGCTCTTCCAGCACCGATCCGACCTTCGGGAGGGCGAAACGGGAAGCAACGATGTACAGCACGATAAAGATAATCGCGCCCCACACCACCTGGCTGAGGGTCAGAGGATTCTTGAAGTCCATCTGCGGCATGCCGCCGGCCGCCATAGCGGCCGCGGGCAGCAGAAGACTCATGGCAAACGGGATGACCCGGCGTAGCGGCTTCATGTCGTTGTTCGGGCGCGCCGGAAAAGCGCGCCCGCCCCAATCAGACGGATATGTCAGACGAACAGGATGATGAAGGCGATGACCAGCGCGTAGAGCGCGACCGCTTCCGTCAGCGCGAAGCCGAGAATGGCCAGACCGAACACGCTGCTGCGCGAGGCGGGGTTACGGGCCACGCTGGACACCAGCGAGGAGAAGATCGAGCCCATGCCGACGCCGACACCGGCGAGAGCAATCATGGCAATGCCGGCACCCAGCATTTTAGCGGCATTAACGTCCATAGTCGGTATTCCTTTCGTATGCGGGTGTTCCTGCCCGCGCTGGCCGAGGGGATAGTGAGACGCGCTCAGTGCAGATGAACCGCGTCGTGGAGGTAGATGCAGGTCAGGATAGCGAAGACGTAGGCCTGCAGCGTAGCAACCAGAAGCTCGAACCCGATCAGCATCGTATTGACACCGAGCGACAGTCCGGCGGGGAAGTAGCCCAGGACACCCAGGCCGCCCAGCATAACGATAAAGCTTCCGAAAACTTCCAGCATCACGTGGCCCGCCATCATGTTGGCGAACAGACGAACGGATAGCGACACGATGCGGGACAGGTAGGAGATTATTTCGATCAGCACCATCAGCGGCGCCAGCGCGCCCGGCACGCCTTTCGGCAGGAAGTAGCTGAAGAAATGCAACCCATGCTCCTTGATCGCCACGAAGGTGACCAGCAGGAACACGAACAACGACATCGCAAGCGTGACTGCGATATGGCTGGTGAACGTGAAGAAATACGGGAAAACCCCAAGGAAATTGCCGAACAGGATGAAGAAGAACAGGCAGAATACCAGCGGGAAGAACTTCTTGCCCTCATGCCCGATCTGCTCGGTGCACATTCCCATCACTGTCTCGTAGCACATTTCCGCAGCCGATTGCAGCCGACCCGGCACCATGGCTCGGGGGCGCATGCCCAGGAACAGCAGCGCGAGCACAAGCCCGCTAGCCACCACCATCATGAGGTTCGCCTGGGTGAAATTCACCGAATGGCCGATCGCCCCAAGCGCCGGCTCCAGCTTGAACTGGCCCAGTGCGTCGATACCCGTATGTGCCTCGGCCGCCACTCGACGTACCCCTATTCCTCTCGCCCAATCAGGCGCCACACATTCAAAACCCCGGCCGCGATACCCAGCGGAAGAGACGCGATCAACAGGAACGGCCTCGTGCCAAAAGCTCGGTCCAACCCGTAGCCGATGGCAAGCGCCACGACCAGAGCCGACACCAACTCGACGCTCAACCGCAAGCCGATTCGCCACGCCGAAGCGCCGTTGCCCTCGGACTTGTTGTCCGTGGGATTCGGCGGGGTGTGGAGTCCCTGCTTGACCCGCGCGGCTTGCAAGCGGTTCTCGAAAGAGCCGCCAGCGTCCCGATCGTTGGGGCCGCCTGTATCCATGTTCATGCGCTCTCCTAGCAGCGATATTGCCGGAAAGCCGGCGCTTGCTACAGGCGGGTGGGGGGTGTGTCAAGAACGTGCCGGCCTGCTTGGATGCGGAACGTCGAAGGGTGTGGTACACCGCCCATGGGATAAAAGACAGGAGTTCGAAATGCGCATCGCGGTTATCGGAACCGGCGGGGTTGGCGGCGGCTTTGGCGCGGCCTTGGCGAAAGCGGGCGGCGACGTGACATTTTTAGCCCGCGGCGCCCATTTGGCGGCGATGCGCGCGCACGGGCTGCGCGTGGAAGGCGATCGCGGCAACACCCTAATCCATCCGGTCCAAGCGACCGACGATCCCGCCGCCATCGGCGTCGCCGATGTCGTGCTTTTCTGTGTGAAGCTCTGGGATGTCGAGACAGCAGGCGCTGCGATTCGGGGCGTGGTCGGACCCGATACCGCCGTCATTCCCCTGCAAAACGGCATCGACGCCGCCGCTCGGCTGACTCCCATTTTAGGCGCCAAAGCCCTCATGGGGGGCACCGTCGGCATTAGCGCGACCATCGGCGCACCCGGCCTGATCGCGCAGGTCGGCACCATGATGCAAATGTCGTTCGGCGAGTTAGATGGCAGCACCAGTCCGCGCGGCGAACGCCTTTTGGCCCTGGCGCAAAAGGCCGGCTTCGATGTCACCCTGACGCCAACGATCGAAACCTCGATTTGGATCAAATTTATCATGCTCACCGGGGTCAGCGGCGTGACCGCGCTGACACGATTGCCCCTCGGCAAGCTGCGCGACGATCCCGATGTGTTCGGCTTGTTCGAATCGACAATGCGCGAGACCGAGGCTTTAGGCCGAGCAAAAGGTGTGAAGGGGCTAGAGGGTGCGGCCGATAAGCATTTGGCCGGCCTGCGGAAATCGCCGCCGACCGTCATGGCGTCGATGGCGCACGACCTGATTCGCGGCAACCGGATCGAGCTGCCTTGGCTGGCCGGGCGGGTGGTATCGCTGGGCAAGGAACTTAACGTACCCACTCCGGCCAACGCTTTCATCCACGCCGCGCTAAAGCCCTATGTAAATGGCACGCCATGATAAATCTGCGAGCCGGCCATTCGTCGCTGCAACTGGCACCCGAACACGGCGGGGCCATCGTCGATTGGCGATTCGCGCATCGGGCGCTGCTTAAAACAGTGCGCGGGATCGGTTGTTTTCCGATGGTTCCCTACGCCAATCGCATCGCATTCGGGAAATTCAAGTCGCAAGGCATGTCGCACCAAGTTCCGCTGAATTTCGGCGATCATCCGCACAGCATCCACGGCATCGGCTGGCAACGGCCCTGGAAAGTCGAGGGTTCGGGCACGGACAACGCCCGCCTGACCTTGTCCCACGACGGCTTCGGCGCTTGGCCGCTCCCGTTCACAGCCGAACAATATTTCCAGCTGGGGTCGGATACCCTGCGTGTCGAGCTGCGAGTGACCAACCGTGCCGATCGTCCGGCGCCGGTCGGTCTGGGGTTGCATCCGTATTTTCGTCGGACCGAGCACGCCTCGCTCCGTTTTGCCGCCGCGTCCGTCTGGCTGAACGATTCCACCGCATTGCCGGTCAGCGAGGTGGCAGTACCCGATCTCTGGAACCATGCCGGCGGCAAGCCGATCGGTTCAGCGCCGCTCGACAACTGTTTCAGCGGCTGGGACGGGCACGCCCAGCTCGATCTCGGCGCCACGAAGGTGACCATCGAGGCGAGCAAGGCGTTTCGGCACCTGCAGGTCTACACGCCCGAAGAACAGGCGTTTTTCTGCGTCGAGCCGGTGACCCACCGCCCTAACGGCGTCAATGCCAACAACGGAATCACCGTACTGCCCCCCGGCGAAACGCTGTCGGGCGCGATTATCTTCCGCATGACGGATTAGACACCCGGTTAAGCCTTCCCTTCCGCCGCATCGAACCCCATACTGAGCCGATATTTTAACACGGAAGGGCCGTCCGCAACGCATGATCTGGTCATGGGTCGATTCTATCGTCGGACTTGTTGCCCAGTATCCGAACTGGGCGCTGGCCATTGCGTTCGCCGGGGCAATCATCGAGGCGGTAGCCGTCCTCGGCATCCTCATCCCCGGTACCCCCATCTTGATGGCTGTGACCGGTGCCGCCGCTGCCTCGGGCCAGCCTATGCTGCCTTATCTGGTGCTGGCGATCGTGGGCGCCGTGATCGGCGATTTCGTGTCCTTCTGGTTCGGCAGCCGCTACGCCGCGACGCTGCGGACGTTCTGGCCTTTTTCGACACGGCCGGAACTTCTCGCGCGCGCCGACTGGTTCTTCGATCGCTATGGCACCGCCAGCGTAGCGCTGTGCCGCTTTATGCCGGTGTTGCGCTCCACCGTGCCGCTGGTTGCCGGTATGACCGGGATGCCTCGCAAGCGCTTCGTAATGGCCAACGTGGCATCGGCCTTCGTCTGGGCACCGGCCCATGTCTACCCCGCACAATTCGCCGGCCTGATGCTGGATGCGCTGCGCGACGGCGATTGGATCGCGGTCAGCCTTTGGGGCGGGCTACTGCTTTGCTGCGGTGGAGGCGCCTGGATCGCCCACCGCGTAGTAGTTGTCCGCACACGATGACCCCCATTGGATCGGTCGCTATCGTCGGAGCCGGCGACTACATCGGCGCCGCCATAGCCCGTCGCTTCGCTCGGCAGGGTTTCAGCGTCTACTGCGGCCGCCGCAACGGCGACAAACTCGCACCCTTGGTCGCCGAAATACAAGCCGCCCACGGGATTTGCTCCGGCCGATCGCTGGATGCCCGCGACGAAGCCGACATCGCCGCGTTTTTGCAGTAAGCCGAAGCCTTGGCGCCGCTCGCGGTCACCGTCTTCAACGTCGGCGCCAACGTGAACTTCCCCATCCTGGACACGACCGAACGGGTGTTCCGGAAAGTCTGGGAACTCGCGTGTTACGCTGGGTTTCTGACCGGACGGGAGGCGGCGCGTTTGATGCTGCCACGCGGCAAGGGTTCGATCTTTTTTACAGGGGCCACCGCTAGCATGCGGGGCGGCGTCGGCTATGCCGCCTTTGCCGGCGCTAAGTTCGGGCTGCGCGCGGTGGCGCAAAGCATGGCCCGAGAACTCGGCCCGCAAGGAATCCATGTCGCACATCTGGTCATCGACTCCGGCGTGGACACTGCCTGGGTACGCCAGCGCATCGAAGCGCGCGGCGCAACCGAACGACTGGAGCCGGATCGGTTGATGAATCCGACGACGATCGCCGAGGCATACTGGCAACTTCATAACCAGCCGCGCGACGGTTGGACGCACGAAATGGATTTACGACCCTACGGAGAGAAGTGGTGACGCCGACGGTAGAATTCCATTTCGATTTCGGCAGCCCCAACGCCTATTTGTCCCACTGCGTCATACCGGCCATCGAAGACCGCACCGGCGCCGAGTTCCTTTATATTCCCGTCTTGCTTGGCGGCGTTTTTAAAGCGACCAACAACCGCTCCCCCGCCGAGGCTTTTGCCGGCATCGCCAACAAACGCGAATACGAGGCGTTGGAGACCGCGCGCTTCGTCCAGCGCCACGGCCTGACGCGCTACAGGCGTAATCCGTACTTCCCAGTCAACACCTTGCAAATCATGCGTGGCGCGGTCGCCGCCGAAATGGACGGACAGTTCACCGTCTATGTCGAGGCCGTCTATCGCGCCATGTGGGAAGACGGCCTGAAAATGGACGAACCCGACGTTATCCGAGCAGCTCTGGACGCGGCCGGTTTGGACGGGGCGCGCATGCTGGCTCGCGCGCAAGACCCGGCGGTCAAAGCGAAGTTGGTTGCGAACACCGCGGCATCCGTCGCGCGCGGCTGCTTCGGCTCGCCGACATTTTTCGTCGGGAACGAGATCTACTTTGGCAAAGACCGGCTGCGCGATGTCGAGGAAGCCATCCAAGCGGGGTAAAACCGAGTGACCTACGATACGGTCTACCTCATCGTCAGCGGCACCACGACCGCAGCGCGCTGCCCCGAAATTCTGGCTGGGCTAGTAGGCCTCGGTTTTTCGCGCGTTATCGCGATCCCGACCCCGAACGCTTTGCGCACGATCGCTTTTCGGGAACTCGCGGACGTGCCGGGTGCGCAGGTGGTGGAGTCGTATTTCGACCTCGCCATTCGCCCTCGACCGCCCTTCGGCGTCGTGCTGTTCGCGCCGTGCAGCTTCAATTCGCTGAACAAGCTGGCGGCGGGGATCGCCGATACGCTCGCTCTGTCTGTGACAGCCGAGGCGATCGGGCGACGCACCCCCGTCATCGTCGCACCGTCGCTGAATCAGCCGCTGTTCGAACATCCGGCCGCGCAGGCATCCTTGCGCATTTTGCCGAATTGGGGCGCGCTGATCGTACCGCCGGCCGACGACGGGCAAGGACCGCGCTTGGCCCCCACCGATCGCTTGCTGGACGCAGTAAGGCCGTTCAGCCCCCGATAGCGCCCTGTGTGTTGACGTAAAGCGCATACAAACCATGACTCGCCGCCATGAAAAGCCGGTTGCGGAACCGGCCGCCGAAACACAAATTGGCCGCCCGTTCCGGTAGCGCGATATGGCCGATCGGTTGGGCGTGTTTGTTGAAAATACGTACCCCGTCCAATGCCGGATCGCCCATCCCCCAACCGCACCAAAGATTCCCGTCGATATCCACCCGAAAGCCATCCGGCGTACCCGGTCCGGCATCGATGAACACACGTTGATTGGTCAAACCGGAATCAGTGACGTCGAACGCCTCGATCCGGCGGGTCGGCATCCCACGCGAGGCGACCACGTACAAAATCGACTCGTCGGGCGAAAACGCTAGACCGTTCGGTCCGTCCACCGTGTCGGTCATTTTGGTTGTGCGGCCGGTGACCGGGTCGATCCGATACACCGCCATCGGCAGTTCGGCATCCGCCTTCTCACCCTCGTAATAGCCAGAGATGCCAAAAGCGGGATCGGTGAACCAAATAGACCCATCGGACTTCACAACGACGTCGTTGGGGGAGTTCAGCCGCCTACCATCGAAACTATCCACCAACGTCGTGATAGACCCATCGTATTCGGTGCGACTGACGCGGCGGCCGCGATGCTCGCAGGTAATCAGACGGCCCTGCCGGTCGCGGGTGTTCCCATTTGCGTTGTAGGACGTTTTACGGAAAACCGAGACCGCACCGGTCTCTTCTTCCCATTTCAAAATGCGGTCGTTGGGAATATCGCTCCAGAGTAAATAGCGCCCATCGGCCACGTAGACCGGCCCCTCGGACCAACGGCAGCCGGTATGTAGCCGCTCTACCGACGCGAGCGGCAGGCGGTACTGATTGAAACTCGCATCCAGCACCTGAACGGCCGGATCGGGATAGCGCGTGCTCGGTTCCCACATGGTTCGGTTCCCCCTCGGTTGATGCGGGGAATGCTAGCCGGATGGGATCGGCGTGTCAGGTGGGCGCCCCGATTGCGCGGGGCGCCTGCCCAGTCAGGCTGCCCGAACCAGTTTCAACACGGTGTGCTTACCTCGCACCTCCGCTTCTTCGTAATCGGCTGCGGCAATCGCACGATCCAGTGCGGCCCGCAGCTCCTTGGCGGAGTCCAATGTCAGTTCCACCGCCGCCCGAGCACCGGCGTCGAGAGAGGAGTTGAAGAAGTCTAGGGTAATCACGTCGCCCAAAGGAGCATGGCGAGCGTGGTCGTATGCGACCACCGACTGCGTGAGCGGGAACCACTGGTCCCCGCGCTTCGCCATGCCCTCGGCGCGTACGATCTCGACGATCGACGTGCACATGGTTCCGGCCTCCTTACTTCGTCAGATATTTGCCGAAAAACGCCCAGATCTTGGCCCAGCCGTCCATCGCTTGCTCCGGCCGATACAGCGGGCGATGCCAGTAGAAAAAGCCATGGCCAGCACCATCGTAACGATGGAATTCGTAGGTTTTGCCATGCTTCTTCAGTTCGGCCTCGTGCTGGTCCACCTGCTCGGGGCTCGGTGCGCGGTCGTCGTTGCCGAAAAGTCCCAGCAACGGCGCGGACAGGCTCGCGGTCATATCGATCGGCGCTTGCGGCTTCTTGGCGTTCAGCTCCGACGCCGCCATCACTACGCCGCCGCCCCATTGCTCGCAAATCGCATCGACGTCGTTGCGCTGGCAGCCATAGATGAAAGCGTGCCGCCCGCCGGAGCAGGAGCCAATCAGCCCGACTTTGCCGTTGTGCTTAGGCTGAGCGCGCATCCATGCAACGGCGGCTGCAGTGTCGCCCACCATCTGCGCGTCGGCAATCCCGCCATCCGCACGCACTTTGGCCGCGACGTCGTCGGGGTTACCGTCGGAACCGCCGCCCTCGCGCTGATACAGATTGGCACAGATCGCCATGTACCCGTGATGGGCAAAGCGACGGGTTGTTTCGATATACAGCTCGGACCAGCCGGGAAGATGGTGGATCAACACCACGCCAGGGAAAGGGCCGGGGCCTTCGGGAATGGCCACATAGGCATCGATCGAGGCGCCGTCGGCACCTTTTAAGGCGACGTTCGAGCAGGTCATGCTGCGGTAGAACGACATTGGGTTCCTCCATATAGGGTTGTTCGCCCGATCAGTATTCGACGTTCGGGTACCGGACGCAACCGGGCCTCAGAACAGCGATAACTGCGCCTGCGCGGCCAGCGCGGTCGCGCCCGGCACGGCGAAACGGGTGCAATCCAGGCCCTCCCGCGCTTCATCTAATCCCCATTGCCGAGCGGCGCGCGTGAAGCGGCGCATCAGCAGGTCGGCATAGACGCCCTGGCCGGAAAAACGGTGGTGGAACCGCGGCTCGTTCAATGCGCCGCCGCGCGTATCGCGCACCAAGCTCAGCACATGCTTGGCGCGATCGGGAAAATGGGTGTGCAGCCACGCCTCGAACATTTCGCGTATTTCATGCGGCAGACGCAGCAGCACGTAACCGGCATGCCGCGCGCCGGCACGCGACGCGGCTTCGAGCAGCTTTTCCAACTCAACATCGTTCAAGCCCGGAATCATCGGCGCCGTCAGCACCCCCGCCGGTACCCCGGCCCGCGTCAGCTCGGCAATCGCGTGCAACCGGCGGGAGGGCGTCGCTGCCCGAGGTTCCATCGCGCGCGCCAGGGCCGGGTCGAGCGTGGTCAGCGAGATATAAACCCGCACCAAATTACGCTTCGCCATGGACGACAGAATATCCAAATCGCGCAGCACCCCAGCGGATTTGGTCACTATGCCCACGGGGTGATTGAATTTGTCCATCACTTCCAGGATGGAGCGTGTCAGTCGCAGCGTCCGCTCGACCGGCTGATACGGATCGGTGTTCGAGCCAAGGGCCAGTGTACGGGCCTGATAGCCGGGCTTGCGCAATTCCTTCTGCAGCAACTCGGCAACCTCGGGCTTGTACGTCAGCTTCGTTTCGAAATCCAAGCCGGGCGAATACCCTAAGTAGGCGTGAGTGGGCCGAGCGAAGCAATAGACGCAGCCGTGCTCGCAACCGCGATATGGATTGACCGCGCGGTCGAAGCCGAGGTCCGGCGAATTGTTCCAACTGATCGCCGATTTGGTGGCGTCCTTGGTCAGGCTGGTGGGCAGTTTCGGCAAATCGCCGAAATCCGCAGTCAGCGTTTCCCAGCCGTCATCGAAAGGACTGGCGGTGCGTTGGTCGAACCGGACGGGCGGATTGGTGACCGCGCCCCGGCCGCGCGCCTGCAACGACGGCACCCGGATCGCGGGCTCCGCATCCGGCAGGCCGGCGCGTTCCATTGCCGCGATCGCGTCTCTATCGATATTGCCTTGATCGGTGTGCGCGCGCATGATGCGTTCTCCGTCCGTTCGCACAACTTTGTCGCAGACCAGGGCGTGACGGTCAAGAACACAATGGGAACATGACGCAGAAAATCGATCTCGCCGCTGTCATCCCGACCTGGAACGCCGCACGCACGCTTGCCGCAACCATTCAGGCCTTGGGTACGGTGACCGAGGTTGCGGTGGCCGACGCCGGTAGCACCGACGCGACCCGCGCCATCGCCCGCGCGAACGGCGCTCGGGTCATCGCCGCCCCAAAAGGCCGAGGCCCGCAGATCGCAGCCGGCATCGCCGCTACCCACCATCCATGGCTACTGATCCTGCACGCCGACACACTCCCGCAACCCGGCTGGCGGGACGCGGCGACGGCGCACATGGCCGCCAACCCCGACAAAGCCGGCTATTTCCGCTTCGCCCTCGACAGTCCCGACCCAGGTGCGCGTCGGCTGGAGAGGATGGTGGCATGGCGCTGCCGCGTCCTCGGGTTGCCCTATGGCGACCAAGGGCTGCTGATCCATCGCGACCTGCTGGAACGCGCAGGTGGGATGCGGCCGCTGCCGTTAATGGAGGATGTGGACCTGGTTCGCCGACTCGGCCGTCGTCGATTGGCGGCACTGGATGCCGATGCCCGCACGTCTGCCGACAAATGGCAGCGAGACGGCTGGACTCGTCGATCGGCGCGCAATGTGTGCTGCCTCGCGCTATGGTTCGTCGGCGTGCCCTTGCGTTGGATCGTCAGGTTTTACGGATGAAAAACACCGTCATCGTCTTCGCCCGCGCCCCGAAGCTGGGCGCAGTCAAACGCCGCCTCGCTCGGGGCATAGGCGACCGAGCGGCGTTGCGGTTTCACGTCGCGACTTTGGCGGCATTGTTGCGGTCGTTACGAAGGGACCGGTCGTTCCGCACAGTGCTAGCAATGACGCCGGATCGCGACAGGGGCGATGGCACGATCCAGCAAGGGCGCGGCGATATCGGGCAGCGGATGCACCGGGCATTTCGGCGCTTCCGCAAAGGCAACGCCGTGCTGATCGGCTGCGACATCCCCGCCGCCAACGCTGCCGACGCGAGAGCAGCATTCAAGGCGCTCGGCCGCGCAAACGCAGTGTTCGGACCGGCTGAGGACGGGGGTTACTGGCTGGTTGGGATGGGACCCAACCGCCCCGCGCGCCCCTTCGCCAAGGCTCGCTGGTCCACGAAACACGCGCTGGCCGACACGCGCGCTAATTTCGTCGGTCGGCGGGTCGCGACCGTCCGCATGCTGCGGGACGTCGATACCGCCGCCGATCTGCCCTTACGCCGCAGTAAGCGTCCGAGGTAGCGCCCCGGCCAGACTGGGCGGCAGTTCGTCGGTGAACTCGTCCGGCCGGAATGGACCGAGGCGCGGCAGTTCGTTTTCGTCCCCATCCGGGGAACGGATCATGTAACCTCGCCCCCAAATGGTGCCGATCATCCCGTCCGCACCGGCTTTTGTCATTTTGCGACGCAGCTTGCAGACGAAGACGTCGACGATCTTCATCTCCGGCTCGTCCATGCCGCCGTAGAGATGGTTCAAGAAGGCCTCCTTGGTCAGGACCATGCCTTTGCGCAGCACCAGCAACTCCAGGATGGAGTATTCCTTGCCGGTCAGGTGCACTTCCCGTCCATCGACATGAACCTCGCGACTATCGAGGTTCAGTTCGATCGGCCCCACCCGCAGCACGGGCTGACTGAAGCCCTTGGCGCGGCGCACCACTGCCTGCATGCGGGCCAGCAATTCGGCATTGTCGAACGGCTTGGTGATGAAATCGTCCGCCCCTAACCCCAACGCTTTTACCTTGGCGGGGGAGCGGACCAGGCCGGACAGTATGAGGATAGGGGTGTCGTTGCGGGCAATACGCAGGCGACGCACAACCTCGAAACCTTCGATATCCGGCAACATCAGGTCGAGCAGGACGATGTCGTATTCGTAGTGCCGGGTGAGTTCGACCGACTCTTCCCCCGACGCCGAGTGATCCACCACGGCGCCAGCAGCCCGCAGCATCAGGACGATGGTACGGGCGGCAGTGAGGTCGTCTTCAACAAGCAGGACGCGCATGAGGCCCTCGATCCGTTCATCGCGGCTTAATACCACTATAGAGTGTAATTGACCATAGATTTTTCACCTAAAAGATGTATTATCTCACCATATGCGAAGGGTAATACGATGATATGTGGAACTTAATGCGAACAAACGTCTCATATAACGGGATATAACTGGTGAAGAATACATAAATTTCAACCCGAGCGCGAGCTTGTATGGGGGCTTTGCAGCATATCGGTGCGTTCGACATCGAAGGTCGCGTCTCGGCCGTCGCCGGTATGACCGTAGACGTCGACGGTTTCGCCGGTCTCCTCGCGGTCGGAGATCGGTTGGACCTGACCGGCCGCGATGACAAATCGATCCGAGCGGAGGTCGTGGGCTTTCGCGGGGGGGTAGCGCGGGCGATGCCGTTCGCGGCGTTGGACGGCATCGGCACGGGCCACGTCGCGCGCATGGCCGAACAGAAGGGCGGCGTATTCGCGGTATCGGACGCTTGGCTAGGACGCGTCATCGACCCATTGGGACGTCCGGCAGATGGCAAGGGCGCGCTACCTCCGGGGCCCAAAACCCGCCCGCTGCGCGCCAGCCCGCCAGAAGCGACGTCGCGCGCACGGTTGGGGCCTCGGCTCGATCTCGGCGTAAGGGCATTGGACTGCTTTGCCACCTGCCGGCGGGGTCAGCGCTTGGGCCTGTTCGCGGGCTCCGGCATCGGCAAATCGACCCTCTTGGCCATGCTTGCACGCGGCGCCGGTTGCGACGTCGCGGTTCTGGCTTTGGTGGGGGAGCGTGGGCGCGAAGTGCGCGAATTCCTCGAAGACGAGCTCGGCCCCGACGGCTTGGCGCGATCCGTTGTGGTCGTCGCGACATCCGATGCCTCGCCCTTATTGCGCCGTCAAGCTGCCGAGGCCGCGATGACCGTCGCCGAACACTTCCGCGACGCGGGCAAAAACGTGCTCCTGCTGATGGACAGCCTGACCCGTTACTGCCTCGCATTGCGAGAAATCGGACTGGCGGCGGGCGAACCTCCAGCCACGCGTGGGTACCCGCCCAGCGTATTCGCCGAATTGCCGCGCTTGTTGGAACGCGCCGGGCCGGGGACCGGGGTCGGCACTATCACCGCGCTGTTCACCGTTTTGGTAGAAGGCGACGACACCAACGAACCCGTCTCCGACGCCGTACGCGGTATCCTCGATGGGCACGTCATACTGGATCGACGCATCGCCGAGACTGGGCGCTACCCGCCGGTCGATGTTCTGCGCTCCCTCTCCCGCGCTGCCGCCGGCTGCTTGTCGCCCACCGAAGCCGCCCTAGTGCGCCGAGCCCGCAGGATCATGGCGGTGCATGCCGATATCGCAGATCTCGTGCGGTTGGGCGCGTACCGTCCCGGCACCGATGCCGCAGCCGACGAGGCCTTGGCCTTGATGCCGGGGATCGAGGCCGTGCTCCGGCAAGATCGCACCCAATGGACACCGCTCGCCGACGCCTTCTCCCAGTTGAACGCCGCTTTGGAGTCTCGCAATGTCTGATCCCTTGCCCGTCGTCGCCCGCCTGCGTCATCTCGCGGTCGACGAAGCCAAACGCGCCCTCGCGGATTGTCTAACCGCCGAGGCCACAGCAGCGGAAGCGTTGCATCTGCTCGATATGCAGATAGCCGCCGAGACCGACGCCGCCGGCGACTCGGACAGCGACGATCGGGCGGTGGCGGATTTTTCGACCTGGCTCCGGCGAGCCGAGGCCGATCGCACGGCCGCCGCGAACGCGCTGGCTTCCACTGAAACGCGATCTGCCGAAGCCCGCGCCGTTCTAGCCGCGAGCCGATCCGCAGCCCGGACTATGGACGAATTATTGGACGGCCGGGACACCCATCGACAACTGGCCGCCGACCGGCGGGATCGGGCCGCGCTGGACGAAGCTGCCCATTTCGGAAGGATCTGACCATGGATGGTTCCATCGCACACTGGAATCCGACGCCTGGTTGTGCTGAATCCCAGATAGACCGGCTCGAAGGAAACCAAACGGTGCGTATCACTATGATTGGCGGCGGTTACGTCGGACTTGTGTCCGGTGCCTGCTTCGCGGAGTTCGGCACCGAGGTAACGGTCATGGAGACCGATGCCGGCAAATTGGCCGCCCTGCGGGCGGGCCGGATGCCCATCTACGAACCGGGCCTAGAAAAATTAGTGGCGGAAAACGTCCGCGCCGGCCGTCTGACTTTCACCAGCGATCTCCAGACCGCGCTGGAAGGGACCGAGGCTGTGTTCATTGCCGTCGGCACCCCAACCCGTCGCGGCGACGGTCACGCCGACCTGACCTACGTCTACGCAGCCGCCGAGCAAGTCGCCAAAGCGCTGACGGGTTACGCGGTGATCGTGACAAAATCCACCGTCCCCGTCGGCACCGGGCGGCGCATCGCAGAGATTGTCCGAGCCGCTCGGCCCGACCTGGAATTCGATGTCGCGTCCAACCCTGAATTCCTGCGCGAGGGCAATGCTATCGGCGACTTCATGCGCCCGGACCGCGTGGTCATTGGCGCCGAAGCGGAACGCGCGCGGGAGGTTCTGCGTCGCCTTTATCGTCCACTGTATCTAATCGAGGCGCCGATCGTCTTCACCGGCATCGAAACCGCCGAGTTGACCAAATATGCCGCCAACGCCTTCCTGGCGATGAAAGTCACCTTCATCAACGAGATGGCCGACCTTTGCGAGAAAGTCGGTGCCGACGTGCACGATGTTGCGCGTGGGATCGGGCTGGACGGGCGCATCGGGCGCAAATTCCTGCACCCCGGCCCCGGCTACGGCGGATCGTGCTTCCCCAAAGACACCCTCGCTTTAGTCCGCACCGCGCAGGATTACGGGGCACCGTCTCGGTTGGTCGAAGCCACTGTCGCGGTCAACGACGCCCGCAAATCCAGCATGGCGATGCGCGTCATCGCCGCCTGCGGCGGGTCGGTGCGCGGCAAGAAAATCGCTGTGCTCGGCCTGACCTTCAAACCCGAAACCGACGACATGCGCGACGCCCCCGCACTGTCGATCGTATCCCGCCTCGTGGGTGACGGCGCCATCATCCGCGCCTACGACCCCGAAGGGATGGAACAGGCTCGGCCTCTGCTTCCCCCCGCCGTCGAATATTGCAAAGACACGATGGACGCGGTGAACGGTGCCGACGCACTGCTGCTAATCACCGAATGGAACGAATTCCGCGCCCTGTCGCCAGCGAAACTGCGAGAGGCAATGAACGGCGACGTGATGGTCGATCTCCGCAACGTCTATGACCCCGCCGCGATGCGGGCAGCCGGGTTTGCATATTACGGCGTCGGGCGGGGATAATGGCCACGAAAGTCTACGTGGCGAATTTCTTACATCGGCCCAAGAAACTATCGCCTCCGTTAAGACTTTATCAACCTTTGCATGGGTATCGTCTCGTGCATGGACCTGACCGTTTGTCTCTGCACCCATAACCGCCCCCAATACGTCCGCGACTGTCTGGACGGCCTCAGCCAGCAAACTGTGCCGCGCGCACGGTATCGCACCCTGGTGGTCGACAGCGGTTCGACCCCGACAGTGCATGCCGAACTCCGCGATCTGGTTGCGCTCTATCCCGATACGTTGCTGATCCGGTTAGACGAGCCGGGCGTCAGCCTCGCGCGCAATACCGGGGCGGCGGCGTGCGAAACCCGCTACATTGCCTATATCGACGACGACGCGGTCCCCGACCCCACCTGGGTCGCCGCCATCCTGCATGCGTTGCGGGAACCCGGCCCGTCCCCTGCAGCCATCGGCTGCCGCATTCTCCCGATGTGGGAGGCCCCATTGCCGCCCTGGTGGCCCTCGTCGTTACGCGGCGTGCTGTCCATTATCGAGCATCGGGGTCAGGGCGAGTACCGCACATCCGACCTGCCCGCGACACTGGAACCCTATGCCGCGAACATGGTCGTCGATGCCGGGGCATTGCGGCAAGCAGGCGGGTTCGGCGCCCGCTTCGGTCGCGACGGCACCACACTGTTATCCGATGAGGAAGTCCAGCTCGCCTGGCGCCTGCAAGATGCCGGGCTGAGCGTGCGGTACGACTCCCGCATCGTGGTTCACCACCAAATCCAAGCGACCCGGCTTTGTCCGGAATGGTTACTCGCTCGGCTTTACTGGCAAGGGGTATCGACCGTGCTCACTCGCAAGACTCTCGGCTATCGCAGGCAAGTGTGGGAGGAATTGCCGCGCCGGTTGGTAGTAGCAATGTTATATGCTCCATCCGCGCTGATTCCGCGATCGTCGACGTGGCTACTGTCGGTGCGCTGGCGCCGTGCCTATGCGGCGGGCTTCGTCAAGGCGGCGTTCGGACCATGATTTTGTATCGTTGGCAGGGCGCAGCGCGGAATTTCGGCGACGAGCTGAACACCGTGCTGTGGCCCACCCTGCTGCCAGGCTTCTTCGACAACGATCCTGCCGCACGGTTCCTAGGTATCGGATCGGTGCTCGACCGCCGGCATTCCGGCGGCTGCCTCAAGCTTGTCGCGGGGTCTGGCTACGGGGGCTACCAGCAACTCCCGACTCTCGACGCGGGGTGGGACATCCGCTGGGTCCGCGGTCCGCGCACGGCACAAAAACTCGGCCTACCCATCTCGGTTGGGTTGGGCGATCCGGCGTCGCTGTTGCCCACGACCGGCTTAGTGCCTGCATACAAACCGCACCGGATCGGTTTCATGCCGCATTTCGAAAGCGCGGCCGGCGGAGCTTGGGCCGCAGCGGCGGAGGCGAATGGCATCGCGCTCATCGATCCCCGCGACGATCCGCTAGCGGTCGCGTCGGCCATCGCAAGCTGTCACGTCTTGTTGAGCGAGGCCTTGCACGGCGCCATCGTCGCGGACGCGCTCGGCGTGCCGGAACGTGTCAACGACTTTGATACACCGGGTTCGGCAATTTAAGCTCGCTCAT
>JBAXFK010000018.1:0-29873 GCA_037139955.1 Rhodospirillales bacterium
GGGACGATCCACTTATAGGAACCGAAACGGTGCCCGAGCAAATCAGACCACCTCATACACCACCTTCACCGAGGCCGCAGCTTGGGGGGGATAGCGAAACACCTCTTGAACTACCGCTGCGACATACCATTTGTTGAGTATGAACATTCAACCCTCCCGGCGCACTGATGCCGAATTAGAAGCCATGCTCTCTGAGAAGGGAACGTGGTACGTCCGTGGTGGTCCAAGTGGCATCATCAATATAGAATCTACCTTGGAGGCTGCAGTCATACGGGTAGCAGAGGCACAGGCTGCCAACCAGGTTGTCCAGGCGATCATAAAGGCACCCAACGATCAGATTGTAGTGGAGGCGGATCAGATCGTCCGCCTATTGATGCTGTTTAACCTGGTGGACAACAAGGGGCGGATGCTCAAGCAGTCAGGGAAGTAGGTCACTGAACCGCCCCGGGTTTGCCGGAGGCCGTTTGGTTTAAGTTATGCCGCCGCTTGTAGTTCGTCGAGGCTGGCGTAGTAGCGTTCCTCGGCTTCGGCTGGCGGAATGTTTCCGATGGGCTCCAGCAGTTGCCTGTTATTGAACCAGTCGACCCATTCCAGCGTGGCATATTCGACGGCTTCTAAGGATCGCCACGGGCCTCGCCGATGGATTATCTCGGCCTTGTAGAGACCGTCGATCGTTTCGGCCAAGGCATTGTCATAGCTGTCGCCGACGCTGCCGACCGACGGCTCGATCCCGGCTTCGGCAAGGCGCTCGGTGTACTTGATAGACACGTATTGCGAGCCGCGGTCGCTATGATGAACCAGGCCACCGCGATGGGCTGGGCGCCGTTCGTGGATAGCCTGTTCCAACGCATCGAGCACGAAGCCGGCGTGCGCCGTCCGGCTGGCCCGCCAGCCGACGATCCGCTGTGCATAGATGTCGATAACGAAGGCGACATAGACGAACCCGGCCCAGGTCGCGACATAAGTAAAGTCCGACACCCACAGTCTGTTGGGCGCCGGCGCGTGGAACTGCCGGTTGACGTGATCGAGCGGGCACGGCGCCGCTTTGTCGCTGACGGTGGTGCGAACCGTCTTGCCGCAGATCACACCGCGCAACCCCATGTCGCGCATCAGCCGTTCAGCCGTGCAGCGAGCAATATCAAAGCCTTCACGCTTCATCTGCCGCCAGACCTTGCTTACGCCGTACACAGCGAAGTTCTCGGTAAAGACCCGCGCTACCTCGAGCCTGAGTTTCTGGTCACGCTTAGCGCGAGGACAGAGCCGCGAGGGATCGCGTTGCTTGGCGGCGTGATCGTGATAGGTAGATGGGGCGATCGGCAGAACCCGGCAGATTGGCTCGACCCCATAAACCTTCCGATGTTCGTCGATAAAGGCGATCATCGCTTGAACGGGCGGTCGAGCTCCGCCTGGGCAAAATACGCGGAAGCCTTGCGCAAGATCTCGTTGGCCTGTCGCAACTCGCGGTTCTCACGCTCCAGCGCCTTCAGCTTCTTCGACATCTCCGTCGGTACGCCGGCACGCTTCCCGCTATCGATCTCGGCCTTCTTGACCCATTCATGCAGCGTCTGCAGCACGCAGCCGATCTTCTCCGCGATCGAAACCACCGCTGCCCATCGCGACGGATGTTCGCTCTCGTGATCCAGGACCATCCGGACAGCCCGCTCGCGAACCTCCGGTGAAAATTTGTTCGTCGTCTTGCTCATCGTGGCTCCATCCTCTCAGGAGTTGGAGCCTCCGGCAAATCCGGGGCAGTTCAATTCGTATTGAGGTGTCCGATTTACCGGACCACCTCACGCGAAAAGGGTGCCGCCCTTCCCCCGGCGCGGCGAACCCGGCTAAGCTGCGACATAACGCATTTAGACGGAGGAAATCATGCGCGGCGTCGTGTTCACCGGGGAAAAAGATCTAGAAATCATGACCTTCCCGGACCCCACGCCCGGTCCGGACGAAGTGGTGCTCGAGATGAAGGCATCCGGCATGTGCGGTTCGGATTTGCATCAGTATCGCCGTCCCAAGGGTGTAGCGCGCAATGCGACCGGTCTACCCGCTAATCCCAACCCCGTGATCGCTGGCCACGAACCATGCGGCGTTGTCGTCGCGGTCGGTTCCGCCGTGTCGTCGTCGCAGGCGAAAATCGGCGACCGCATGATGTGCCACCATTATCAAGGCTGCACCCAGTGCAGTCATTGCCGTTCGGGCTGGCAGCAATTGTGCCAAGAAGTGCCAGTGAAGGTGTATGGCAGCAACTCGCACGGCGGGCATGCCAAGTACCTGCAAGTGCCGGCCAACACGATGGTGCCGCTGCATGAGGAACTTTCGTTCTCCGCCGGTGCAGCAATCGCCTGCGGGTCGGGCACGGCATACGGGGCGTTGCGTCGGATGAACATTTCCGGCCGCGATACCATCGCGATTTATGGCCAAGGCCCGGTCGGACTGGCGGCGACCCAGTTCGCCAAAGCCATGGGCGCTCGGGTCATCGCGCTGGATATCAGCGAGACGCGCCTGCAACGCGCGAAAGACTTCGGCGCCGATGAAGTCATCAACCCCGGCTCCAACGATCCCGTCGCAGCAATTAAGGATCTGACGCACGGCAAATACGCCGATCTCGCGCTGGACACCTCGTCCAACCCGGATGCGCGTGCCAATGCGATCAAATCCACCAAGGTCTGGGGTACCATGTGTTTCGTCGGCGAAGGCGGCCGCGTGGACATCGATGTCAGCCCGATGTTGCTGCGCCGTCAGATGACCATCGTCGGATCTTGGACATTCTCCAACATCATCCAAGCCGAATGCGCGCAGTTCTGCGTGGATCGCAAAGTCGATGTGGACAAGCTGTTCACCCACAAATGGACGCTCGACCAAGCCGAGGAAGCCTACAAGCTGTTCGACAAGCAAGCCGACGGCAAAGGCGTGTTCTTGATTTGAAGACCGCCGATGCCCGGATCGCGGTGGCCGCAGCGTACCGCGATCTCGGGCGCATAGGGTTGATTGTCGGCAGTTCCGGCAATGTCAGCGTGCGCACCCGCAAGGGGATGGCGATCACCCCATCCGGTGGGGATCCGAATGGGGCAGAGCCAGTCGATATCGTCGCGATGGCGCTCGATGGGGACGTATCCGGAAAAGGCACGCCGTCCAGCGAGTGGTCGATGCACGCGGCGATCTACAAAATGAAGCCCGATGCCGCCTGCGTCGTGCATGCCCACGCCGATGCCTGCACCGCGCTGGCGTGTTTGCACGAGTCGCTGCCGGGGTTCCATTACATGGTGCTGCGTTTCGGTGGCAACGACGTGCCTTGTGCACCATATGTCACCTTCGGCACCCCCGCCCTCGCAGATGCCGCAACCGAGGCACTGACAGCCCGCTCGGCGTGTCTTCTGGCGAATCACGGCATGATCTTGCACGCGCGCGATGTCGCAACGGCTGTGGCGGATGCCGTCTTACTGGAAAGCCTGTGCCGGCAATATCTGTTGGCCCGATCCGCTGGCACCCCGCGCAACCTGTCATCGGCGGAATTGGCGGCGGCGCGGGAACGTTTCAAAACATACGGGCCGGCGCGCGGGAGATAAGCCATGGACGGACGCCCCTTCTACCATGACGGCATGAGGGAATTGCAGGACCGTTTCGATGGCCGGCGCGTGGCGGACGCGCTGGAAAAACACCGCATTCGTTACGATTTCTGGGATGCGGATCGGGCGCTCATCGAGAGCACTCCGTTCTTCTTTCTGGCGACATCGTTCGGGGCGTTCACCGATTGCAGCCTCAAATCCGGCGTGCCCGGTTTCGTCCAAATCGTCGGACCCGGCACCATCGAATACCCAGAATACGACGGAAATTCGATGTACCGCTCGCTCGGCAATATCGCCCGCAACCCGAATGTCGGCCTATTGTTTGTGAAATTCGACGGACAAACATTGCGTGTGCGCGCAAGTGGCAAAGCGACCCTGCACGACGATGCGGAAACCCTGGCGCGTCATCATGGCGCTAAAATGGTCGTGCGTATCGTCTGCGAACTCTACAGCAATTGTGTCCGATCGGTACACGATCTGACGACGGATACGATCTCACCTTACATGCCGGCGCCGGGTCACGAACCACCCGCGCCGGAATGGAAAAGCCGCGATTATATTCGCGGTATACTGCCAATAAACGACCCGCATACGGGCAAGAAGGGAGACTGAGACAATGACTGTTTCGTTTGGACGCCGTTCGGCTTTGGGCGGGGGATTGGCGGCGGCGACGCTGCCGCGTCGAGCATTCGCGCAACAAAAGCCGATTCGTATCGGGGTGCTGACCGATATGGCGGGCGCCTATGCCGCCAATACCGGTGCTGGATCGGTCGCGGGTGCGCAATTGGCGATCGAGGATTTCACCAAGGCGAATCCCGGCATCAAGGTGGAACTGGTTTCCGCCGATTTGCAGTTGAAACCCGATGTGGCGCTGGCCATCGCGGCGGGCTGGTACGACAACGACGGGGTCGACTTAGTGACCGACGTGCCGTTGTCCTCGGCTGCGTTCGCGATCGGCGATCTCGCTAAGAACAAGGACAAGGCAGCGATTTTCACCGGTGGCGCCTCGGCCGAGATCACCGGTTCGAAGTGCGGGCCGAACCATCTGCACTGGTGTTACGATACTTGGTCGATGCCGCATGGGGTGGTCGATGCGACCGTGAAAGAAGGCGGCGACACTTGGTTCTTCATCACCGCCGATTATGCCTTCGGCCATTCGTTGCAAAAAGACGCTGCCAGCTTCGTGGTCGCCGCCGGCGGTAAGGTCCTCGGCGATGCTCGGGCGCCATTTCCGGGAACCACCGATTTTTCGTCCTTTATCGTGCAAGCCAAAGCCAGCGGCGCGAAAGTACTGGGTATGGCGAACGGCGGCGCCGATACTGTGAACTGCATCAAACAAGCGGCGGAATTCGGCCTCGTGGCCAGCGGCATGAAAGTCGCGGGCATGCTGATGTTGTTGCAAGATATTCACGGCATCGGCCTGCAAGCCGGGCAGGGAGTGCTGCTAACAGAGCCGTTCTACTGGAACCTGAACGACGGCACACGTGCCTTTGCTACCCGCTATGCCAAATTGCGGCCGGGGAACATGCCGAATTCGGTGCATGCCGCGCAATATTCGGGGGTTATGCATTATCTGAAAGCGGTGGCGGCGATCGGCCCGGAAAAAGCGAAAGCCAGCGGCAAAGCGACGATCGACCAGATGAAGGCCATGCCGACCGACGATCCCTTGTTCGGCAAAGGCCTCGTGCGGGCCGATGGGCGCAAAATCCACGATATGCATCTGTTCGAGGTCAAATCGCCAGCCCAATCCAAAATGCCGTTCGACTACTATAACCACAAGCGGGTCGTTCCCATGGCCGAAGCATTCCGGCCGATCGCGGCCGGCAATTGCCCGTTGATCAAGGCCTGACCCGATGCGTACGCTGCTCGTGCTGCTGCTGCTGTCGATCGCAGGACGAGCGGCGGCGTTCGACCCAGTCCAGTTCATCGTCTACGGCGATATGCCCTACAGCATGGCGGGCAAGCCCGTCTTGCTGACCGACGGGCGATCCGACCAAGAGGTTTTCGACCAGGACATCCGCCCGGCGATTCGGGAACACAAGGCGCCGTTCGTGATCCACACGGGCGATCTGGGGCGGCCGGAGACATCGTGTTCCGACGACGATCTGCGGCGGCATCTCGGATATTGGCAGGGGTTCGGTAAGCCAGTCTTTTATACGATCGGCGACAACGATTGGATCGATTGCGTACGCAAAGCTATTCCCGGCGGGCCGAAGCCGCCGCTGGAACGATTGGGCCGGATCCGCACGCTGTTGTTTTCCGACGCTGCGTTGGCCACGTATCAAACCGAGCCGACGGGGTGGACGGTGCGGCGCGACCGGGGGGGGTGCGGGAGAATATTGCTTGGATTACCGACAATCCTGCGGTCGCGTTCCTCAATTTGCATGTCGTCAGTTCCTGCAACGGGCGCGACACCTTTGCCAAACAGCCGTGCAAGATGGTGCCGGACCCCAGCATGGACGCCGAAACGAAAGCGCTGGTGGAGGATGCGGCGGATCGCGATCGGCGCAATCTGACGGCATTGCGGGACGCCTATACCGAAGCCGAGGCCAAACATCGCGCCGTGTTGGTCCTAACCATTCAGGCCGATCCGTTCGGCAAGCCGGACGACGATACGAAACATCCGGCAGATGCTTGGGACCGGTGCAAATCCCAGCCCGAGTTCAAACCGTACTGCGACGTCTTGCCCGGATTGGCGGCTGCGTTCTCCGGCAGCACGCTGCTGATCCATGGCGATACCAATGCCTATTGCCTGGAGGCATTACCCATTCCAGGCCGCAAATTCTGGCGGCTGAACGCGCCGGGCGATTTCGGGGAAATCGATGCCGCCGTGGTGACGATCTCCCAAGGTTCGGACGGCCGCCCGACGGTGGCTGCTACCGGTTTGCTATCCGGTGAGCCGCCGCCGCCGAAATGCGATCGCGCGCAATACGCGATCGGCGAGAATGGGACGGCGCGAGCTTACGCGAAAAAACGTTAGAGCATGAGCGGGTCAGCTTACCCGATCGTGCTCTAAGCTGCGCGGTGACGCTCGCGTAGGAACTGAAAGAACTCCACGCCCTCGCGCAGGCGGCGCTTCATCATTTGCGGGCTGCGGACCATTTCCCCAACGATCGAGGCGATCTTCGGCGCGCGGAAATAGAAGCGCTTGTAGAACGTTTCCACGTTGTCGAAGATTTCCGTGTGCGACAAATGCGGGTAATGCAGCGGCGCGATCTGCACGCCGCTGTCGTCGACCAATTCGGCGTGATTGGCGTCGAGCCAGCCGTTTTCCAGTGCCTGCTTATACAGGAATGTGCCGGGATAGGGCGCAGCGAGGGAAACCTGAATCGTATGCGGATTGATCTCGGTGGCGAATTTGATCGTCTCCTCGATCGTTTCCTTGGTCTCGCCCGGCAAGCCCATGATGAACGTGCCGTGGATTTTGATGCCAAGTTCGTGGCAATCTTTGGTGAATTGCTTGGCTACCTCGATCCGCATGCCTTTTTTGATATTGTGCAGGATCTGCTGGTTGCCGCTTTCGTATCCGACCAGGAGCAGACGCAATCCGTTGTCGCGCAGCACTTTTAGCGTCGCGCGCGGCACATTCGCTTTGGCATTGCACGACCAGGTGACGCCAAGCTTACCGAGTTCCTTTGCGATGGCTTCGGCGCGCGGCAGGTTGTCGGTGAAGGTATCGTCGTCGAAGAACAATTCCTTCATCTGCGGGTAGTACGACTTCATCAGCCGCACTTCCTCGGCGACGTGGCCGGGGGAGCGAACGCGGTAGTTGTGCCCGCCGACGGTCTGCGGCCAGAGGCAGAAAGTGCAGCGCGATTTGCATCCTCGTCCCGTGTAGATCGACACGTAGGGGTGCATCAGATAGCCGATGAAATAGTCTTCCATGCGCAGGTCGCGCTTGTAGACCTCGGTCACGAACGGCAGTTGGTCCATATCCTCCAGGATCGCGCGATCCTTGTTATGGACGATCACACCGGAGTTGTTGCGGTAGGAGATACCGTCCACAGCCGAGAAATCGCGGCCTTCGGCGATCTCCTTGATGGTGAAGTCGAACTCGTTACGCGCCACGAAATCGATCGGCGCGCCCTGTGCGAGGCTTTCCGCCGGTTGCACCGCGACCTTCGCCCCGACCATGCCGATTTTCAACGATGGGTTTGCGGCCTTCATCGCGGTCGCGACTTTCACGTCCGACGCGAAGGACGGGGTGGACGTATGGATTACGCACAACTCGAAATCGCGCGCTTGATTCGTCACCGTTTCCAGCCCGATTCGCGCCGGGGGGGCGTCGATCAGTTTGCTGCCCGTCACCAGTGCGGCGGGCTGCGCCAGCCAAGTCGGAAACCAGAAGGACTTGATTTCCCGTTTCGCCTGATAGCGCGAGCCGGCGCCACCGTCGAACCCGTCGAAAGAGGGCGGCTGCAGGAACAGGGTCTTCATCATCGCGCGTGCAATCCCTAGGAGGGGTGAGAAGGGGGCGAAGAAACGTCGTAGCCGGCCGCATGCATCGTATGCCCGCGCCAGTCCACCTTTTTTCCGGCATAGCTGGCCAGCATGATTCCGACCGACAGTAGCTCTCGAAGCGGGAGAAGCCCGACCGGCGCCGGAAATGCAAGTCTTTCCAATCGCGGCGCCAGCGCTTTGTCGATTCCCGTGGCGGCAACAGCACGGGACAGCCATGCCAGTACGAACAGTGCTACGGCCCCGGATGCGCCGGGCGCGGCGAACACTGCGATCAGCGCCCAAAAGATTGGATATTGCAGCACCGACAAGGCGAAGGCGCCGGGTACCAACGCCCGAATGGTGCGTGCCCAGCGTAGTTCGTGCCGGAACAGGGCGGCAAAGGTCGCCTCGGGCACGGTGGTCGCGACGACAGTGCCGGCAAGCCGCACATCCAACCCCTGCGCCCGCACCAATTGTCCCAACACGTTATCGTCCGCGAGGTGGTCGACCAGGGCGTGGAACCCACCGATTCGGTTCAGCGTGTCGCGCCGCAAGCACATCGTCGCACCCAGGCAGTCTTGCCGCCCCATGCCACGTGCGAGCAGCGCGCCGGGCAGGAAGCCGTGGGCGATCGCGGTGGCGCCCAACAGACTGGGCACGGCGCGGGTCGCCGGTAACCCGGTGTAAAGCACGGTCGCCAGCCCGCAGCCCGGTAACGCCAGCGTCGCCCCGAGGTCCGTCAGGTAATCCGGTCGCATGTGCAGATCGGAATCCGCAATCGCCAGCACGTCGTGCTTGGCTGCCGGTAGCATATTGATCAAATTGCCGACTTTGCGGTTCTGGCCGTGTTGGGCCGAGTCCACCACCAGCGCGATGTCCTGAGCGGGAAATGCCGAGCGAAGACGCTCGACAACGGCGATGGCGGGGTCGAGCGGATTTTGTACACCGAAGACGATTTGGTAAGCGGGGTAGTCCTGGTGGAACAAGCTCGCCAGCGCGCGCTCAAGCAGCGGCTCGTTGCCGTGCAGCGGTTTCAGCACCGTGATGGGCGGTCGGATCGCCACGGGCGCAGCCGGCGCGCGGGCGAAGCGAACGACGGCGCGCCAGCCGGCGAGGGCCTGACCGATCCCGATTGCCGACAAAAGGGCGGCGATAGCGGCCACGATTGTCATGGCAGGCTTCGGCCGCGATAGGGGGACGGCCCGCTCAAGCCCCGATCGTGCCGCCCGATAGATTTTTGACCTTGCGGCGCAGGCTCGCGATGAGGCTCTCGGCGCTGCCGTGCGACAGCAAGGCGCGGAAATCGGATCGCTGCACCGCAACCCGGCTGATTGTGCCGTCGAGCAATACGTCGGTAACGCGCCAACCAGCGTCGGAGGGCTGCATGACGTAATCCAGGCGAATCGGCTCCCCGGTTTCCGACACGATGCGCGTTTGCACGACTTGATCGGTTCCCACGACGCGGGTGTCGGGTAGGACTTCGAACTTCTCGCCCTCGAATTTGTCGAAATTCGCCACGAAACTGGCAATCGTGAAGGCTCGGAAAGCGTCCGTCAGGGCGGCGCGGGTCGCATCGTCGAATTTGGGCCAGCTCAGACCGACCGACACGCGCAACACCGTGGTCAGATCGTAAACGCGATCGATGACCGGCGCCAGCGTCCGGAAACGGTCTGGGAAAGGGGTCGCTTGGCCTGTGCGCATCAGCGAGTCGAGCGCGGCGTAAAGCTCCACGATCGGCTTACGGATGGCGGCCGTATCTTGCGCCCAAGCCCCGAAGGGCAGGGCGGCGCAGACGGTGGCGGTCAGGAATTGTCGGCGGGATAGGCCGTGGTTCACGCCGGCACCGCTTGCTTCATCGCCGTTTTACCCAGGGCTGTCAGCGCGGTTGCGACGATATCGCGCGCAGTCAAACCGGCGACCGCTAGCTGCTTCGCCTGCGAGTCGTGATCCATATACACGTCGGGCAGCACCATCGGCCGCACCTTCAAACCGTTATCCAATAAACCTTTCCAGGCGAGGTGGTGCAGTACCGCCGATCCGAAGCCGCCGATGGAGCCTTCCTCGATGGTGATCAGCACCTCGTGGTGGCGGGCAAGTTGCTCCACCAGCGCGGTGTCCAGCGGCTTGACGAAGCGCGCGTCGGCAACGGTGCAGGTCAGCCCGCGTGAGGCCAATTCTTCGGCAGCCTTGAGCGCATCGGCCAGACGTGGGCCGAGGGACAGGATCGCGATGCTCGAACCCTCTCGCATGACGCGGCCTTTGCCGAGGGTCATGACCTCCCCGCGCGATGGCAGAATCACGCCGGTACCTTCGCCGCGCGGGTAGCGGAACGCGCTGGGGCGGTCGTCGAGCGCCGCCGCCGTCGCAACCGTATGCATCAGCTCGGCTTCGTCCGACGGGGCCATGATGACGATGCCGGGCAAGCAGTTCAGGAAGGCGATGTCGAAGCTGCCGGCGTGTGTAGCGCCGTCGTTACCGACCGGGCCGGCGCGATCCATGGCGAAGCGGACCGGCAGGTTCTGGATCGACACGTCGTGCACGAGCTGGTCGTACCCGCGTTGCAGAAAGGTTGAGTAGATCGCGCAGAACGGCTTCAACCCCTCGGTCGCCAAGCCCGCTGCGAATGTCACCGCATGCTGCTCGGCGATCCCGACATCGAAGGTACGGTCGGGGAAGCGCTTGGCAAAGCGGTCCAGGCCGGTGCCCGAGGGCATTGCGGCGGTGATGGTGACGATATTGGGATCGGCCTCGGCTTCTTGGATCAGGGCGTCGGCGAAGACCTTGGTATAAGATGGCGGGCCGGGCGGGGCCTTGGCCTGTTCGCCGGTGATAACGTTGAACTTCGATACTGCGTGATGCTTGTCGGCGGATGCCTCGGCGTGAACGTAGCCTTTGCCCTTTTGGGTGATGACATGGACCAGGATAGGGCCGGTCTCGTCGGCTTCCCGCACATTGCGCAGCACCGGCAGCAGATGGTCCAGGTTATGCCCATCGATTGGGCCGACATAGTAGAAACCCAGTTCCTCGAAGAGCGTGCCACCGGTCAGGATTCCGCGAGCATATTCTTCGGCGCGGCCCAGCGTGCGTTCGATCCCTTTGGGGAAGCGCTTGGCCATTTTCGACCCGAGTTCGCGCAGCGAGAGGAAGCTGCGCGAGGACATCAGTCGCGACAAATAAGCGCTCATGGCGCCGACCGGCGGGGCGATGGACATGTCGTTGTCGTTCAGCACGACGACTAGCCGCGTGTGGCGGGCACCGGCGTTGTTCATGGCCTCGTAGGCCATGCCGGCACTCATGGCACCGTCGCCGATCACGGCGATCACGTTGCGATCGTCCTTTTCGCCGCGTGCGTTTTTCAAATCTCGGGCGACGGCCATGCCGAGCCCGGCGGAGATGGACGTCGAGGAGTGCGCGGTGCCGAAGGGGTCGTATTCGCTCTCGCTGCGGCGAGTGAAGCCGGACAGGCCGCCGGCTTGGCGCAGAGTGCGGATGCGATCGCGGCGTCCAGTCAGGATTTTATGCGGGTAGGCCTGATGCCCGACGTCCCAGATCAGCCGGTCGCGGGGCGTGTCGAATATGGCATGGATGGCGACGGTCAACTCGACGACGCCCAGCGAAGCCCCAAGGTGTCCCCCGGTAACCGAGACAGCGTCGATCGTTTCCGCCCGCAGCTCGTCGGCCAACTGCCGGAGCTGGTCGGGCGAAAAGTTGCGCATATCGGCCGGAACGCGGACCCGATCCAGCAACGGGGTGTTCGACGGGCTCATGTGTTTTCGCTCACCGTTTAGCTCCGCCTTTGCACGACATAGGCTGCGAGGTCGCGCAAAAGAGCTGCTTTTTCGCCAAATCCGTCTAGGTGGTTTGCCGCCTGCTTCGCTAGTGCATCGGCATGTGCGCGGGCTAGTTCGACACCCAGGACCGCCACCATCGTCGCTTTTCCCGCTGCCGCATCTTTGCCGGCGGTTTTGCCGATTTCGGCCGAGTCGCCTTCGACGTCCAACAGATCGTCCGCGATTTGGAACGCGGCGCCAAGATCACGCCCGTATGCCGCCAGTAAATGCCGGTGATGCGTCGAAGCCCGGCCCAGAATAGCCCCGGCCTCGCAACTGAATTGGATCAGTCGACCTGTCTTCAAAGCCTGCAATCGCGTAACGGCCGGACCGTCGAGGGTTAAACCTTCGGTGACCATATCGATCATTTGCCCGCCGGCCATGCCGCGTGCTCCAGCGGCCGCGCCGAGTGCCGCAACCAGTTCGCAGCGGGCTTGTGGGTCGGAATGGGTATCGGGTTCGGCCAAAATCTCGAATGCGCGGCATTGCAGGGCGTCGCCGGCCAGGATGGCGGTGGCTTCGTCGAATGCTTTATGTGCGCTCGGCTTGCCGCGTCGCAGATCGTCGTCGTCCATCGCGGGCAGATCGTCGTGCACCAGCGAATAGGCGTGCAGCATCTCGATCGAGGCGGCGACTCGGGCGGCGCAGGTTTCGGACACCGAGAACAGGGATGCGGTTTGCATCACCAAAAACGCGCGGAGTCGTTTGCCGCCGCCTAGGGTGGCGTAGCGCATAGCCTCGGCCAAGCGCGCTTCCGCCCCTTCGGAGACTGGAAGCAAATAATCCAAAGCGGATTCAACGGTCTCCGCTGTTCCCGACAATGCTCGGGTTAGGGCGGTTCCCGTCTTCGCCGCGACTATGCCATCCGATGTCACTGCCAGCCTCGCGTCATGATGCCCCTACAAGCCGGGGCGCAATTCCCAGACCGTTAGCACGAAGCGGCGAATCTTGCATGGAGAATGGCAAAATACGGCCGCCCTTGTGACAAATTCGCCACAACACATTGGCCTCGTTCGCTCTTGCTTTACCGCAAGGGGGCGGCGTCTGCCAGAGTGCTCTCATTCGCTGCGGTTGGGTTCGTAACCGTCATACGCCCAACTGGCATGCGTTCGTGGCGAAGAGATGGCGTTGCGGCGCCTGCGCGGTTCTGCCATATCCCGCTCGATTATATCCAGACCGCGCTAGTCCGGTATAGAGTACGAAATATCGGCGGGTTCGCCCCGTCATGAGCCCCGCAGGAGAGCAAGCCGCATGATTCGTGTCGTCCTGGCCCAGCCGCGCGGGTTTTGCGCCGGCGTCGAACGGGCCATCGAGATCGTGGAACGGGCACTGAGGAAATATGGCCCGCCGATCTATGTGCGCCACGAAATCGTGCACAACCGTCACGTGGTCGAGGATTTGCGCACCCGCGGCGCCGTGTTCGTCGATGAATTGGACGAAATTCCCCCGGGCGCCATGACGGTGTTCTCGGCCCACGGCGTTGCCAAGCGGGTCGAGGAACTGGCAGCTCAACGCGGCTTGCCCACGATCGATGCGACCTGCCCCCTGGTCGCCAAAGTCCACAACGAGGGGCGTCGCTATGCACGGCAGGACCGCGAAATCGTGCTGGTCGGCCATGCCGGCCATGCCGAGGTCGAAGGCACGATCGGCCAAGTCCCGGCCAAAATCCATTTGGTGCAGACCGTCGAAGACGTGCCGGCGTTGCAGGTCACCGATCCGGAAAAACTTGCCTATATCACCCAGACCACGCTGTCGGTCGACGATACCCGTGGGATCATCGCGGCGCTGAAGGCTCGTTTCCCGTCGATCGTCGGGCCGGACGTGCGCGACATCTGCTACGCTACCCAGAATCGTCAGACAGCGGTGCGCGAACTCGCGAGCCTCGTGGACATGATCCTGGTGGTCGGATCGCGTAATTCGTCGAACTCCAACCGGCTGCGCGAAATCGGCGAGGAACTGGGCAAGCCGGCCTACCTGATCGACGACGCCGATGCGCTGCGAGCGGAATGGTTCGCGGGTGTGGCATCGGTCGGCGTGACCGCCGGCGCCTCGGCCCCCGAATTGCTGGTACAAGGCGTGCTCGACGGATTGCGGCAGTTCGGGCCGGTGGAAGTCTCCACCATGGCCGGGGTCGCCGAAGACGTGCAGTTCCGTATACCCGCGCAATTGGCCGACGCCTGAGGGATCGTAGATTGAGGGATCGTAGATCATGACCGTGCCATTGAATCAGGCTATCCGCGTCGGAGCCTATGTCGTTAAGCAGCATCTGCTCGGACGTAAGCGCTATCCGTTGGTGCTGATGCTCGAACCGTTGTTTCGCTGCAATCTGGCCTGCGCCGGCTGCGGCAAGATCGACTATCCGGCAGAAATCCTGAACCAGCGCCTGTCGGTCGCGGAATGTATGGAAGCAATCGACGATTGCGGTGCGCCCGTCGTCGTGATCGCAGGCGGGGAGCCGCTGCTGCACCGCGAGATCGACCAAATCGTCGAAGGCGCCATCGCCCGCAAGAAGTTTGTGATCGTTTGCACGAACGCCCTGCTGCTCGAAAAGAAAATGGAGCTGTTCAAGCCTTCGAAATGGTTCTCCTGGTCGGTGCATCTGGACGGCGACAAGGAAGATCACGACAAATCGGTCTGCCAGCCCGGCACCTACGATCGCGCGGTCGCGGCGATCGCCGAGTCCAAACGGCGCGGCTTCCGCACCATCATCAACGCTACGTTGTTCAACAATTCCAAGCCGGAGAAAGTCGCGTCGTTCTTCGACGACGTGATGCTGATGGGCGTGGACGGCATCTCGGTCTCGCCCGGCTACGCCTACGAGAGGGCGCCGGATCAACAGCATTTCCTCAATCGTTTGGCTACGAAAGAGCTGTTCCGCGGTATCTTCCGGCGGCAAGGCAAAGGGAAATGGACGAAGAAGTGGTCGTTCAACCAGTCGTCGATGTTCCTGGATTTCCTGGCGGGCAACCAGACCTTCAAATGCACCCCATGGGGCAACCCCTGCCGCACCTATTTCGGCTGGCAACGGCCTTGCTATCTGCTCGGCGAAGGCTACGCCAAGACCTACAAAGAGCTGATGGAAACCACCGAGTGGGATAAATACGGCGTTGGCAATTATGCCAAATGCTCCGACTGCATGGTCCATTGCGGGTTCGAGGCAACAGCTGTGGCGGAAACCGTCAGCAAGCCTTGGCGCGCACTGGCTCAGGTCGTGCGCGGCATCCGCACCGAGGGCGCGATGGCCAACGACATCCCACTGGACAATGCCCGCCCGCCCGATTTCGTGTATAGCCGGCACGTGGAAACGGCGCTGGCCGAGATAAAGTCTCGGAAAAAGGTGCCGCAAGAAGTGACCGAGGCGGCGGAATAAGGCGGAGGCCCGCTTCCGCTCGCGTCTCGATTAATCCACCGACTCCGGTATTGCCAGTCGCAGGCGCCCGGCATCCGTCAGCACGACGTGGCGGGCGCGGGTGCCGTCGAAGGCCACGAGGCCCGCGATCTGCACGTCCTCCCACACCGACAAGCGGGGTCAAGAGCTTTGCCAGGCGTCTAACACCTGGGCGTATGCCGGTGTTTCGCTCTCCACCCAGGCCAGGAATTGCAAAATCAGAGCGTCGATGGGCGCTGGCATGGCTTTCTCCCAGCTTTAGTGTCTGTCCGGCAAAACGGCTGTCGGATCACCGTTGCAGTAGACTTTCCGGACAGACACTGAGGGCGGCCGATCAATACATGTGTTGCCCGCCGTTGATCGACAGGGTGGAGCCGGTGATGAAATCGGCATCGTCGGCGGTGAGGAACGCCACGCCGCGGGCGATGTCGGTCGCGTGGCCTAGGCGCCCGATGGGGACCTTGGCGACGATTTTGCGCAGCACTTCGGCCGGGACGGCGCGGACCATTTCGGTGTCCACGTAGCCTGGCGCGATGGCGTTGACGGTGATGCCGAAGCGCGCACCTTCTTGCGCCAGGGCCTTGGTGAAGCCGTGGATGCCCGATTTAGAGGCAGCGTAGTTCACCTGCCCGTACTGACCGGCCTGCCCGTTGATCGACCCGACGTTCACCACGCGGCCGAATTTGGCGGCGCGCATGTCGTCGAACGTCAGCTTGCACATGTTATAGCAGGACCCGAGATTCGTATCGATCACCGCGTCCCACATATCCCGCGTCAGGCGGCCCATGGTGGCGTCGCGGGTGATGCCGGCGTTGTTGACCAGGATTTCCACCGGACCGATCTCGGCTTTGATTTGTGCGATGGCTTCGGCACAAGCATCGTATTTACTGACATCGAACTTCCACACATCGATCCCGTGCTCTGCTTTGAACGCCGCAGCTGCGGCGTCGTTGCCGGCATAGGTGGCGACGACGGTGTGGCCTTGGGCTTTCAGGGCGAGGCTGATCGCCTCTCCGATGCCGCGGGTTCCGCCGGTAACGACTGCTACGCGTGCCATTTTGGCCTCCCTGATTGGATTAACGTTCCACGCACATAGCAACACCCATGCCACCGCCGATGCAAAGGGTCGCTAGGCCCTTATGCGCATCCCGCTTGCCCATTTCGTGCAGCAGGGTCACCAGCACCCGAGCGCCCGAGGCGCCGATGGGGTGGCCGATGGCGATGGCGCCGCCATTGACGTTCACTTTCGACGTGTCCCAGCCCAGATCCTTGTTCACGGCCATGGCCTGCGCCGCGAAGGCTTCGTTGGCCTCCATGAGGTCCAGATCTTCGTGCTTCCAGCCGGCGCGTGCCAACGCCTTGCGAGTCGCCGGGATCGGGCCGGTGCCCATGACGGACGGATCGACGCCGGCAGTGGCGAAGGATGCGATGCGGGCGAGCGGGGTTAGGCCGCGACGCGCGGCTTCGGCGCCGCTCATTAACACCAGCGCGGCGGCACCGTCGTTGATGCCGGACGCGTTACCGGCGGTGACCGAGCCGTCCTTGGTGAAAGCGGGGCGCAGCTTGGCCATGGTTTCCATGCTGGAATCGTGGCGGATGTATTCGTCGTCCGCGACCACCGTGTCGCCCTTGCGGCCTTTCACGGTGACCGGCGCGATCTCGTCGGCGAACCGTCCGGCCTTCTGCGCGGCCGAGGCTTTTTGCTGGGAGGCTAAGGCAAAAGCGTCTTGCTGCTCGCGGCCGATTTGATACTTGTTGGCTACGTTTTCGGCGGTGTTGCCCATGTGGTAGCCATGGAAGGCGTCCCACAGACCGTCCTTCAACATGGTGTCGACGAACTCTAGCCCGCCCATCTTTGTGCCGCTGCGCAGATGCGCGGCGTGGCGCGATAGGCTCATGCTTTCCATGCCGCCGGCTGCGACGATGTTGCTTTCGCCGGTGCGGATTTGCTGCGCGGCTAACGCTACGGCCCGCAGTCCCGACCCGCAGACTTGGTTGATCCCGAAAGCGGTTTTGCTGTCGGGTAGGCCGGCGAAGCGGGCGGCTTGTCGGGCGGGGTTCTGGCCCTCGCCAGCGGACAGCACGTGGCCGAGGATGACTTCGTCGACATCCGCAGCCTCGATTCCGGCGCGGCCGAAGGCAGCGGTCAGGGCAACGGCGCCGAGTTGCTGCGCGGTCAGGCTGGAAAGCGCGCCGCTGAAGCTGCCCACGGGTGTGCGGGCGGCGGAGACGATAACGATGTCGTCCATGTCGGGTTCTCCATCAGGCGGGTCCATCCCGCGTTTATTCCGTGTTTACCGCCGTTTGTGCGCCGGCGAAAGGCCGGCGTGCGGGATCGCTCCGGTTTCGGTTTCTTTGCTGGTGCGGGCGGGGTAAACGCCGAGATATCATGGATTTCTCTCAAGCCAGCACCATTGTGTCCTCGATTATCCAGACCCTCGCTCGGAGCGGTGTGTGGCTTCTGCTGCTGGCCATTCTTTTCGTTCCATTGGAACGGCTGTTTCCGCAACGGCGGGAAAAGCTGTTCCGGACCGGGTTCGCGATCGATGTCGGCTATTATTTTCTCAATGGGCTTGCGGTTGCCACACTGATGAGCACGCCGCTCGCGCTGGTGGCTTGGCTGGCGCATGGATGGCTGCCCGGCGGAATCGCAACGTTCGTTCAGGAACTGCCGCTCTGGCAACGCGGCTTGTTAAGCATGGCGATCGGCGAGGTCGGTTTCTATTGGGGGCATCGCTGGAGCCATGAAATCCCCTTCCTGTGGCGCTTCCATGCCATTCATCATAGTGCCGAGCATGTGGATTGGCTGGTAACTTCGCGGGAGCATCCTTTGGGGATTGTTTTCACCCGGCTCTGCGGGTTCGTGCCGCTGACGATGCTGGGTCTGCTCGACCCATTGTCGGACGATCCGGGGGCGGTTGTGCTCACGGTTCTGATTGCTGGGCAGGTGTGGGCCTTCTTTATTCACGCGAACGTCCGCTGGCGGTTCGGGCCGCTGGAATGGCTGATTGCCACGCCGGCTTTCCACCATTGGCATCACACCAACGACGGGCCGACCGTGGTCGATAAGAACTACGCGCCGATGTTACCTTGGATCGACTGGATTTTCGGCACCTTGCATTTGCCCACCCGCGCAATGCCGCTCCGCTACGGGACGGACTCGGTCGTGCCGGAGGGGTTGTTACGGCAACTCATGGGGCCGTTGAGCGGCCCGATATCCGTGGTCCCGCCGCAGGACCGCCGGCCCGATTAGGGCTGGCGCGGAGAGTCGGTCACCACTTCCTTGCCGGAGATGTCGTAGGTGCGCACGGTCGTGTCGCGCATGGCGGCGTCGGTTATGGCGGGAAACGACTCCCGCAGCAGGGCGGTGCGCAGGTCGTTGCGGACGGCGGCGAAGGCCGGTCGTGCGCCTTGGCGGTGCTCGCCGACGCGCACTACGAACCAGCCAACGGCGGTGCGTACCGCGCGCGGCGCGGTTTGGCCCGGAGCGATGGCGAAGGCGACCGACCCGATCTCCGGCGACAGGACCGATTGCGGCTGGAAGCCCAGATTGCCGCCGGCCTGCGCCGAACTATCCCGGCTCGACCGACGTGCCAGCGTCGCGAAATCCGCTCCGCCTGCCAACTCGGCCAGAACTCCGTTGGCTTCGGCCTCGGTCGCGAGCATTATAATCGAGACATCGGCTTCATCCGGTCCGGGTTTGCCGCCGTAATCGCGTTCGTAGCGATCGAGCAGCATTTTTTCGGTGATGGTAGCGCCGCCTTCGCGCACTAGAACCGCGTTGGCGAGCACGTTGTCGTAAGCCAGCTTGGCGCGACGCAGGACCGCTGGGTCCTTTTCCAGCCCTTGGCGTTGTGCGCGCAGGACCAGCGCCTGCATCTGGGTCAATTGCTTGAGCAGCGGGGAAAAGACCGTCTCGAACGGCAGGGATTGCACAGTGGGCGGCAAGTCGCGGATCGCGTCGCCGACCATCCCAAGCGTGACGGTCCGCCCGCCGACATCGGCTACCACCGTCCCGGCTGCGCGATCGGATGCCCCGCCGACATCGTAATGCGGGGTTTGGGTGTCGAATTGCGGCTTGCTCAGGTCGATCGCGGTGGCGGGCGACACGGATTTCGGGGCGCCCTGTGCCGAAGCGGCCGAGGGCAGCATCAGGCACGCTAGACCCATCGCGCCGTATGCGAGCAAATGTTTCACGATGGAATGCCTCCTGGTTCGAATCGCAGCAGTATAAGCGCTATTTTTTAACTGTGCCGACAAAGGTGCCATTCGCCCAGATGCCCGATTTGTCGGGCTTGCCGTCGGGTCCATAGAGCGTTCCGATGCCGTTGTATTTGTCGTCGGAGAACTCGCCTGTGTATTTGGCTCGGTTGGCGAAAACATAGGTGCCCTGGCCGTTGAATCGATCGTTCAAAAAATTGCCCGTGTAGGACTCGCCGTTTGCATAGGATGCTGTGCCCTGACCGGAGCGCCGACCGTCCCGCCACGTGCCATTATATTGTTCGCCACCCGGATAGGTAGCAATACCTTTGCCGTGGCGTTTGCCGTCTTTCCATTCTCCAACAAATTTCTCGCCATTTGGAACGGTGTATGTCCCGGTCCCATTGGGCAAACCGTCCCGCCATTCGCCCTGGTATTGTTCGCCGTTCGGGTGGAGGTAGGTGCCTTGCCCATGGAATAGCCCGTTGGCGAACGCGCCAGTATACTTGCGGCCGTCGGGGTAGCTGTAGGTGCCTTCGCCGGAGCGTTTGTCGTCCTGGTATTCCCCGACATAACGTGCGCCGTTGGGGTAGGTATAGGTGCTTTGTCCTTCGCGCTTGTCGTCGCGAAAAAGGCCTGTATACTTCTCGCCATTCGGGTAGACGACCGTGCCTTGGCCGTTGAATTTTCCGTCGTGGAATTCGCCGGTATAGAGGCTGCCATCGGGAAAAGTATAGCTTCCCGGTCCGTTTTGCGGCATCGTGGCGGCCGCGAGAATGATCGGGGCCACGATCCCGGACAGTAGCGCCAGTGCGCGCCGTGCCGGTTGTCCCCAAAAACGTTCCATCTGCGGTTGCACTCCTGCGGGTGGTTCCATCGCTGTACTTTACCGATTACCGCCATTCGGTGCGACATGAATTATTTTTGGTAAATGCCCAATATTTAGATTGAATGCCCGGCCGCCGGGCCGTAAAGACAGGGAAGAATGTACGCTTAGGAATTCGACGATGCTGACTTATCGGGTTGGACGGTTTCTTTCGGCGCCCAAAGTGCTGCAACAGGTAGCATTGGTGGCGTTTCTGGCTGTCTGCGCGCCGACTGCAATGGCGCAGACCAACCTGATCACGAACGGCAATTTCGCCATCTCCGGCGGATCGCAATCCTACCAGTTCGGCACTTTCGGCCCCTACGCCCCCAGCGGCAGCGCGGCCGGCGAGTCGCTCGCGGGCTGGGCTTCTACCTCGTACGGTTTCGTGTTCACCCCGACCTCGACCATCGCGACCGGCTATTACGGCGCGCTTAGCCTTTACAGCACGACCACAAGCCCGAGCAGCAGCTTCAACAACGCCAGCCCGACCGGCGGCAACTTTATTGCCATCGACTCGGCCTACAACACGACGGCGGTCACCCAAACGGTGACGGGCCTGAACGTTGGCCAGAACTACACCTTGTCGTTCTACTGGGCCGGCGCGCAGCAAACAGGCTTCACCGGCGCGACGACCGAGCAATGGCAGGTCACGTTGGGCGCCAGTACGCAGAGTACGTCTGTCGTTGCCAACGCCAGCCAGGGCTTCACCGGTTGGATGTATCAGACGATGAATTTCGTCGCGACCTCGGCCAGCGAGCAGTTGTCGTTCCTCGCCATCGGCACCCCGAACGGCGTGCCGCCCTTCGCGTTGCTATCGAATGTGTCGCTGGTGAAGGCGCCCGAGCCCGCCGGTATCGCGACGATGGCGATCGGTCTTCTTGGGTTGATCGGATTGTCTTGGCGCCGCCGCAACGCGGCGCGCGCGGCCTAAAGCCCCGCGAGCCACGCCAGGAACGGTCGCCACAAGGCCCGTTCCGCCCCAGTCCCCGCGACCATGCCGATATGTCCGGCTGCCGGCTCGTGTAACTGGGCGCCGGGAATAAGCGCTGCCAGAGGCCGTGCCGACTCCGGTGGTACGATGCGATCCCGTCCTGGCACTGCCACGAACGCCGGAAGCCGCAACGTGGCGGGATTCACCGGCAGGCCGGCAATATGCCAGCTCCCGCGCATCGGCGCATTTTCGCCATACCAGCGGGCCAGACAATCGCGCGCGACCCCGGCCACCAGCGGTACCCCATCGTTCAGCCAATCTTCGAGCGCCACGAACAGGCGGGCGCGGTCGCTGTCCGGCGATAGGCGCCCGAATGCGCGGTATTTGTCGCCCACGCCGAACGGGTCCAGCAGGGTAAATAGTGTTTGCAATCCGTCGATCGGTAGGGTGCCGCCCAACCCCATCGCCGGCTCCAACAACGGCAAACACGCTGCCGCCCGCAGCGCTCGGGAACGGTCCGGCGCGTGGAAATCCCACGGAGTCGCCAGTAGAGCCAAGGCGCGCACCAACTCCGGACGCCGTTCCGCCGCTGCGACCGCGAGATTGCCGCCCATACAGTAGCCGGCCAGCACCACCGGCCCGTCCGTCAGCGCGACCGATGCCGCCATTGCGCGTTCGAGCCGGCCGGCTACGTAGTCGGTGAGCACGAAGCCGCGCTCGACCTCTCCGGGCCAGCCCCAATCCAGCAGCAGCGGCCGCACGCCTCGGTCGGCGAGGAAGCGCAGCATCGACCCACCGGCCATCAAATCCAGCACATAAGCTCGATTCACCAAGCTCGGTACGAAGAGCACTGCGGGGCCGCCGGCGGGTTCGGGTCGGTAATCCAGGATTTGGCTGCCCCCCTCGGCCCAAATTGGCGGTGGGTCCACGAGATCGCGCGACCAGCTATGCCGGCGGTAGGCGGCGATGCCGCCGATCAAGCCATCGTCAACTTGCGGCGGCTCCCCTTGCTCCGCGTCGCGCAGCGCGGCGTGGATGGCCGGTTCGATCGCGCTCCAACTCGCCAAGCCGGGCTTCGAGTTCGGCGAGCCGCCGCCCGAGACGCTCGATTTCAGCATCGCGAGGGTCAGGTGCAGCAGCAGCGGGCGCGGGCCGCGGCGGCGCATCGGTCCCGGTGCGTCCGGCCGATCCGTCATCCGGCCCCGCCGGCAGCATGGCTTGGGCGGTGCGAGTCCATAGCGTCAGAGCGGCTTTCCAGGTCTCCTGAACCTCCCGGTCCACGGCCATCGCGGCCAACTCGCTCTGCCATAGCACGATCCAGTCGCGGGCAAGCGTTGCGGGGTCGGTCATGCCTCATTCAGGCTCCTTCGGCGGGATCATACGGCGGCGATCGGTCGTGCGGAATGGGGGGCTTTCGCAGTTGCGAAATCCGCCGCATGGTAGGGCCGCGCCGACGACGAGGGCGTGCCCAAAGAACGAGGGACGCATGGCCGAAACCTCCCAGACCGAGCCGGAAAGCAAACCGGCGGATCGCCCGCCGGTCGTGGTGAAGAAATATGCCAACCGACGACTGTACAACACCGAAACCTCGGCGTACATCACGCTGGATAACTTGGCCGAAATGGTGCGCAAAGGGCGCGATTTTGTTGTCTACGATGCCAAAAGCGGCGAAGACATCACCCGAGGCGTGCTGACCCAAATCATTGTCGAAGAAGAGGGCAAGGGGCAAAATCTATTGCCGACCGCGTTTCTGCGACAATTGATCGGGATGTATGGCGGGTCGATGCAGGGGATCGTGCCGAACTATCTCGATCAGGCGATGTCGGCCTTCGCCGAACAGCAGGAACAGGTGCGGGCGACTGTTCAGAAGACCATGAGCGGCATTTTCCCGTTCGGCAATCTGGAGGAGGTCGGGCGTCAGAATGTTGCGTTAATGGAGCGAACTATGTCGATGTTCAATCCCTTTCCGCGCCCCGAGCAAAAGCCGGAGGACGAGATCGCGGCCCTGCGGGCGGAGGTCGAGCGTTTGCGGAAAGAATTGGCGGAAAAGAAGTAGTTACGATCAATCGAAACACGGCGGGGCAGTCGATTAGATAGCGCCGCCCGAGGCCTCGGGGATCGGCGAGCAGACGCGACAGCCATTCCAAGCCCGCGCGCTGCATCCATGGCGGGGCGCGCTTTTTAGTGCCTGCCAGAAACTCCAGCGCCGCGCCGAAGCACAGGCCGGTTCCGGTCGCGTGTCCGGTCGCGGCGATTGCGGCGGCGAGCCGTTCTTGCCGGGGCGAACCGACGGCGAGGAAGAGCAACCGCGCGGGGTGGGCCAGCGCGAAATCGATGGCGGCCTGGAATGCGACTGGATCGTGTTCGAACCCCATTGGCGGGTTGTGGTGAAACGGCGGGGCTAGGCCGCATTTTTCGACCAACGCGTGCAGGGCGGTCGGGGGCATGCCAACGATGGCGATGCGCTCGCCGGGGCGGATGTGGCGGGAGAGCAGGGCGGCGGCAGTATCGCTGCCGGTCGCGACTCGGGGCGGGTGCAGACCTAACAGACGCGCGGCGCCGGCGACGACCCGCGAGTCTAGCAGTCGCAGGACCGCGCTTTCGTAGAGCGGCACCAGCGACGGGTCGCGTGCCAGCCGCACGAAATGATCGGCGTTGGGCGTGACGACATATCCGAATGGTATCTCGGCAGGGCGGGCGGCGATCCAGGCGGCGGCGTCCTCGGGGCCGAGGCTGGCGAACGCCATCCCCAAAAATGGGATGTCCATCACAACCCCAGCCTGACTGTGAGCAGCGCCACGTCGCGGGCGTATCCGCTCGATGCGGTGCTCAGCGGGCCGGCGCCGTGCACGGTGTTGAGGTCGTAAGTCGCCGATACCTTGGTGTAACGGTTTAACAGCCATGTCAGCCCGACACCGGCACTTGCCCCGGTTTGTTGTCCACCTTGCAGGAAGCTCGCTCGACGGAACCCGATCGATGTCGCGAACAGCAGGTCCCGAACGATCTCGTGGTCGATGCCGAGCTTGCCGGCGGTGTAGGTGAAGCCGGACACACCTTCCTGGGCTGCGTCCTCGATCGTGCGGCTCAATAGGCTGCGCAGGGTGGTCATGCCGGTGGGGTTCCAGGTCAGTTCGCCCTCGGCGATCATCGCGGTATGCGAGCGGTAGCGCGGGGCGGCGAATTGCCGGGTTTCCCCGCCGATCAGCAGGCGCGCCCGCCAGACTGTATCTTCATCGTAGTCGATGCCGAGCAGTGCCTGGTACCCGGTCGAATTCAACGAAGCTTGTCCCGCTGCGGGCGCATCGTATCGCTGGCTTAGCGCTCGGGTGAGGAACACGAGATTGCGCAGCGGAGCGAATTCGTACCGGACGACGGTGCCGCCGCGCAGCATGGTGCGATCCCGATAGTTCTGCCGTGCAAATTGGCCCAGCACAGTGGTGTCGCCGTAATGCCAAGCGGAGATTTCGACCTCCGGCGTCACACTCAGTCGATCGAAGCTGGCGGTATACGATAGGCGGGCGTCGTCCACGCGAAAGGGCACCGGCCGATCGCTGGCCAGGGCGTTCAGTTCGGATCGATCCTCGTGCAGGCTGAGATGCGCTATCCCCAGCGTCAGCCGGTCCCGACCGATTTCGAGCGATCCGCCCACCGACACCGTCCCATCGGTGCGGCTTTGCCGCGGCTGCTCGGCGTAGCGTGTGTCGGTCGCGGAGAGATACGCCCCGAAAGCATGCCGCGACCAATCGGAGCCGATCAGGATCGAACCGCCAGTCGAAGTCAGCCAGCTCCCGCGCCGGGTTGGCCCGCTCAGGACATTGTCGTCGTAGCCGATGGCTTCTTCGAAGCCGGGTTTCACCCTTAGGCTGCCGGCATGGATTGGGGCGGTCTCGCTATCCGGCCTCGTGCGGGACCGAACGGTCACGCCCGGTGCGGTGCCGAAGCCTGGCACGCCCTCGGCGAATATGTCCGCCAGGCTGGCCCCGAGCGCCTGCTGCAAAAGCACTAGGCTCAGGGCTGCTGCGAAAATCCAAAGACGTTCTCCGGTTCTCATGGAACCGAAGCATCGTGGAAATAGATTAAGGAACCGTTAACGCGGGGCGGGTTTTTCGTTCTTTTTTTCCGGGGTGTCCAATGGGGCGTCCAGTTCCCACCCACCGCCCAGCGCCTTGTACAGCGCCACCAGATTGCCGGAGATCGTGGCGGTGCTGTCGGCAAGTTGCTGCTGGGTTGCCAATAGGCTGCGCTGCGAATCCAGCACTGCGAGGAAATCCGCCACGCCCTGCTGGTAGCGGCTTTGCGCCAAGCCGAGCGCGCGGTGATTGTCCGCTTCCGCCAATAGCAATTCGTCCCGCCGTGCCTGCTCGGTGGCATAGGCGGTCATGGCGTTATCGACTTCGTGCCACGCGGTCAGCACAGTTTTTTCGTATGCGATGGCAGCTTCCTGCTGTGCGGCTTCGCGGAATTGCAGGGTGGCTTTCAGGCGCCCGCCCTCGAAGAGTGGGAACGAAATACCCGGCCCGCCGGCATACATATGCGAGTTCAGATCGAACATCCGGGCGAATTGCACCGATTGCAGGCCGATACTGCCGCCAATTTTCACCGACGGATAGAAATCGGCGACCGCGACGCCGATATCGGCGGTGGCGGAATGCAGGCGGGCTTCGGCTTGGCGGATGTCGGGGCGGCGGCGCGCCAGTTCCGACGGGACCCCGACCGGCACGCGCGGCGGCACGGGCGGCACCGGTTTGGCGGTTTCCAATTCGGCCCGCAGTGCCTGCGGCGGTTGGCCTAGCAGCAGACTGAGCGCGTTGATCCCGGCGGCTTCTTGCTGTTCCAGACGCGGAATCTGCGCGGTTACGGCGCGGAGTTGCGCGGACGCGTTGGCAACGTCGAGGTCGGTGGTCACGCCCCCGGCGGCGCGCTGTTGGGTCAGGCTCAGGCTCTGGCGGGCGGTTTTGACATTGTCGCGGGCGATACGCAGTTGGGTCTGGGTGCCGCGCAGGGCGATGTAGTCGCGCGCGACTTCGGCCAGACTGGATAGCAGCACGGTGCGCCGTGCTTCGGCGGCGGCGTCGAGCAGGGCGGTGGCCGATTCGATGGAGCGTTTGACCCCGCCCCACAAATCGATTTCCCAGGACGCATCGAAACCGACTTGGAACACATCGATCGGGTTCAAGCGCCGGGCACCGGACAGGCCGCCCGCCGTGCTGCCGGATGCGCCGCTGGCGCCCAACGCATCGGGTGCGAGCACGAACTGGCCGGTGTTGCTGGCTTTCTGTCGGGTGTAGGCGCTGTTGACGTGCGAGATCGGCAATTGCGCGGCCTGTGCCACGCCGAGTTGCGCACGCGACTCCGCGAGGCGGAAAGCCGTGGCCTGGACGTCGAGGTTGCCCGCCGCGACCCGGTTCTCCAGGGCGGTGAGAATGGGGTCGTTGAACAGTGTCCACCAATTGGGATCGACCGGTTCGGCGACTGGCACACTTTTCGGCGGTTTCGGCGTTTTGCCCTTGCCGGTGAGCCAGGATGTCGCGGAATCCGGCGTCGGGGACACGAAATCCGGTCCCACGATTGTGCAACCGGCCAGCAGCAGGGCCGTCGCAATGGTCGTTCCGAGCAGTCGCGTCCGCCGCATGCCGTGTCCTCCGCCCCTGCAATTGGGCCGCAATGGCTATACGCTGCGCCACAGGGCTTTCCAACCGCACCGAGGCTGGGCTGGAATGCGCCGCAGGAGGACCGCATGCCGAACGACCTTATCCGCCTGACCGCGACCGAAGCCGTGACCCGCTTAAAGCGCGGCGAGGTGACGCCGCTGGAATTGATCGACGCCGCCGCAGCGCGCATCGCCGTCATCGAACCAGCCGTCAACGCGCTGCCGACCTTGTGCCTCGATCGCGCCCGAGACAACGCCCGGCGGCTGATGGCCGGTCGTGGGCGGGAGGCTGAAAACGAGCCGGGCTGGCTGGCCGGGCTGCCGGTGTCGATCAAGGATTTGAACGACGTTGCGGGCGTGCGTACGACCTATGGATCGCCGATTTTCAAGGACCATGTGCCCACCGCGTCGCATCCTCTGGTGGAAAGGATCGAGCGCAAGGGTGGCATCGTTGTCGCCAAGTCTAACACGCCCGAGTTCGGTGCGGGCGGCTCGACGTTCAACGAGGTTTTCGGGCGCACCCGCAACCCGTGGAATACCGCGCTGACGTGCGGCGGTTCGACCGGCGGCGGCGCGGTATCGGTCGCCACCGGGGAGGTTTGGTTGGCGCACGGGTCCGATCACGGCGGTTCGTTGCGGCGCCCCGGTACGTATTGTTCCGTGGTCGGATTGCGGCCCTCGCCGGGGCGGGTGACGCGGGGAACGTCGAACAATCTTTTTTCCCCGTTGTCGGTTCAAGGACCGATGGCGCGCAATATTCCCGATTTGGCATTGTTTTTGGACACGATGGCGGGGCACTGCCCGCTGGACCCGCTGACCTACGATGCGCCGGCCGTGTCTTATGCGGACGCGGTGGCCGGCGCGCGACCGCCGAAGCGGGTGGCGTGGTCGGCGAATTACAGTGGGTCGTTGGATGTGGATCGCGAAACGCGCGAAATCTGCGAGAAGGCGGTGCGACGGTTCGAGGAAATGGGCTGCATCGTGGACGAATTCGATCCCGGCCTGGGTAATCTGGAAGAAGCCTTCATGGTGTTGCGGTCGCAACATTTCGTGGTGGATCGGGCGTTGCAGTTGGCCGCACATCGCGATCTGATCAAGCCCGATATTATTTGGAATACCGAGAAGGGCTTGGCGCAGACTCCGGCCGAGCTGGCTTGGGCGGAACGGGAGCGCGCGGCTTTTTATCGTCGCGTCGCGGCGATGTTCCGCACCTACGATATCTTCGTCACCCCCAGCGCCGCCACGCCGGCATTCGATGTGAATTTGCGTAACCCCGAGGCCGTGGATGGCAAGAAGCTGACCAATTACATGGGCGCATCGATGCTGAATGCGGCGATGACCCTAGCGGGCGCGGCCGCAGTGGCGATCCCCGCCGGCTTCGACCGGTTCGGCCGCCCTGTGGGCTTGCAGATCGCGGCGCCCACGCGCGGGGACGCCACAGCGTTGGCGGCGGCAGCGTTGTTCGAGCAGTTGACGGGGTTCGACAAGCTACTGCCGATCGAGCCGCGCGAGGGCACTGTGCCGGATCCCTGGGCGGGGTGAGGGGTTATCGCGGCGTCGGCGACCGTTACTCCGTCAAAAACGCCGCGATCAAATCGTTGACTCGGCCGGGTGCCTCGACCTCGGGCAAATGACCGGCGCCATCTAGGACCACGAGGCGCGCGTTCGGGAGAGCCTTCTCCAGGACTGCGGCGTTGGTTTCGGTGGGGTTCACCCGGTCTTCCGCGCCTTGGATCAGCAGGATCGGCATCGCCAGATGTTCGGCGAAGTCGGGCGTATAATAGCTGCCGAGACCGAATCGCACCGCTTGCATGAAGCCTTTCGGGTTGGTGGCGCGTAACACATCTCGCACCAGTGCGGCGGTGTCCGGGGTGGCTTGTTTGCTCAGCAATGCAGCAACCCGAGCGCCGAAACCGTAGCCGCCGGCGGCGATTTGTTGCTGACGGGCGGCGATCGAGCGGGCTTTGTCTTCCTCTGGGATGTCTTTACGGCCGGTGGCGCTGCCGGTCAGCACCATATTCTTCACCCGCCCTGGATAGTAATGGGCGAAACATTGCGCGACCCGGGTGCCGAACGAGTTCGCGACGATTTCCAGCCGGTCGATTTTCAGCGCGGTCAGAAAATCGGCCAACGCATCGGCATAGTCGCGGCAGTCCGGTGCATCCTTCGTTAGATTGTCGCTGAGAATATAGCCGGGTGCGTTCCAGGCCACGACGTGCCGGGTTTCGCTCAGTCCGGCAAGTTGAAACCGCCAATGCATCGAATTTGCACCGACGCCGTGCAGTAATACCAAGGGCGGCGCCTCGGGCCGGCCGGATTCCATGTAGCTGAATCGGTCGCCGGTATAGCGGGCGCGCGACGCCTCGGGGATTGGGGCGAAGCGCAGTTCGGGCAACGGCGGCAGGGATTCGGCGCGCAGGGCTTGGGACATCAGGGTCGCCATCAGTGCCAAAACAATCCGGATCATTGTTTCACCAGCGCGCGCCAGCCGATATCGCTTCGGCAGAATCCCTCGGGCCAGTCTATTGCGGCGACGGCTTTGTAGGCGGTGTCCCTGGCCTCGGCGATCGTCGCGCCCGTTCCGGTAATGGCGAGCACGCGGCCGCCCGCCGCGCGGATCGTTCCGTCGGCATCCTCGGTCGTTCCAGCGTGGAAGACGGTAACATTCGGCATCGCGCCGGCTTTATCGAGCCCGCGAATAACGCTGCCTCGCTCGGGGGCATCGGGATAACCCCGCGCGGCCATAACGACGCAGACCGCAGCCGTATCGTTCCAGCGGAGGTCGAAATCTCGTAGTTCGCCGTCGCACGCTGCTTGGAGGGCGGGCAGCAAGTCGGATTTCAGTTTCATCAGCAGTACTTCGCACTCGGGATCGCCGAAGCGGGCGTTGTATTCGATGAGCTTGGGGCCGTCCTCGGTGAGCATCAGCCCGGCGAACAGGAAACCGCGAAACGGCGTGCCGCGCCGGGCCATTTCGGCTAGAGCGGGGCGGATCGTGCG
>JBAXFK010000019.1:0-29740 GCA_037139955.1 Rhodospirillales bacterium
AAGGGGACATTCTAATTGGGCACGGAGGGGACATTCCTATTGAGCGCTAACAATCTTTCCGAATTATTTGACACCGCCTCCGACCCGCCGCACAATCGGCATCCACCGAGGGGAGCCCCGCCGCAGGGGGCTGAGAGACCGCCACGACCGGACAACCGGCGGCGCGGTGACCCTTGAACCTGAACCGGGTCATGCCGGCGTAGGGACGGGGAAAGCTCCATACCCTCCGTCCGTCCGTCTTGTGCCCGCGAATGACGCGAAGGAGAGGTCCATGACGGTCCAGTCGAAGTCCGCCGCCCGTCCGAACTCGGTCACCACTGGCCCGATTATCGGATCGCGGAAAATCTATACCAGTCCAGAAGGCCGCCCCGACATTCGGGTTCCCTTCCGCGAAATCGCGCTCGACCCTTCCGCTCGGGAAGAACCCTATCGCGCCTACGATTGTTCCGGCATCTACACCGATACCGGCGTCGATATCGACCTGGAGGCCGGTCTGCCGCCGATCCGCGCCGATTGGATCGCCAAGCGCGGTTTCGACAAGATTGCGGCTCGCGCGGTGAAACCGGAAGATAACGGCAACGTCGGCGCCGCTCAGGCCGTGCCCGCCTGCCCGGCCGATATCGCCATCTACGGTGCCAAGCCCGGCCAGCTGGTGACGCAATACGAATACGCGAAGGCCGGAATCATCACCGAAGAGATGATCTACGTCGCCCATCGCGAAAACATGGGCCGTACTCAGATGATCGAGGGCGCGGAAGCCCGCGTCGCCGACGGCGAGAGCTTCGGTGCATCGATCCCGGCCTTCATCACACCGGAATTTGTCCGCAGCGAGATCGCTCGCGGTCGCGCCATCATCCCGGCCAACATCAATCACCCCGAACTGGAACCGGTCATCATCGGCCGCAACTTTTTGGTGAAGATCAACGGCAATATCGGCAACTCCGCCGTGACGTCGGGCGCTGCCGAGGAAGTCGAAAAACTGGTTTGGGCGATCCGTTGGGGTTCCGACACCGTTATGGATTTGTCTACCGGTCGCAACATCCACAACATCCGCGGTTGGATTCTGCGCAACTCGCCCGTCCCCATCGGCACCGTCCCCATCTATCAGGCGCTGGAAAAGGTCGACGGCGACCCGTCCAAGCTGGACTGGGAAGTGTTCAAGGACACCCTGATCGAGCAAGCCGAGCAGGGCGTGGATTATTTTACGATCCATGCGGGCGTGCGGCTGAAATACGTGCCGCTGACCGCGAAGCGCACGACGGGCATTGTGTCGCGCGGCGGCTCGATCATGGCGCGCTGGTGCCTGTCGCACCACAAGGAGTCGTTCCTGTACGAACGCTTCGACGAGATTTGCGACATCATGCGCAAATACGACGTGTCGTTCTCGTTGGGCGACGGGTTGCGCCCCGGCTCTAACGCCGACGCCAACGACGCGGCGCAGTTCGGTGAACTGGAAACCCTGGGCGAATTAACGCAAGTCGCCTGGAAGAAGGGCTGCCAAGTCATGATCGAAGGGCCCGGCCATGTGCCGATGCACAAGATCAAAGAGAACATGGACAAGCAGCTGCGCGAATGCGGCGAAGCCCCGTTCTACACGCTTGGGCCGCTGACGACCGACATCGCGCCGGGCTACGACCACATCACTTCTGCCATCGGTGCGGCGATGATCGGTTGGTACGGCACTGCCATGCTCTGCTACGTCACACCCAAAGAGCATCTGGGTCTGCCGAACCGCGACGACGTGAAGACCGGGGTCATCACCTATCGCATTGCCGCGCACGCTGCCGATCTGGCGAAGGGCCATCCCGCCGCCAAGCTGCGCGACGATGCCGTCAGCCGTGCTCGGTTCGAGTTCCGGTGGGAAGATCAGTTCAACCTGTCGCTCGATCCCGATACTGCGCGTTCGTTCCACGACGAGACCCTACCCAAGGAAGCGCATAAGGTCGCGCATTTTTGTTCCATGTGCGGGCCGAAGTTCTGCTCGATGAAAATCTCGCAGGATATTCGCGTCGATGCCGCTCGCATGGTCGGGATGGAGGAAAAGTCGAAGGAATTTGCCGATAGCGGTAGGCAGATTTATCTGCCCGAAGCCGCAGCGGAATAGCCGGCTGCACGGCGATGTCCGATCCCCGAGCGGCGCTGGATGCGATTGGCCAGCTTCCGGACTCGGAGATCGACATCGCCGACGCTGCGTTGCAACTGGCGCGTGTGGATGCGCCGGATGCCGATTGGACCGAAACCCGCGATCACCTGTCGGACATCGCTCGCGCGGCGGTGGCCCTGTCCGATACGCTCCGCGACGCCGATTTGCCCACGCGGGCGATTGCGTTGTCGGGGCTTATGGGTGGTCGGTTCGGGTATAAGGGCGATGTCGAAACTTATGACGACCCGCGCAACGCCAACCTGATCCATGTTGCCCAACGGCGCCGGGGGCTGCCGGTCGCGCTGGGCGTCATCTGGTTGCATGCGGCCCGAGCGGCCGGGTGGGAAGGGCACGGGGTGGATTTCCCGGCGCATTTCCTGGTTTCGCTGATCGGCGAGACAAACCAATCTATCCTCGATGTGTTCAATGGCGGCACCCCCCTTAGCGTTCGCGATTTGCGTGCTTTGCTGCGCCGGGTCGAGGGTGAGAAAGCCGAACTGCGTCCCGGCCTGTTGCGCCCCATGAGTGCTCGGCGGGTGTTGCTGCGACTTCAAAACAATATCATGACCCGGCGGTTGCAAGCCGACGATATCGTGGGCGCCTTGACCTGTGCCGAGGATATGCTGCGCATCGCCCCCGATCGCGCCGAGCTTTGGCGCCAGGCTGCGGCAATGAACCAGACTTTGGACCGGGTCGGGGCGGCGTTGCGGTGCTGCGATCGGTTTCTAGCGCTGGTGCCTGAGGGGGAAACCTCCGACCAAGTCAGAACGCTCGCTGGATCGCTTCGGTCGCGGCTCAACTGAATGGGCGATATTTTCAGGCGGGAAGCTGCTGTCAATCCTGAGCCCTTCACTGGGGAACGGCTGACGTCCGCATTGGGCGGGCAAACCCAGATCGAGCATTACCATCGTTATCTGTTTGCGCGCTCGCTCTGCGTGGGGCTGGATGTGCTGGATGTCGCGAGCGGGGAGGGTTACGGCTCGGCACAATTGGCTCAGGTCGCGCGCTCCGTTGTCGGGGTAGAATATTCGGCGCCCACGGTGCGCAGTGCCGCTTCGAATTTCCAACACCCCAATCTGCGGTATGTGCAAGGCGATGCACGTTCGTTGCCGTTGGCCGACGCGAGTGTCGATGCAGTCGTATCGTTCGAGACGATCGAACATTTCGATGGCCAAGAAGCTTTCTTAGCGGAAATCCATCGCGTTTTGCGTCCTGACGGCCATGCGATCATCAGCACGCCGGATCGCGATGTTTACTCCCCGTCCAGTGCGCCGCCGAACGAATACCATGTGCGGGAACTGAGTCGGGTCGAGTTCGTTGCTCTGTTGTACCGCCATTTCAGTCATGTCGTCTTGCTGCTGCAACGCCCGTTGGTCGGGTCCGCGCTGATGCCGGAAACTGCCACCGCAGCCGAGCCCCAGGTCTTCGATCGTCGGGGTAGCACGCATTTCGAGGCTTGCGTCGCCATCCCCCGCGCGCCGTATATCGTGGCGATCGCCGCCAACCGCCCGATCCCGCCGCTGCCTGCCAGCCTGTTTATCGAACGCAGCGACTTGGACACGGATCGCATCGCTCTGGCCGAGCGGACCCGGCAATTCGATGCGGCCCGAAAGATGTTCGAAGATGCCAGTGCGGAATTGGAACAAACCCACGCTCTGCTGACCGAGACCTACGGTGCGGCCACCCAAGCCACGATGGCGGCCCAGGCGACCGAACGTGCGCGGATCGCCGCTGCGTCGCGGGTCGAGGTGCTGACATCGGAAATCGACCGTACCACCGCCGAGGCCGCGCAGCGGTTGGCAATGCTGGAAAGACAGGTTGCAGATTTGACGCGGGAACTGGATCGCACGCGAGGGTCGATGCGGACTTTCCTGCGGGAATATCTGCCTCGGCTGCGAAAATATCTGCTGCGGCGTTAACGTTTCATTAACGATTGGCGGCTACATTGACTGCATGCACTGGTACCGACCTCGGCATACGCCGCCGCCCAGACTTAGCGCCTTCGTCGTGGCATACAACCGCGCCGCGATTCTGGGGGCGTGCCTGCGGGCGCTATCCTTCGCCGATGAGATTATCGTGGTGGATAAATCTTCGACGGACGATACACATGCGGTAGCGGAACGTTATGCCTCCCGGGTGGTGAAGGTGCCGTGGTCGCCGACGGTGGAGGAAACCCGTGCATACGCGCTGTCGCTATGCAGCCACGACTGGATATTGTTTCTCGACGACGATGAATGCCTGAGTACCGAAGCCGGCTCGTTCGTGGCTGAAGCATTGGCGCGCGACGATGCGGATGTCTTCGATTTTCCTTTACGCCATTACATTCTGGGTGTGCACGACGAAGCCGCTTATTACTGGCCGGAACACCATGTGCGGTTATTTCGTCGCGGCACCGTTACGTTTGGAAACACGGTGCACAGTGGAATCGATGTGCGATCGGAGCGGCGGGTACGCATACCGGTTGAAACCGGTGTTTGCATCCATCATTTGTCGCACCCCGACGTCGCCGGTTGGATCGAGCGCACAAATCGCTACACCGATCGTCCGGATCGCCGACGGGTGGCGGACGACGGGCTGGATCTAGCTGCGTTCGCCCATGCCCGCATCGACCATTGGCTGTCCGGTTCGCGCGACGGCTACGTAGCGGCCGTCGCGTTGTTGCGCGCGACGTACGATATTGTGGATCGGCTGAAAACCTGGGAAGAAGCGCGCGGCCTGGACGGCAACGCGCTGTTTGCCCAGGTCTGTGCCCAAATCGACGCGGCGAAACCGCGCCGTTCTTGGCTCAGCCGACTAATTTTCCGCCGTCCACCGGAATGATCCAGCCGGTGCTGGAGGTCAAATGGGTGATGGTCGACATGACTGCCTGAGCGACCTCGTCCGCCGTGACGACGCGCTTCAGCGGCGTGGATGCCGCCACTTTTTCCACCATCGCCGTGGTGCGGCCTGGCACGAACGGCGTGTCCACTGCTGCCGGCGACACGGTCATCACCCGAATCTCCGGCCCCAAAACGCGCGCCAGAGAGATCGACATTGTATCCATCGCAGCCTTGGAGCCGCCATAGGCGATGTTGCTGCCGGAACCGGAAATTGCGGCAACGGATGAGATATTCACGATCGCCGCGTCGCCCGATTTCTTCATCAACGGCGCGAACGCGCGCACCATCGCGAAGGGGCCACGCACGTTGGCGGCGAAGATTGAATCGATCAGATCGTCGGTCAGCCCATCGAGATCGTGGTGCGGCACCATTTTGGTGAAGCCGGCGGAGTTCACCAGAACATCGCAACGACCGAAATCCCGTTCGACCGTTGCCGCGAGTTCTTTCAACGAGGCCGAGTCCAACACTTGGATTTTCATTGCCTTGTGGCCGGAGCCGGGTAGCGAGGCGGCGATTTTCTCGGCCTCGGCAGCTTTGTTGTTGTAGCCCAGGATTACGCGCGCCCCGGCCTCGGCCAGACGTCGCACGACGGCAGAACCGATGCCGCCGCTGGCCCCGGTGACAATCGCGACTTTATCTTGAAGGTTCATGGTGGACATCCTTGCGCTAAAACATCGGGCCGCGGTTGGCGGCGCCGCCGTCGATGGTGATAATTGTGCCGGTGGTATAGGCGGATTTTTCGGATGCGAGGAATGCCACCATCCAGCCGATTTCTTCGGGCGTGCCGGCGCGGCCCATAGGTAGGGGTTTCATCAATTCTTCCCATTTGTCGGCGTCGCCCAACCGGTCCTGCGCACGTGCTTTCATAAGGGTTACCAAACGATCCGTGGCGATTGCGCCGGGATTGATTCCGACCACGCGCAGTTTGTCGTCGCCGGCCGAGCCACCGAGCGCTTTGGTGAAGGCCATCAGGGCGGCATTGCCGGTGGAGCCGGCGATATAGGTGCGGTCCATTTTCTCCCCGGCGACGCCGAGGACGTTGACAATCGTGCCGCGTTGGCGTGATTTCATCTCGGCATAAAATCGACGGCACATGTTGATATAGCCGAACACCTTCAGGTCCCACGCGGCACGCCAGCGGTCTTCGGTGATAGCTTGCAGGTCCCCGGCCGGGATGGCGCCGGCGTTATTGACCAGAATATCGATGCCGGCGTGTTCTGCGACCAGCTTGTCGACATTGCTGCTGTCGGACAAATCGTAGGCATGAACTTGCACGCTGACGTTATGTCGAGCGGCTATTTTTTGGCGGGCGTTTTCCAGATCGTGCAGTGTGCGGGACACCAGGATGACGTTGACGCCTTCCTCGGCCAAGCACTCGGCGGCTGCGAGGCCAATGCCTTTCGAGGCGCCTGTGATTAAGGCAGTTTTGCCCCGTAGATTGAGGTCCATGGATTGCTCTCCCGGTTATTGTTGCGGTGGACCCGGATAGAACGGCGGCAGGGTTTGGGCAATCGTGCCCGTGGTTTACGGCCGGCCCCCATCGGTAGTAAGTGCGCCCATCCGCACGCCCCCCCCGAGGACTTATGATCCGCCTTGACAACATCAGCAAGCATAACGGCAAGCAACTGATCTTCATCGAGGCCTCGGCCGCGTTGCAGAAAGGGGAGAAAATCGGCCTTGTCGGCCCGAACGGCGCCGGCAAGACCACATTGTTTCGGTTGATCACCGGTGAGGAAGAGCCGGACGAAGGACAAATCTCGGTCGATCGTGGGGTCAGCATCGGTTTGTTCAGCCAAGATGTCGGCGAAATGGCAGGCATGAGTGCGGTCGCCGCTGCGATGCGCGGGGCCGGCGCGGTGGCCGAAATCGGCGCCGAACTGGCGATACTGGAAGCCGCGATGGCGGACCCCGACCACGCCGACGACCTCGACGCCGTCATCGAGCGCTATGGCGACGTCCAGGCTCGGTTTGAGGAATTGGGCGGCTACGCGCTCGAAGGTAAGGCCAGGGAAGTGCTGGACGGGTTAGGGTTCAGCCAGGAAATGATGGACGGCGACGTTGGCAATCTGTCCGGCGGCTGGAAAATGCGTGTGGCGTTGGGCCGGATATTGCTGATGCGTCCCGATGTTATGTTGTTGGACGAACCGAGCAACCATTTGGATTTGGAAAGCCTGATCTGGCTGGAACAATTTTTGGGCGGATACGATGGCGCATTGATGATGACGTCGCACGATCGTGCTTTTATGAATCGGGTGATTAACAAAACGATCGAAATCGATGGCGGCGCGCTGACCACGTTCTCCGGCGATTACGAGTTTTACGAAGCGCAGCGGGCGATGAACGAAAAGCAGCAGCGCGCGCAGTTCGAACGCCAGCAGGCGATGCTGGCGAAGGAGGTTGCTTTTATAGAGCGGTTCAAAGCGCGCGCATCGCATGCCGCGCAGGTGCAGAGCCGGGTTAAGAAGCTGGACAAAATCGAGCGGGTGGAACCGCCGAAACGCCGTCAAACCTTGTCGTTCGAGTTTCCGCCGGCACCGCGATCGGGGGACGATGTCGTTAACCTGCGCGGTGTGCACAAGCGTTATGGCAGCCGGACGATTTACGAGGGCTTGGACCTGCTCGTGCGTCGGCGGGAACGGTATTGCGTGCTTGGCGTGAACGGTGCCGGCAAGTCCACGCTGTTGAAGTTGGTAACAGGGACAACGGAGCCTGACGCGGGTACGGTGACAATCGGGGGCAGCGTGAAAATGGGCTATTTCGCCCAGCATGCGATGGATTTATTGGACGGCGATGCCTCGGTATTCCAAACGCTGGAAAGCGCCTTTCCGATGGCCGGCCAAGGATCGTTACGCTCCTTGGCTGGCGGGTTCGGATTTTCTAAGGATGAGGTGGAGAAAAGCTGCCGCGTGCTTTCGGGCGGAGAAAAGGCGCGGTTGGTGATGGCATTGATGCTTTACAATCCGCCGAATTTCCTGGTGTTGGACGAACCGACCAACCATCTGGATATCGCGACAAAGGAAATGCTGATCGGGGCATTAGCGCAGTACGAGGGGACCATGCTGTTCGTATCCCACGATCGGCATTTCCTAGCGGCGCTATCCAACCGTGTGCTGGAATTGACGCCCGAGGGCATTCACCAATACGACGGCGGTTACACCGAGTACGTCGCACGAACCGGACGCGAGGCGCCCGGCTTGCACGTCTAGGGCGTTAGGCTGCTTCCGCCATCGTGGATCGCGTTCCCGCAACGGTTGTCCGGTGCATGTCTCGCACCTGTGTCGCATCGAACGGCCGGGAGCGATGCATCGTGGCGCGGTTGTCCCACACCACCAGATCGTTCGCCGTCCACTTGTGCGAATAAACGAATTTCCGTTGCGTCGCATGCTCGGTCAGATCGCGCAGGAATGCCCGAGCCTCGGGGATGGGCCAGCCGAGGATCGTTCCGGCGTGGGAGGCGAGATAGAGCGATTTCCGCCCCGTCGACGGATGCGTCCGCACGAGGCGTTGCTGGACCGGTGCGAAATTCTTCCGCTCCTCGTCGGTGAAATCGCCGAAGCCGATTAAGGCGCGAGAGAATAATTGGGAGTGTTCGCAGATCAGGGGCATGCACTCGGCTTGGGTCTCCGGATTGAGCGTGTCCCAGGCAGCGCGCATGTCGGCGAATTCGGTGTTTCCATCGGAATCCGGAATGATGTGTGCCGATAACAAAGAGTATTTCGCCGGCACGACTTTGAACGAACTGTCGGAATGCCAGAGCCGCGTGCCCAGGCTGAATAAACGGCGCCGATTCTCCCGCCCCAATACGTTGTTGTTCACGTCGAGGTTGGAGATATCCGCGATATGGGCGCCGAGCCGGTCTTTGCCTTCGCGCAGATTGTTTGTCGCGAGCTCCAACTCCCCGAAATTGCGGGAGAACGCCATTTGGGTTTCGTCGGTAAACGGCTGATCGTGGAATACCAGCACGCCGTACTGGTCCATGCCGGCTTCGATCTGCTGCGCCTCGGATTGGGTAAGCGGCTTGGTGATGTCGATTCCCGAAACCACGCCCGCGAAAAATGGGCGGGAAACGGGGTCGATCGCTTGAATGGTCAGTGTCATCGCGACTTCTCCTTTAAGCGGAGATTTCGCTGAAACCGAACGCCCGACCGAAGCGGCGCGACGGTTCCTGCGTGTCGCCGTATTTACGGTGGCCGGCTGTGTGCCAAGCGGCGGCGAGCAGCAGAAGATCGCGGTTAGGCTGTTGGTTGGTGCCCCAATCCATCAGCATGCACTGCGCGATTTCCTGGTTATGCGGGTCGTTGCCATGACGGCAGGCCGATAGCGCGATGCGCTGCACCAACGGCGCTTTGTCCGACACGTTCTCGCAGTAGGCCTGTGTCCAATCGGCGCTGCCCTGGATGTCGATATTCAGGATTGCCTGTTCGACGCGGTCCAGCAATTGGCCGGCCGACATGGCGCTGACGCCCGCCGGCACTTTAGCCACGAAGGGGGTGGCGTCGTTCAGGCCGGCCTGGCACTCGGCCACGCGGTTGGCGAAGCTGGCGGCGACGAACAGCAGGCGCAGACGGCGGGGATGGTCGAAATTGTCCCAGAACCACGCCAGCGTGTTGTGATATTCGTAGCAGTGGTGCGGCATATTGAACCAGTTGGGATCGCGTGTTTCCAGCACGATCTGGCCGATCGCCAATTGCAGCACGTCCAGCACCCGGCGCGGGTTTTGGCCGGATTTCAGCATGCGTGTCATAACCTCGAACGCATCGATTTCGCGGCCGCGTGTGATGGCATGGATGAGCGCCTGGGAGTCCTCGGGAGGCACCGAACCGGTTTGGCCGAGGGTTGCCAGTTCTTTTTCGCCGACACCGCCATAGGGTACAGCGCGCAGGACCTCGCCGTCGATATTCATGCGGACCCAGTTACAAGCAAACTCATAGGTCGAGTACCAGCGCGGCCCGACCGCAACGTCCAGCGCACCGGCGTATATCACGTTGTGGGCGTTTTCCCAGCCCAAGAAATTGCCGAGTTCGACAGTCGAGCGCGTGCGATACGCCTTGTGTCCGGTCGTATAGGACCGATTGTGCAACACGCGATCCTGCACATCCATCAGCCCGGCGAAGCACATTTCCTGGAGCACTTCCTTGCGCTCGGATTTTTCTTCGAAATTGCCGAGGAATAGTTTGTAGGCGTCGATTACGTTGCCGCGATGCACCTGGGTCATCCACTCGCCCAGACGTTCCTTCAACGGCGCGTTGACGCGCAACGGTTGCTGATCTTCCCAATAAACTTTGGGAGCCGGCGGGTTCGGTTCCAACTGGCCGTGGTTGCCGCGGTGGCGAGTATAATGGCCGGGTGCCTCGTCGAGTTTCTGCGCCCAAATGTCCAGGCCGGTCGGGATGTACCAAATCGTCTGCGCCATCGGCAGCAGCGACAGATGCTCGGGCACCATCTTCATAAGGTTGATGGTGGCGCGTGCGCTGAGCAGGCAATGGTCGTTGTTGACGAAATTGGGGTACCCGTCGTCGATCCGCTCGTGATATGGCACGTGGGTATAGGGAGCGTGGATACGCACGCCCTCGGCCACGATCTCTTTCAACGGTCGGCCCGCTCGGATCAGATCGTAGTAGACGTCGCTCGCCCCGCGCTGGTCGCGCATCAGGCAGCGATCTTCCAGCTTGGCATAGAGGGCATTCGCGGTACTGTCGCGGGAGATATCGGTCTGGCTATCCATCTCGGGTTTCCCTTGGCTCATTCGGTTGGGTCGATCCTACGCTTGACAGGCGGCATTCGACAACCATCGTGGCGGCCTAGGGACGACAGGAGTATTTGGCATGGCTTGGATTATTTCGGATGCGGTCGGTACTGGGGAGCAAGGGCATGCGGGCGACGGCGGTCCCGCGCTTATGGCGCTGTTGAACAATCCGTTCGATATAGCGTTTACCATAGATGGAGACATGATTTTCTCGGACACATTCAATCATTGTATACGTCGTGTCGATTTCAAAACAGGAAGTATTAGTAACGTTACCGGCACAGGGGAACGCGGCTTCGCCGGTGACGGCGGGCCGGCCTCGGCGGCGCTGTTGAACGAACCGTATGGGGTGGTCGTCCATCGCTCCGGCACGATATTTTTCGCCGATCGGCTCAACAAGCGGGTGCGGGCCATCGCCCCGACCGGGCGGATCGACACAATCGCGGGCGATGGATCGGGGCAGTACAGCGGCGATGGCGGGCAGGCGTATCTGGCCGGGCTGGCCGAACCGAACGGCCTGACATTCGATCCGGCGCAATCGCATCTTTACATCGCCGATGTCGCCGATCATCGGGTGCGGGCGGTGAATTTGCGCACTGGTATCATCCAGACCGTCGCTGGCACGGGCGAGGCAAAGCACGACGGCGATGGTGGCCCGGCGACTCAGGCCGGGATTTTCGGCGCCCGAGCAGTGGCGTTCGCGCCGGATGGGTCGCTGTACGTGATGGAGCGGCAAGGCAGCAGTATCCGTCGTATCCGCGATGGGATCGTGGAAACCGTGGCCGGGACACCGATTGTGCGCGGCTACGACGGCGACGGCGGCGATGCTGGGAAAGCTGTATTCGCCGCGCCGAAGGAAATGGCAGTAGATACGGATGGCAACATCTTCGTCGTGGACACCGAAAATCACGCGATACGCCGTATCGATGCGAAAACGTGGACCGTGGATACGATCGCCGGGCCGTCGACCGGGGCTGGTCTGGGCCGGCCGCACGGTGCGGCCATTGGGCCGGACGGTGCGATTTACATTGGCGACAGCGAAACGCATCGAATACGGAAACTGACCTGGGGGTAAGCGGTTTCCCTCGGTGAATCCGTATGCTCTAAACGTCGACAAGAACACTTTAAGGGGGGTGCGCAATGCGCCGATACGCTGTCATCGCTGCCATGTTGGGTGGACTGCTCGTGTCCGCATCCGCATGGGCTGCCGACCTGTGCGCCGCGCCACGCCAGATGGACGGGTTCAAAACCTGCGCCGACGTTGCTAAAGCGGAAGCCGAAGGTTCGGTCGTCGTCTATTCTACCGATCCCGAGGACGGGTCGGAGAAAGTGTTGGCCCGTTTCCGCAAAATGTTCCCGAAAATCTCCACCGGCTTTGTGCGGCTCCAGGCCGGGGCGCTGTATGCCAAATTGCTGTCGGAACGGCAGGCGAAATCCTATCTAGTGGATATCGTGCAGCTATCCGATATGAGTTTGGTGTTGGATTTCCAGAAGCGCGGTGGCTGGATGGAATACCGATCGCCGGAAATGGTTCACTACAAGCCGGAATGGAAAAGCACGCCCGAGGGGTTTTTCACCTGGGGCGCGTTCGGCGTGGCGGGCATCGCCTACAATCCGACGCTTGTCCCGCCCGACCAGGCGCCGAAGAACTGGTTGGATGCGGTCGATCCGCGCTGGATCGACTCGATCACCTCCAAGGCCTCGACGTCGGGCATGCAGCACATGACATGGTATCTACTGAAACAGCTCTATGGCGACGATTATTGGCAGAAATTCCAGGCGTTGAACCCGAAGGGGTTCGATTCTTATGTCCAGCAATATGGCCGCACGATCGACGGACAGGAAAAGATCATCCACACTGCGCAATATTCCGGCTATCTGTTGGCCAAAGCCAAGGGCGCGCCTATCGCCTTTGTTTATCCCCCGGACGGTTTGATCGCGGTGCCGGAAAGCTGGGGCGCGGTGAAGGAAGCCCCGCACCAAGAAGTGGCGCGCTTATTCCTGGATTGGTTCCTCGGGCAGCCGGGGCAGAACGCTTACGGGTTGGACCTGATGTATAACTCGTTGCGCACCGACGTCGCTCCGCCGCCCGGCGGGATCGGCCCAGCGGACATGAAATTGCTGTTCCCCAAGGATTGGGACGCGTTCATCAAGACGCATCCGCAGTTCGTGAAGGAATGGAACAAGATCACGGGAATGCGGTGATGTTAGCCTCCGCTATGACGATAGTGGCGTGGCTCGCTCTTTTGGTCTTAGCCCTGCCGGCCTACGCTGCGTCCTGCCCCAACCCGCGTCAAATGGATGGGTTCAAGACCTGTGCCGATGTCGAAAAGGCCGAGCAGGAAGGCAAGCTGGTGCTGTATGCGACCGATCCGGAATCGGCGACGGAACAGATGTTGGCCCGCTTTCATGAGGCGTTCCCGAAGATTCAGCCAACCTATCTTCGCTTGCAGGGCGGTGCGCTCTACGCGCGCATACTGGCGGAACGGCAAGGTGGGATTTACACTGCCGATATCCTGCAACCCGCCGACATGGGGTTCGCGCTCGATTTCCAGAAGCGCAACGGTTACATGCGCTACGTCTCCCCCGAGACGGACGCCTATAAGCCGGAATACCGATCGAAGCCCGAGGGCGATTACACCTATGGCGCCTTGGTCGCCTCCGGCATTGCCTACAATCCCAAACTAGTGACCGAGGCCGAGGCCCCGAAGGACTGGCCCGACGTCCTCGATCCGAAATGGGCCGATGCGATCTCGGTCAAGGTCACCATCTCCGGTTTGCAGCATACTACTTGGTTTATGCTGCGCAAACTGTATGGCATCGATTTCTGGAGTAAGCTGGAACCGTCGCACCCGCACGCTTTCGATAGCTACGTGCAACAGTTCGATCGGCTGGTGAACGGCCAGGACAAGGTCGCGATCACCGCGCAGTATTCTGGCTATTTGACGATGAAAGCCAAAGGCGCGCCGGTCGGTTTTGTGGTGCCACCCAGCGGTCTGACTGCAACACCGCAACCTTGGGGCATCGTCAAGGAAGCGCCGCATGCCGCCGCCGCGCAGTTGTTCCTGGATTGGTTCCTCGGTCTGCCCGGCCAGACCGCCAACGTGAAATACCAGTTCACCCACTCGCTCCGGCCCGACGCCCCGGCCCCGCCGGGTGGGTTGAAGGCGACCGAATTCAAGCTGCTGATCCCCGACGATTGGCACGCGCTGGAACAGTCGCACGCGGCATATGTGAAAGAGTGGAACAAATTGACGGGAATGCGCTGAACCATGCGATCCAACGGAACCAACATGTGGATCGCGCCGCTGCTGCTGCTCGTGTGCGGCGTGCTGGTGTTTTATCCGCTGCTCTATCTCGTGACCGAATCCTTCAACATCGGCGACGCGCAAACCTTCCCGCCGGAGGAATACGGGATTGGCAACTATAAAGAGCTGTTCGAGGAACCGAAGGTTATCCTGAACACGCTCTGGGTCGCCTGCCTTGCCACTTTCATGGCGGTGCTGTTCGGTTTTATCCAAGCCTGGATCATCACCCGCACTGCTATTCCAGGCCGAGCACGGCTCGAACGGCTGATGCAGTTGCCGTATTATATGACGCCGTTGATCGGTGCCCTTTCGTGGGGCGTGCTGCTCGGGCCCAAGACCGGGCTGGTCAATCAGGTTTGGCGCTCCCTCGGCTTTAGCAGCGATTTCTTCAACGTCTACTCGCCCTGGGGCATTGCCTGGGTGATGGCGCTGTTCGAGGGTACGGTCGCCTTTGTGATGATCTCGGCCTCCATGAAATCCATGGACCCCTCGTTGGAGGAATCGTCCCGCGTCCTGGGCGCGTCCAAACTGCGCACGGCACTGAAAATCACGCTGCCGATGGTTGCCCCCGGCGTGCTGTCGGCCACCATCTTCGTCTTCGCCGAAATGCTCGGCTCCTTCGCCGCCGCCTTCGTGCTCGGTATTCCCGGCCGCTTCTTCGTGGTGACTACTGCGATCTGGGAGGCGACATTGTCCTTCCCCCCCGATTACGGCCGTGCCGCCGCCATGGGACTTTCGCTGAGCGGAGCGATGGTTTTGACGCTGGCGGCGGCGAAATTCATCATGCGCAAAGGCAGCTACGCTACGATTTCGGGGAAAGCCTTCCGCCCCCGTCCGATGGAAATCGGGCCGGTGCGTTGGCTCCTGATGGCGATTTCCTGGGGCTATATCATTGTCGCTGTGATCCTGCCGCTCATGGCGCTGACCCTGACCTCGTTCGAGCGGTTCGCCACCGTCATCGTCAGCCAGATGCAGTTCACCTTCGCCAATTACGAAACCGCTTTGGCAATGGGGTCGCTCGCCCCTGCCTTCGGCAACTCGTTGCTTCTCGGCATTGTGGTCGCAACGTTGGGCGTGCCCACGATCGGGGTGCTGGCGTGGATCATCTACCGGTCCCGCATGCCCGGGCGCGGTGCGATGGAGTTCCTGATTATGGTCCCGCAAGCCGTGCCGCGGCTGGTGTTCGGCCTCGGGCTGCTCTGGGCATGGATCAACATCCCCATTCCGATCTACGGCACGCTCTGGTTGCTGGGCATCGCCTATTTCACGGTGTTCATGCCCTTGGGTCTGCGGACGATTGCCGGCGTGGTGCTGCAGGTCGATAAAAGCCTGGAGGAATGTGCCCGCGTATGCGGCGCCGCTTGGACCTATCAGATGCGCACGATAACCTTGCCCTTGTTGCGTCCCGGCCTTATCGCCGCCTGGCTGCTGATCTTCATCGCCAGTGTCCGCGAACTCGGCGTGTCGGTGTTCCTCATGGGTCCCAATTCGAAAGTTGTCGCCCCGGCGATCGTCAATTCCTGGCTCTCGTCCAGCTCGGAATTGTCCGCCGCGATGGCATTGATGCAAACAGTCATGGTGTTTATCGCCGTGGCGATCCTGTTCCGGGTCGCGAGAAAAGTCGGAGGCGACGTCGTATGAGCGGAGTGCAACCCCGGATCGAGGTCAAGGACCTCGTCGTCCGTTATGGCGACGGACCGCCCGCTGTCGACGGCGTTGGCTTCTCCATTGCGCCCGGCGAGTTGGTCACGCTCCTCGGTCCCTCCGGTTGCGGCAAGACGACCACGTTGCGCTCGATCGCGGGTCTGGAAACGCCGACCAGCGGGTCGATCCGCCTGAACGGCCAGACCGTATATTCCGGCACCGAACGACGGAACCTCCCGTCGGAAAAGCGCGGCGTATCGATGGTTTTCCAGTCCTATGCCATTTGGCCGCACATGACGGTATTCGAGAACGTGGCCTACGGCTTGCGCGTGCGTAAAGCCCCGCAAGCCGAGGTCGAAAAGAACGTCGCTCGCGTGCTCGATATGGTGCAGATGCAAGCCTATGCCGACCGCCCGTCGTCCAATTTGTCGGGCGGACAGCAGCAGCGCGTGGCCGTGGCGCGCGCCATCGCGTTCTCCCCCAACGTGTTGCTTTTCGATGAGCCGCTGTCGAACCTCGACGCTAAGCTGCGTGCCGAAATGCGGGTCGAGCTGCGCGAATTGCAGCGTCGGCTCGACATCACATCCTTGTATGTGACGCACGATCAGGAAGAAGCCTTGGCAATCTCCGACCGCGTGATCGTCATGAGCAACGGCAAGATCGAGCAGATCGGCACGCCCGAGGAGATCTACAATCGCCCCAGCACCTTATTCGTGGCGGATTTCGTCGGCGCGGCGAATATGATCGACGGCGCGGTGACCGGCCCCGGCCCGAATGGCACCCTGCTGTTCGAGGGGACGGGCGGCATACGCCTCGAAGTCGAAGCACCGCCCGGTGGGCGTGGCGGATCGAAGGTCGCCTTGCGATCGTCTTACATCCATCTGACACCGATGCCGGAAACGCACAACGCGGTGGCGGGCACGATCCATCGGCGCATGTTCCACGGCGATTTTATCCAATATGTGGTGGATTGGCCTGCTGGGCAATTGATCGTGCGCCGTCCGCCGACAGAACATTACACAGAAGGCAGCGCGGTCACCGTTTCCTTCCTGCCGGAACACTGCGTATTGTTGTAGGAAGGGTGCACCGCAACAGGAGCACCCGCGTTGGAGCGCGAACTGGTTCGAGCCGTACTAGCGAACGAAGCGCTGATCGCCCTCACCGGCGATGACCGACCCGCTCGGGTTGCCTTGCTGGATCGCGTCGAGGACATATTACGGCACGCTCGGTGCCGGATCGTGCGTGTGGCGAGCCCTTCGGGCGAGCCGCTCGACCTCCAACGCGTCATGGATCGGGTCGTCGGCTTCGGACAGACCGGCGCCGATCGTGTCGAGCGGTTCTTCGATGCGATCGCGCTGCCGGTGGCGGACGAAAACCACATTGTGCTCATGATCGACGACGCGGACCTCCTGACGACGGACTTCCTGAGTTATTTGGCGCTGATCGGCCCAACGACGGTGGGGCAGGATTTGCGCCTGCAAATCGTTTTTGCTGGCCCTGGCGCGATGTGGGATCGGCTGCCGAAGTCGGGTAACCTATCCGCCGAGCGCATCGCCGAGCGCTTTGCGATGGCGACATCGCCGCCACCCGTGCCAGAGCCGGAACCGGTACCGATCGCCGCGATCTCGCTGCGCCCGCCTCGGCTACCGCCCACTGAAGGCCACGAGATTCTGCGGCAACAACTCGCCGAGCAGGAGCGATTACGGCAGCGCCGGCAACGTGTGACCGGCTGGGTGTTGCCCAAGGTCGCATCGGTGGCCTCGATTGCTGTCATTGGCATCGCTACCGTCGTGCTGTGGGTTCGTTTGCCGGAATTGCGTGCTGCGGTGCGGGGTTTCGTCGCGCCCAATTCTGTTTCGAAACCGGACGATTCGCAGGCGGTGGCCGCACTTGTGGCTCGTGGCAACCGGTTGCTGGGGACTGGCGATGTGTTCGCGGCCCAAAATGTATTTGCGCATGCGGCCTCATCGGGGTCGGGGCCGGCTGCGACCGGGCTCGCGAAAACCTACGATCCCGCCTTTTTGGCCGAGATAGGTGCCCGTGCGACCACCCCCGATATCGCTATCGCGACAGCTTGGTACCAACGCGCCGTCGCGCTCGGGGATCGGGAAGCCTCCGACCGCCTATCCCGGCTACAGGCTCAGGCTGGGAAGTAGACCTAGGCGATCGCGAGCCGGCGCCGACTCAGGCGCAACCAAATCACGGCGAGGGTCGCCGAACCGATCAGCACGAACGAGAGCAGGTTCAACGGCAACCAGCCCAGTCGGTTTTGCAGCAACCCGGCCAACAAGCTGCATAACGCAGTGGTGCCGAATACCAGGAAGTCGTTGAGTGCCTGCGCTTTGCCACGTTCCACGGGGCGGTAGGTCGTGGTCACCAATGTGGTCGCACCGACGAACATGAAGTTCCAGCCGACGCCGTTCAGCATCAGCGCGATGCGGAAGTTCCACTCCGATATGCCCTCGATCCCCGTGGCGACGCCGGCTGCGAGTACTGCAGCGCCGACCAGCATGATGTTCAACACACCGAAGCGCGTGATCAGCGTGCCAGTGAAGAACGCCGGGACGAACATGCCGAGGACATGCAGCAGGATGACCCAATGCGCTTCGGTCTGCGGTAGGCCGCAGGCGACGATCGCGAGCGGCGATGCGCTCATGAGGAACGACATTGTTCCGAAGGACATCATGCCGGCCATCACGGCGACCAGGAATGTCGGCTGGGCGGCGATTTCCCGCAGCGGACGGGCGGTGCCCTCGGCCTTAGTCGCGGCGGCAACCGGCGGAAAGCGGATGAAGCTCATGACGATGAATACGAGCAAGTGGATGCCGAACATCGCGGCGTAGGTCGCGATATACAGCGGCTGCATCTGATCGTGCGTCCAGCGTGCCAAGGTCGGGCCGAGGATCGCGGCCACCACGCCGCCGGCCGTGACCCAGGCAATGGCTTTGGGACGCAGCGCGGAGTCCACCAACTCGACCGCAGCGAAGCGGTACATCTGGAGGTTGGCCACAGCATAGCCCAGGATCAGCCCGCCTGCGCACATCACCAGGAACTGGCCGAAATACAGCCCTAACCCGCAAGTCGCCGCCCCCGTCATGCCGAAGATGGACCCGATCCGGAATCCGAACCGGCGCCCCATGCGCTGCATCAGCATTGCGGCGGGGAACACCGAAAGCATCACGCCCAAATGCTGGAGCGTCAGCGGCAGCGTCGCCCAGTCGGCGATATGCAGGATGGTGGAGATCGACAGCACGGTCGAGGTGAACATCATCGTGTTCACCGCCTGACCCAGCGCCTGACAGGTGGCGAGCAGCAGCAAATTGCGCGCCATCGGGCGAGTCATCATGGGGTGTCCTTGGTGTTTCCTGGGGCCGATTTTGGCAGTTTTTCCTCTAGCAGCAACCCGATTTGGACGGAATTCCCCGACAGGGCAGCTATGCGCGGGCTTTGCCGGGGAACGGCTAATGCGGTACGATGCCGCTAAATCAGGAGGATACGCCGATGAAAATGCTCTCTCAGCAGCAGGTCGATGCCTATAATCGCGATGGGTTCCTGTATCCGTTCGACGCCCTATCGCCCGACGAATTGGACGAGTGCCGCGCCGGGCTCACGCGGTTCGAGACTTATTTGGGCAGTCCGGTGGCCAATGCGGAGCTTAAATGGCGCTCGCATGCGTTCGCGCACTCGCCCTGGTTTGCCAAGTTGGCCATGCACCCGACGATTCTGGATGCGGTCGAGGACATTATCGGCCCGAATATCTTGATCTGGACCAGCACCTTCTTCATCAAAGAGCCGCAATCCCCGACCTTCGCCGCTTGGCACCAGGACGGCACCTATTTCGGCTTGGCACCGCAGACGCTGATTACCGCGTGGGTGGCGCTGAACGATGCCTCGCATGAGGCCGGTTGCATGGACGCCGTGTCCTTCAATGGGCAGCCTCGGCAGATGTACCACGCGCCGAAACGCCTGGAACACAGCATCAACCGCGCCGGCCAAGAAGTAATGGAGGAGATCGATCGGTCCGACATCCGGACGATGGCCCTCAAAGCCGGCCAATTTTCTCTGCACCACGAGTTGGCCATTCACCGCTCGGGACCGAACAATGCAACGCACCGCCGGATCGGCTTGGGGCTGAACTACATTCCAACTTCGGTCCGGACCACGACCTCGGTCCGCATGAGCGCGATGTTGGTGCGCGGCAAGGACGAATACGGACATTTCGACTTGATCGAGCCGCCGAAAGCGGAACTGGACGAGTCCGCGATCGCGGCGCATTGGCAGATCAACAGCCGGTATCGCGACAATTACAACGAGATGGTGAAACGCCACGAGGCCGATTTCGCGCCGGCAGCGGAATAACCGGTCACCGCCGGCCGAACAGCTTCTCGATTTCCAGCTTCGACAGCTTCAAGAACGTCGGGCGTCCGTGGCTGCAGGTCGCGGCGCGCGGCGTGGCTTCCATCTGCCGCAGCAGCGAGTCCATCTCGGCCACGTTCAGTCGCCGCCCGGCGCGGATGCTGCCGTGGCAGGCCAGCCGAGCAATCACCGCGTCCAAGCGCGATGCCAGGGCGGTGGTTTCTTCCATTTCTTCCAACTCGTCGGCGAGATCGTGTAGCAGCGGTCCGGGCTCCGGCGCGCCCAAGGCGGCAGGTAGTGCGCGGACCAGGATCGCGCCCGGGCCGAACGCCTCGATTTCCAAGCCAAGGCGCCCGAGTTCTTCGGTGCGCGATAGCAGGCGAGAGGCATCGGCGACCGGTAAATCGACCACAGCCGGTAACAACAGCGGCTGCGTCCGGACGCCGCCTTCGAGCATCTGGGTGCGGATGGCTTCGTGCATCAAGCGCTCGTGCGCGGCGTGCTGATCGACCAGCACTAAGGAGTCGTCGGCGGCGACGGCAATTACATAGGTATCCAACACCTGTGCGACCGGTGCTCCCAGCGGATGCGGCGAACGCTCCGCCGGCGTGGACAACATGCGTGCGTAGGGTTCGGCGTGGAGCGGCAGTTGCGCTTCGGCCAGCATGCCGCCGAGCTTCAGGGGTTCGGGCAATGGCAGCGATTGGATGCCGCCACGATGCGGAGACGGACGCGACTGCCAAAGGTGCATCGATGGCCGGTGTTCCATTAAAGCCGGTGCGGGCATATCGGTGCCGGCGGCGCCGGCCAGCAGCCGCCCGATACTCCCGATCACCAACCCCCGCACCCCCGCCGAATCGCGAAACCGTAGTTCGGTTTTCGCCGGATGCACGTTCACGTCGAGTTCTTCCGGCGGCAGATCGAGGTACAGCGCTACCACCGGATGCCGCCCGTGTTCCAGCACGTCGCGATAGGCGACCCGAATGGCGCTTTTCAGCGTGGGATCGATGACCGGCCGTCCATTCACCACCAAGCTCTGCGCATTTGCTGTCGCTCGGTTCACCGCCGGCGAGCAGACAAAACCTCCCAGACGCATATCTCCACGTTCGGCGTCGAGCGGGATCATCGCCGCTGCGGCATCCGCGCCCAGCAGTGCGGCCACCCGAGCGGCGCGATCTTGGACGGGCAGATCGAAGGCGACGCGGCCGTCGGATTCTAGGCGGAACGCGACATGCGGTGCGGCGAAAGCGAGTCGGCGGACAGCAGCCTCGGCGTGGTCGCCCTCGGTCCGCGGGATTTTCAGAAACTTGCGGCGGGCCGGCGTGGCATAGAACAGATCGGCGACGACAACGCGGGTGCCGGGCGCACCGGCCGCCGGCACGGGTTCGGCGACCCGGCCGCCCTCGACGGCGATCGTGCTGGCATAATCCTGGTCGCGCGGGCGGGAGGTGATGGAAAGCCGCGCCGCCGCGCCGATCGAGGGTAAAGCCTCCCCCCGGAAGCCGAGGGTCGAAATCCTTACGAGCATGTCGTCTGTCAGCTTGGACGTCGCATGCCGCAGCACCGCCAATGCCAGATCGGATGCGGTCATCCCGATGCCGTCGTCGGTGACCTCCATGCGATCGATGCCGCCGCCGGTCAGGGAGACGGAGATGCGGGTAGCCCCGGCGTCGAGCGCGTTTTCCACCAGTTCTTTGACCGCAGCCGCCGGGCGTTCGATCACCTCGCCGGCCGCGATGCGATTGACGGTAGCTTCCGATAGGATACGGATCGCGGTCATGTTTCGCGACGCAAAGCGCGGAAGCGGGCGATCAGGCTGTTGGTGGATGAATCGTGCGATCCGGCAGCGGCACCCGGCGCTAGTTCCGGCAGGATGCCGCCGGCCAGAACTTTGCCTAATTCCACGCCCCACTGATCGAAGCTATCGATATCCCACAGGCAACCCTGCACCGCGACCTTGTGTTCGTACAGCGCGATCAACCGTCCCAGGCTGAAAGCGTCCAGCCGATCGAACAGGATCGTGTTGGACGGGCGTTCCCCCGGCGCGACGCGGTGTGGCGCGATGGCGTCGATCTCGGCGGGGGATGCACCTTTTGCGGCCATTTCGCCACGAATCGCGGATTCCGCTTTACCGACCATCAGCGCTTCCGCCTGTGCGAAAGCATTGGCGGCCAACGCGCGGTGCGCCTCCGGCCGATCGTGATCGGGATTGGCGGCGAGGATGAAATCCACCGGAATCGTCCGCGTGCCCTGATGCACCAGTTGGATAAAACTATGCTGCGCGTTGGTGCCGGGTTCGCCGAATAGCACCGGGCATGTGTCCCATCCGGTTTCGGCGCCGCTCAGGGTGACGCGCTTGCCGTTGCTCTCCATTTCCACCTGCTGGAGATGCGCCGGCAGACGGCGGAGGCGGTCGTCGTATGCAAGCACGCAATGCGTGGCGCAGCCCAGCGCGTTGACGTGCCAAACGCCGGTCAAGGCCAGCAGCACCGGCAGGTTTTCGCGCAAGGGCGCGTCGCGGAAATGGACATCCATCGACCAGGCGCCGTCGAGCATGGCTTGGAATTTATCCCACCCGGCGGCGAGCGCGATTGCCAACCCGACCGGCGACCACAACGAATATCGCCCACCGACCCAATCGCGGAAACCGAAAGTATGCTCCGGCGCGATCCCGAACGCCGCGACGGCCGGCAGATTCGTCGATAGCGCGGCGAAATGCCGTGGCACCGCCGCTTCCCCAAGTGCATCGGAGATCCAGGCGCGCGCGGCATGGGCGTTGGAGATGGTTTCCAACGTGGTGAAGGTTTTCGATGCCACCAACACCAACGTCCGCGCGGGATCGAGGCCCTGAGTCGCATGCAGGAACGCGTGTCCGTCCACGTTGGACAGGAACCGCGCCTGCATCGGTGTGTCGCTACGTCCGAGGGTCAATGCCTCGGTCGCCACCAGCGGCCCGAGGTCGGACCCACCGATTCCGATCGCCAGTACATGGGTAAAGCGGGCACCGGTTGCACCGATCTTGGCGCCCGCATGCACGGCGGTTACGAAGTCCCGCATACGCACACGTTCGGCGGCAGCGGCAGTGCTGGCTTCCTCGGTCTTACCGGCGAGCTGAGCCTGCAACCCCGCATCGGTCGGCGACCGCAGCGCCATGTGCATCGCCGCTCGGTGTTCTGTCGGATTGACCATTGTGCCGGCGAACATGCGGCGGCGGAAATCGTCCAGTCCGGCTGCTTCGGCGAGCGCCAATAGCGCGTCGAACGCCGCGTCGTCGATCGAGGATTTGGAGAAATCCAGAGTCAGATCGTCCAACCCCGCGCAAAACCGCGTCGCTCGGTGCGGATCGACGGCGAATAGCGGCGTGATCTGTCGTCCGCTCGGCCGATCGGCGAGCTGGCGAAGTCGGGCAAAAGCAGCGGCGCGTGTGTCGGTCATAGCCACCAGTTTACTGCTTGTTCCCGCCCCGCGTGAAGCGCCGTTTCCGATCCCGCGAATACGGGCGTGTGGGTTCTCGAAAATATTTCAGTAACCGGCGGCAATGCGGAGACCGGAAGGTGTTTCGGAGTGGCGGATGTATGCAGATGTCCGAGCGCAATCGTGGCGCTTCCTCAAAACCTTGCACGAACCATCGCCCCGGCGCAGGATCGTGGGCAAATAAGCAGGAGAAGTCCTATGGCAGAGTACGATCTGGTCATTCGCGGCGGCACGGTTATCGACGGCACCGGCGCCGCGCCGTTCAAGGCCGATGTTGCCCTTCAAGGCAACCGCATCGCTGCCATCGGCACGATTCCCGGCTCCGGCACCGAGGAAATCGACGCCACGGGCAAGCTGGTCACCCCTGGCTTTGTCGACATCCACACCCATTACGACGCCCAGGCGGTGTGGGACGATCATCTATCGCCCTCGTCGTCGCATGGTGTCACCACCGCTGTCATGGGCAATTGCGGTGTCGGCTTCGCCCCCTGCAAGCCCGCCGATCGGCAGAAGCTGGTGGAACTCATGGAAGGCGTGGAAGACATTCCCGGCGCCGTTATGAACGAGGGCCTCAAGTGGGAATGGGAAACCTTCGGCGAATACCTGAGCGCGCTGGAACGCAAGCCGCGCGACATCGACGTCTGCGCTTTGCTGCCGCATGCCGCTGTCCGTGTCTACACGATGGGCGAGCGTGCCCTGCGACTGGAAAACGCCAATCAAGCCGACATCGCCCAAATGCGCGAGATTGCCGCCGACGCCATGCGTGCGGGTGCGTTCGGCTTCTCCACCTCCCGTAGCCTGTCGCACAAGACCTTGAAGGGCGATCCCACCCCCACCCTCCGGGTGCAAGAGGACGAACTGCGCGGCCTCGCGCTCGGCATGAAAGACGCGGGATCGGGCATGCTGGAAATGGTGTCGGAATGGTTGCCCGACCATAATGCCGAATTTGCCATGCTCCGCCGCGTGATCGAGGAATCCGGTCGCCCCGCCGTTTTCACCTTGACCCAACGGCACGCACGGCCCGAGGTCTGGCGCGACCTGCTGTCCAACGCCGAACAAGCGCTGGCCGACGGTTTGCAGATTCGTCCGGTTTTCGGCCCGCGTGCGGTCGGCGTGCTGCTCGGTTTGACCGGCAGTCAAAACCCCTTCTCCGGCTGCCCCAGCTACAAGGCCATTGCCGATCTGCCGTTGGCCGAGCGGGTGGAGCGGATGCGCGATCCCGCCGTGCGGGCAGCGATCCTCGGCGAGGATCCGACGAAGGAAAGCACCTTCCCGCTGATGCATCGCCTGTCGTACGCTTACATGTTCCGCTTCGGCAACCCACCCAACTACGAGCCGAAATTCGAAGACAGCCTGGAAGCCATCGCCGCCCGGGAAGGCCGCACCCCGCCGGAAGTTGCCTACGACGTTCTGCTGGAAAGCGAAGGCACAGACTTCATTTATACCACGCTGTCCAGCTACGCATACGGCAACCTGTCGATGGCCGAAACGCTGTTGAAAAACCCCAATGCCATTATGGGCCTGGGCGACGGCGGCGCGCATGTCGCGTTCATTCTGGACGCCGGATACCAGACATGGCTGCTGACCCACTGGGGTCGGGAACGTGGCATTTTCAAGACCGAGGAATTGATCCGCCGCTTGACCTCCGACACCGCCGGGGCGGCGGGGCTGCACGATCGCGGCGTGCTGGCGGTCGACAAGAAGGCCGATGTCAACATCATCGATTGGGACCGGCTCGGCGCCGACAAGCCCTATGTCGCGCACGACCTTCCGGCCGGCGGCAAACGCCTGCTGCAAAAAGTGCACGGCTACGACGCGACGATCGTGTCCGGTCGCGTCACGTTCCGCGACGGCGTGCCGACCGGTGTGCTGCCGGGCAAGCTGGTGCGCGGGCCCCAAGCGGCTTTGGCCTAATCCGGGGGCCTACCCATGACGGTCCGGCTGTTCGACATCGCAAGCGCGGTCGCGCATCCGGACCACACCGTGACGATCGTCTGGACCGACGGTGTGACCGGCACCGTCGATTTCCTGCCGGTCATCGATCGCGGCGGCTGGTTCACCCCGCTGCGAGACGAAGACTATTTCGTCGCCACGATGGTGCTGCTGCCGGACGGTGCCGGGCTGACCTGGCCGGAGGAAATCGACTACTCTGCCGATTTTCTGAGGCGGGAGGCATTTCCTCTGGGTCCGCCCAGCTAATCGATGTGCCCGAAAGGGGACGATCGTCGGACCCAATGCCATCTTACCGAGGAAACAACGCCATGCCGAAAACCGTTCTTTATGCCTCTGTCGGGCCGAACACGACGCAGTACGACATCGACGTAGATACCTGCACGCTGACAGCGCGCGGCACCGTGTCGTCGCCGGCGAACGTGCAATATATCTGGCCGCATGCGAACCGGAAATTCCTCTATGCCGCGTCGTCGGACAGCGCGTCGGGCATGGCGGGCGGCGGCAGCAACCACCATGTCACGGCATACCGCATCGACCTGTCCGGTGCGCTGAAGCAGCACGGCACGCCGATCGCGCTACCGACCCGGCCGATCCACATGGCGACCGACATCCCGTCGAAGCACTTGCTGGTCGCGTTCAACAACCCACCATCCGTCCGCGTCTACGCGATAAACCCCGATGGCACGCCGGGTGCCGAAGTTCCGCAGTCCCGATCCATCGATCCCGGCATTTTCCCGCACCAGGTGCTGCCGACTCCGGACGGCAAGCAGGTTGTCCTGGTGTCCCGCGGCTTCGACGCCGGCAAGGACAAGGCGGAGGAACCGGGGTCCCTGCACCTCTTCGATTTCGCCAACGGCGTGCTGTCGAACCAGCAGACAATCGCCCCCAATGGAGGCTTCGGTTTCGGGCCTCGGCATCTCGATTTCCATCCGACGCAGCCCTGGGTTTATGTGTCGCTCGAGCGGCAGGACCAGATCGCGTTTTTCGCGCGGATCGGGGGCAAGCTGTCGCCGGATGCGCTGTCGCGCGTAGATACGTTGGACCATGATTTACCCAAGAGCGACCATCAATTGGTCGGCACCGTGCATGTTCACCCGAACGGCCGCGTCGCCTATGTCGCCAACCGGTCCCGCAACAATGTCGGCCAGAACAGTTTGGCGGTGTTCGCGCTGGATCCGGCGACGGGAATGCCGAGTCGGGTGCAGAATGTGGATACGCATGGGGTGCATCCGCGCACGTTCCATATCGACCCGTCCGGCCGCATGATGGTCGTCGCGCATATCCAGGGTGCGGGCGGGGTGCCCTGCCGCTTGACAACATTCCGTATCGCGGAGGATGGCACTCTGACTTTCGCCAACGCGTACGATATCGACAACGGGGGCGCGTACATGTGGTGGGCGGGAATGGTCGATATTCCCTGACGATCCGTGCTACGATCCCCTTTATGTTCACCATCCAGCGCCATGAGACCATCGGTTCCACCAATGACGAGGCCCGGCGCCTCGCGCTGCTGGGCGCTGCGCATGGGACGGTGGTGCATGCGGACGAGCAGACGGCCGGGCGCGGCCGGCGGGAGCGCGCGTGGTTCAGCCCACCCGGCAATCTGTACATGTCGGTGCTGCTGCGATTGGATGCCCCGCTGCGCAGGCTGTCGGAACTCAGCTTCTTAACGGCCCTAGCGGTGGCCGATACGGTGGATGCGTTGCTGCCGAAGCATACAAGAGCGACGCTGAAATGGCCGAACGATGTGCTTGTGAATGGCGGCAAAATCGCAGGCATTTTGCTGGAGCAGGCCGATAATGCCACCATTATCGGCACCGGCGTGAACGTGCTGCAAGCGCCGCCCAATGTCGGTTACCAAACGACGACCGTTGTCGCCAGCGGCGGCATCGCCAGCGTGGAAGAAGCGCGGGACATTCTGCTCGAACGCCTCGGCGTGCATTTGGCGGTCTGGCAAGAAAAGGGTTTCGCCCCGATCCGTGAGGCCTGGATGGTACGCGGGCACCCGCTCGGGACATCGTTGCGAGCGGGCATTGGCAGCAATCCGATCGAGGGGCGTTTCGCCGGTCTGGACGACGACGGGGCCTTGCTGCTCGACACCGACGATGGGCGCAAACGAGTGATCGCCGGGGATGTGGGCACACCCTTGGTTTGACCCCCCGCCGTCCCGGTGCTTCCCTCCCACCGGAAACGTCGAACGCACGGAAGCACCGCAATGGACCAGATGATCGGCTGGGAGCCAGAACTCCTGGAACTCCGCGAACGCCAGCGGATTGCCCGCCAAATGGGCGGCCCAGAGCGGATCGCGCGTCAGCATGCGGCGGGAAAACTGACGGTGCGGGAACGGATCGACGGCATGCTCGATCCCGGCACCTTCCTGGAAGTTGGGTCGATCGCCGGCAAGGCGACCTACGACTCCACGCAGACAGTCATGACCGACTTCATGCCGGCCAACGGCGTGTTCGGCCGGGGCACCGTGGATGGTCGCCCCGTGGTGATTTTCGGCGACGATTTCACCGTCCGTGGCGGGTCGGCCGATGCGTCGATCAAACATAAATACCAAATGCCGGAAATGATGGCCGGCGAGTTCCGCATCCCGCTCATCCGCATCGTCGAGGGTTCGGGCGGCGGCGGTTCGGTCAAAACGATCGAGACCACGGGTCACGCCAACCTACCGGGCGGGGTCGGCCAAAGCTCCGGCCTGTGGCTCTGCGCGCAGAACATGGGGCGGGTCCCCGTGGTGGCGCTCGGCCTGGGATCGGTTGCCGGATTGGGGGCCGCACGTCTCGCCGCGAGCCATTATGCGCTGATGGTCAAGGACACATCGGCCGTCTTCACTGCGGGCCCACCGGTCGTGGAACGACTGGGCGAAAAGCGCACCAAGATGGAGCTGGGCGGGCATGCGGTGCAGGTCAAAGCCGGCACCATCGACGATGCCGTGGATACCGAAGAAGAAGCTTTCGATCGCGCCCGCCGCTTTCTGTCGTATTTGCCGAGTTCGGTGTGGGACTTACCGCCGAGGGCGACGCCCACCGACGATCCGAACCGGCGGGACGAATCGTTGATCCACGCGATTCCCAAGAGCAGCCGCAAGGCTTACTCGATGCGGAAAATCATCGATTCACTGGTCGATCGTGGCAGTTTCATGGAGCTATCGAAAGGCTTCGGTCGTGCCATTATTACCGGCTTCGCCCGATTGGACGGTTGGCCGGTGGCGATCCTGGCCGGCGATCCGCTGTACGGCGGCGGCGCCTGGGGTGCGGCGGCATCCCGGAAGATTACTCGTTTCGTCGATCTGGCACAGACGTTTCACCTTCCGGTCGTTCACCTCGTCGATTGTTTCGGCTTCGCGGTTGGGCTGGAGGCGGAATCGACCGCAACCATGCGCCACGCCGTCACTGCCGTCAGCGCCATCCATCAATCCACCGTGCCCTGGTGTCCGATTATTATTCGTAACGTATTCGGTGTCGGCGGCGGCGCGCATCTGCCGCATACCCATCCCTGCATTCGTTACGCTTGGCCGTCCGGTAGCTGGGGGTCCTTGCCGCTGGAAGGTGGGGTCGAAGCCGCCTATCGCGCCGAAATTGCTGCGGCGGACGATCCCGCCGCCAAGCTGAAAGAAATCGACGAACGGTTGCAAGCCTTGCGCTCTCCCTTCCGTTCGGCCGAAGCCTTCCTGATCGAGGAAATTATCGACCCCCGCGATACGCGACCGCTATTGTGCGAATGGGCCAACTTGGTGGCCCCGCTACGCACGCCCGGTCAGTCGTTTTTTACGATGCGCCCGTGACTTTTTTATTGTTGCGGCGAATTAATGCGAGTTCCCGAAAATGCCCCTAACCGGTTACCGTATCCTGCAACAAGGCTCCGGCGTCGCGCTGGATTATTGTGGCAAAATATTTGCGGATTTTGGCGCCGACGTTGTAAAATTGGAACCGCTCGGAGGCGATCCGTTGCGCACCATGCCGCCCGTGCTGGCCAACGGCGAGAGCGGACTGTTCGCATGGCTCAACACCAATAAGAAAAGCGTCACCGAGACACCGGCGAATCTGGATGCACTGCTGCCCGGCGCGGATGTGCTGTTAACGGAACGAACGCGACCGGACCTGACGGCGAGATATCCCGGCCTCGCGGTTACCGCGATCGATTGGTTCGGCGAAAACGGCCCGTACAGCAACTTCGCCGGAACGGAATCCATTGCACGCGCGTTGGCGGGTCTCGTGGCACTGACCGGGCC
>JBAXFK010000020.1:0-29048 GCA_037139955.1 Rhodospirillales bacterium
GTTCTCATCAAAACACCTAAACCAGGTGTCCGTGAAACCGGCAGCAGCTCAATATGGCGATCATACCGCCTTTCCCCCGTTCGAACCAAAGCACCTTTCGCGACCATGTACGCTAGGTCGCCGGTCGCGCAGCACCCTTCGATCGATTCTGTGAGTTCATACATGGGCGTTCACGGGTACTTACGCGGCATTGGGCAACGCAAGCGAGGATCGACGAATTGGAATTTTACCGCCAACAAAATCGTGCATCTGGCGAAACAACGTATCTTGATTTTCGTCGGGCGCTACGATGATTCTCGTAATCGGCAGCTCTGCGCTTAGCGTCGAAAATAACGCGATGTAGCGCCTGCCATCGGGGCGCTTGAGGATTGTTTTGACACTTCTATTTTTAAGCTTCTTGATTTCTTCCGGATCGTCTTCCTGGATAGATTGCAAATCTTCCTGCTTGTAGGGGCACGTGATAATCCGCACTTCTTTCTCGTTGGACCAACAAGCGTGCTTAAAGGTCGCGGTGGCAGTGATAAAGTTGCTGACAAATTCCTTTCCCTCGGTAATATCTTGAAGCGATAGATTGCCAAAAAATCGGACGGCTTTAGAGACTAGCGGTTTAATCGATTTCCGAATTGCGTCCTCTCCGTGATTGTAAAAAACTTTGGCTAGAGTAACCTGAAGATAGCGCCAAGTTTTGAATTCTATATCGAGCAATTCATCCAATCGCCTCGTATCGAATACTAATGCGTAACCCTGCCTCCCATAACCACCCGATTTATTAGAGGGTTGCCCAACCCATTGCCATATCAATCCATTTTCTCGGTCGGTCGGCGAAAGATCGGCATGCGTCGAGAAGGACGTAATGTAGGGCGTTGCAAAGCCATCGAAGGTTTGCCCATACAGCCAATCGACCGCACGTTGCCGATCGGACTCGGAGCCAGGCAGGGCGTGCTTCAGTGGTTTCTTCATATGCTGAACTTCGGAACGATCGTTGAGACCGCTGTAATGCGACGCCCACATCGACCCGGACTCGATAATCCCTTTCGCGCCCTCCCAACCGGTATAATGGTACAGCTCGGGAAAACATCGATAGAACTTTTCGTTATTATCGGTCATCGACCCTTAAGCCCCCACCAAACCCCGCGCGAATTCACCGGCGTCGAAGGGCCGTAAATCGCCGGCCTTTTCCCCTACGCCAACGGCATGCACCGGCAACCCGAATGTCTCGGCCAATGCCACCACGATCCCGCCCCGGGCACTACCGTCCAGCTTGGTCACTACCAACCCAGTGACATCGACCATTTCCTTGAACACTTTTACCTGCTGAATCGCGTTTTGGCCGGTGGTCGCGTCCAGCACCAACAACACCGAATGCGGCGCCGTCTCATCCTTTTTCTTCAACACGCGGATAATTTTCCGCAATTCTTCCATTAACGCACCTTTGTTGTGCAAGCGCCCCGCCGTATCGATCAGCAACACGTCCGCGCCATCGGCCTCCGCCCGGGTCAGCGCATCGAACGCTAACCCGGCGGAATCCGCATTCGGTTTGCCGGCAATCACGGGGGTTCCGGTCCGTTCCCCCCACACCTGCAATTGTTCCACGGCCGCTGCTCGGAAGGTATCGCCGGCTGCCATCACGACCTTTAGGCCATCCGCGCTATAAAGCTGCGCCAACTTGCCGATGGTTGTGGTCTTTCCGGTACCGTTCACACCGACAACCAGCACCGCATGCGGCTTCAGGGCCGGGTTTAGCACCAGTGGCAGCGCTACCGGCGACAAAATAACAGCGATTTCTTCTGCGAGCGCTGCTTTGATTTCCTCGTCCGTGACTTCTGTTCCGAAACGCGTACGCCGAAACCCAGCGATAATACGGGTCGCAGCAGCAGTGCCGAGATCGGCGGAGATCAGCAACTCCTCCAACTCTTCCAGCGCCTCATCGTCCAATCGACGTTTTTTGAAGACGGCGGTAATTGTTTCCGTAATTTTCGCGGTGCTACGCGATAGGCCCTCTTTAAGGCGCGAAAAGAAACTACCGAGCGCCATCAGGCTGCCTCCGCCAATAAGACCGAACCGGTCGAGCCGGTCACACGCGCCGCCATCACCCGACCGGGTTCGACGACCGAAGCCAAGCGCACCGGTGCGAAATGTTCCGAGTGCCCGGTGTCGCCACTTTCCGTCAGCAATGCGATATCCCGACCGATATGCGCTGCTAGAAATCGTTCGGCGGCCCGAGCACCCGCCGCACGCAATTGGGCGGCGCGCTCGCGTCGCGCCGGCTTCGGAACGGCGGGCATGCGGGCGGCTGGGGTGCCGGGGCGCTCGCTATAGGGAAAGATATGCAGGAACGGCATGTCGGCAGCCTCGACGAAGCCGAGTGTTTCCGCGAACAACGCGTCGGTTTCGGTGGGGAACCCGGCAATAAGGTCGGCGCCGATGGCAATGCCGGGCCGCAGCGACCGTGCGCGTTCGATGGTTGCCATGGCGTCCGCCGTTAAATGACGCCGCTTCATCCGCTTAAGAATGAGATCGCTGCCGGCCTGCAAGGACAAATGCAGATGCGGCATCAACCGAGGCTCGTCGGCGATTAGACGCCACAAATCGTCGTCGATCGCGGCGGGATCGATCGAGGACAGCCGCAGCCGGGGCAGTTCCGGCACCAGCGCCAGCAGCCGGCGCGCCAATTGGCCCAGGCTAGGCGAACCCGGCAAATCCGGCCCGTAGGACGCGATGTCCACGCCGGTCAGGACGATTTCGCGAAATCCAGCCTCCACCAACGCGCGTACTTGCGTCACCGCGACGCCGATCGGCACAGATCGGTTGGGGCCGCGGCCGAATGGGATGACACAAAAGGTGCAGCGATGATCGCAACCCTGCTGCACTTGAACGAAAGCGCGAGCACGGCCGGCGAATTCGGTGACCATGTGCGGCGCGGTTTCGCGCGCGGCCATGATGTCGGACACCGCAGAACCGGCGCCGGCGATCCAGCTTTCCGGCTTCAGCTTGTCCTCATTGCCCAGCACTCGGGTTACGCCGGGCAATATTGCCCAGGACGCCGGATCGATCTGCGCCGCGCAACCCGTCACGACGATGTCCAGGCCCGGCTTTTCCCGCGCCAACCGACGGATGGTTTGACGGGCTTGGCGTTCGGCCTCGGCGGTGACGGCGCAGGTGTTGACGACGACGGTGTTCTCCACCCCCGACGCAAGGGCGCGCATCGCCTCGCTCTCGTAGGCGTTCAGGCGGCAGCCGAAGGTCAAGATTTCCGCACTCATGCGGGATAGGCCGACAAATCGACCTCGCCGGAGAACGATGTCGCGACGGGTCCGGTCATCAGAACATGGCCGTCGTCGCGCCATTCGATTTCGAGTTCGCCGCCATCCACGATCACCGCAGCACGGCGGCCGGTCAGCCCGCGCCGAGCGGCGTTGACCAGAGCGGCACAGGCGCCGGAGCCGCACGCGAGCGTCAGCCCAGCCCCGCGCTCCCACACCCGCAACCGTATCCGTTCGGAAGACAGCACCTGTACGAACCCGATATTTGCTCGGTTTGGGAAGATCGGGTCCCGTTCCAACGACGGACCAATGGATTCGATGGCCACCGCGTCCATGTCGGGCACAAAAAATGTCGCATGCGGGTTGCCCATACTGGCGGCGGCGGGATCGGCGACCGAACCGCGCACCAAATTCAGGTGCAGCGTATCCATCGGACCGGCCAGCGGCACCTCGGACCAGCCCAACCGAGCGGCGCCCATGTCCACGCAGACGCGCCCATCGGGCAACACCGTAGCGGGCAAATTGCCGGAAACCGTGCGGATATTCACGGATCTCCGCCCGGTTTCGGCGGCGATCAGGGATACGACGCAACGGGTGGCGTTGCCGCAGGCCCCCGCTTCCGACCCATCGGGGTTGTAAATTCGCATGAACGCATCGTCGCCCGGCTCGATGACGATGAACTGATCGCAGCCGATGCCGGTGTGGCGGTTGGACAGGGCCGCCGCCCGCGCCGGAGTCAGGTCGAGTGTGCGATCGCGATCGTCCATCACGACGAAGTCGTTCCCGCAGCCATGCATCTTAAGAAAGCGCGCGTTCATGGCGGGTCGTATAAAGAAAAAAGTGCCCGAACGCACGCCCCGTCGAAAAAGTATCGCATGACCCACTTGATCGGGGGGACCGGGCTGGTTATAAGCCCGCTCCCGCGCCGAGGGGGTCATAGCTCAGTTGGGAGAGCGCCTGAATGGCATTCAGGAGGTCGGGGGTTCGATTCCCCCTGACTCCACCAGCGGCGGCGGTCCAGCGCGAAATCCAAGCAAATCCGACGATAATCGCGCAAACTGGGACGCCTTCTGGTGGCTAGCGTTCAGCCTGCGGTGCATCGGCAATATGCTTATTATTTATGCGGCTCGACCGCATGAACCGGATCGAGGAGCGGCCCCATTTTCCCTTCCCTGTCCCCGATCTAACGCACCATGGAATGGGACGCCCCCGCCATCGTCCTCGACGCTCGGCCGTTTAGCGAGGCGGACACCATCGCCACGGTCATGACTGCCGAGCACGGACTGCATAAGGGCTTGGCGAAAGGGGGTGCATCCCGAGCGCACGCGGCTTTATGGCAAGCGGGCAATTTCGCCCAGGTGCGGTGGACGGCACGGTTGGCCGACCAGTTAGGAGCCTTCCGAGCGGAGATGATCCACCCGAACGCGGCTCATGCGATGGACGATCCGCTGGCATTGGCGATGCTGTCCGCCGTCTGCGCCACGGCCGAGGGCGCATTGCCGGAACGGGAACCGCATCCGGCCGTCTTTGCCGGCTTGCTGCGACTGATCGCACATTTGCCGACGGGGGCGGACATGCTGCCCGACCTCGTGCGCTGGGAAATCGCTCTATTGATGGAACTTGGCTACGGGCTCGACCTGGGGTCCTGTGCCGTGACTGGGGCGACAGCGGGACTGACGCATGTGTCGCCCCGTTCCGGCCGGGCCGTGTGCCGGGAAGCAGCGGAACCCTACCTCGACAAGCTGCTGAAACTTCCCAGTTTTCTGACCGGGGGCAATATCGCGACGGCGGCGGACAATCGCGACGGTCTGCGGCTGACCGGGCACTTCCTGGCGCGCGACGCGTTCGGACTGCGCCATCGCCCCCTGCCTCAGGCACGCCTGATGCTATACGACCGCCTCGCCAAGCTGGCAGACGCCGACTCGACCCCTGGAGCAGACCATGCCGGATGATTTCGCCGGGCATATCGAAGACACCAAACTGACCGATGCGCTGAGCGAACGGTACCTCGCCTATGCGCTTTCCACCATCATGTCGCGCTCGCTGCCGGACGTGCGGGACGGGCTTAAGCCGGTGCATCGGCGGCTGATCTACGCCATGCATCAACTGCGGCTGGACCCCACGGCGGGATTCAAAAAATGCGCTCGCGTGGTCGGCGACGTGATGGGTAAGTACCACCCGCATGGCGATCAATCGATCTACGACGCCATGGTCCGCATGGCGCAGGAATTTGCCGCACGTTTTCCCCTGGTCGAGGGCCAGGGAAATTTCGGCAATGTCGACGGCGATAACCCCGCCGCCATGCGCTACACCGAAGCGCGCCTAACCCATGTTGCGCAAGCGATGCTCCAAGGCATCGACGAAAATGCGGTCGATTTTCGTCCGACCTACGACGGCGAGGAATCGGAACCGGTCGTGCTTCCCGGCGCCTTCCCCAACCTATTGGCCAACGGCGCGGCCGGCATCGCCGTGGGCATGGCGACATCCATCCCGCCGCACAATGTCGGGGAGGTCTGCGCCGCCGCGCTGCACCTCATCCAAAATCCCGACGCGACGACCGCCGACCTGCTGAAACACATGCCCGGCCCGGATTTCCCCACCGGCGGCGTGCTCGTCGAAGAACCCGCCTCCTTACGATCGGCCTATGAAACCGGCCGTGGCGGGTTTCGGCTGCGCGCCAAATGGGCGGTGGAAAAGGGCACGCACGGCACATGGTGCGTCGTGGTCACCGAAATCCCCTATCAGGTGCAGAAAAACAAGCTGATCGAGCAGATCGCCCAACTGATGGAGGAGAAGAAGCTGCCTCTCCTCGGCGATGTCCGCGACGAAAGCAGCGACATCGTCCGACTGGTCCTGGAACCGAAAACCCGCGCCGTGGAACCGGAAGTACTGATGGAGACGGTGTTTCGCATCACCGCCCTGGAATCGCGCTTTCCCCTCAATATGAATGTGCTGGACGCCACCCGCACCCCGCGCGTGATGGCCTTGCCGGAAGTCCTGCGCTGTTGGCTGGATCACCGACACGAAGTCCTGATCCGACGCTCCAACCACCGTCTGGCGGCGATCGAGCGCCGAATCGATATCCTGGACGGCTATCTGATCGTCTACCTCAACATCGATGAGGTGATTCGCATCATCCGCGAGGAGGACGAGCCGAAAGCCCGTCTGATGGCCCATTTCAGCCTGACCGACACCCAGGCCGAAGCCATCCTGAACATGCGCCTACGCAGCCTCCGTCGATTGGAAGAGATGGAGATCCGCAAGGAACACAAGGCACTCACCACCGAACTCAAGGGTCTTCAGACCCTGCTGGGCAGCGACAAACTGCGCTGGAAGAAGATCGCCGACGAAATCGAGGCAACCCGCAAAAAATTCGGCGCCGGCCTGCTGGGCGATCGCCGCACCGAAATGGGGGTTATGCCTAACGTTGTCGACGTGGCGCCGGATGCCTTCATCGAGCGTGAGGCAATCACGGTGATCCTATCCGAGAAAGGTTGGATCAGGGCCGTAAAGGGCGCCGTGGCCGATCCGGCGGAGTTGAAATTCAAAGAAGGCGACAAGCTCAAGCTGACCTTGCCATGTTCCACCACCGACAAATTGACGCTGTTCAGTACCAATGGCCGAGCGTACACCCTTAAAGCCGTGGACCTTCCGCGCGGTCGGGGCGACGGGCAGGCATTGCGTGTGCTTCTCGACATGACGAACGAGGACGATGTCACCTTACTGTTCGTCCCGGTGGATGGAATGAAATACCTGCTCGCGTCGAACAGCGGCCGCGGCTTCGTGGTTCCCGGCGACGAGCTCGGCGCCGAACGGCGCGCCGGCAAGCAGGTCTTAAATCTGAAACCCGGGGAGGAGGCAGCTTTCTGCATCCCGGCCGATGGCGATCACGTGGCGGCGGTCGGCGAAAACCGCAAGCTGCTGGTGTTCCCGCTGGAACAAATCCCCGAAATGCCGCGCGGTGCCGGGGTCATCCTGCAACGCTACGGCGATGGCGGACTGGCCGACCTGAAAGTGTTCAGACTGGCCGAGGGCCTGACATGGCGTCTCGGCGAACGCGTCCGCACCGAAACCAACCTCCGCGAATGGCTCGGCGCACGCGGTCAGACCGGCCGCATGCCGCCGAGCGGCTTTCCTCGTACTCCAGGATTTGGCGCATGACCTCGTTTTTCTCCCGCTTGTTCGGTGGCAAACCCGGCGAAGACACCGGTTGGATCGACGGCGAGGAACTCGCCCGAAATCTGGATCGGGTCCTGGTCGTCGACGTCCGCGGCCCCGGCGAATTCACAGGCCCGCTCGGCCATATCGAGGGCGCACGCAACATCCCGCTCGACATTTTTGCGACCGAGACCGAGGCATTGCTGGCCCACGAAGGCCCCATCGTGCTGGTCTGCCACACCGATCGCCGTTCGTCCGCTGCCGCCGCGCATTTGCGGGCGGCGGGCGCAACCGACATCGCCGTCCTGCGTGGCGGTATGGTGGCGTGGCGGGGATGATATTGCGGCCCTGTTCCAATTGGGGATAGGGCGGGCGGACCGAAGAGTCGTTTACGACCAGAGGCATAGTATCCCCTCGACAGGCGCGGACCACGTGAATCGGCGCTGGCCCAAACAATCGAAAATTTCCTAAAATAGGAAAATATGTTGACAAGGAGAATTTAAGCCGGTAGTCACGTCCCGATGAACCAACAGGAGCAACCTGCCGCGCCGACCCACGACCCGGCCCCCCAGCAGGCCCAGGGTAGGAAAGCCGTGCCTCCCGTTATCGCCTTCGTCCTCGACATTCTGCAAACCCTGATCGGCTACGGCGAGTATCTTTACGCGACCGTCCCCCAACACGCCGCCCATCCCCATTTCCCAAAATTGGCGGCCAGTTTCGCAACCCAGGACGTGGGCCGCTTCCGGGCCCATATCTGGCGCGGCATCCTTCGCGCCACGATGCTGCGCCACTATTTGCGCGCCCGCGCCAAGCAAGGTCGCGACATCGCCGAGACACCGATCCCAAGCCCAGCCGAACCGGCGACGATCGAGGCGCTGGAAATGAACCTCCGCGCCGGCTCGGGCCATGCGTCCGGGCTGCCTGCAAGGTCGCGCCTGTCGCCGGGAAACCGTTTGCATACCGACCCTAATAATCCTTTGTATTTCTATATTCCTAGCGTGGCGGAGCTCGCAGCCCAGATGCGCCGTCGAACCGTGGGCCGCATCCTTGCGGACATCTGCCTCGATCTCGGCATCGATTCCGGAAATACCGCGCGGGACACGTGGCAACGGATCGAGGCAGCACTGATGGGCCTCGGCGACGGTTACAGCCATTACTGCGAGGTTAAAGAACAGCGGCGGCTGACCGTTCGGCGGGAACTGAAACGGGGGATGGGCATCTGGCCCTGGGACGTGCAAGACAACACGCAGGAGTCGATCCAGGCGATGCTGGGCTTCCTGTGCGGCGCTGCACCGCCCGATCGGTGCGGCCTACCCCCGGCCATGGCTCCGCCGACACGTTAATCGCGGGGACGGTCTACTTTCGCCATGTCATTTATGTTGCATATTAGAAATAAATTTCCATCTTTCGTCTGCAACCGACGCCGGCCGTCCCGTCCGGATGTTCCCCTCCCGCACGATCCGCACTAAACTTCTGTTGCCACAGCATCGAGGGAACCCAAGCAATGCCCGTCCTCCGTTCGTCGGATCGCAAAACCAACATCCAACCGCCTGCCAACTTCGTCGGCACCGTGTTCTCCGACGAGATCGTCGCCGGGAAATCCCCTTCGCGCATGCGCGCGTCCGTGGTGTCGTTCACCCCCGGCGGTCGCACCAACTGGCACACCCATCCGGTCGGCCAGACCCTGTATTGCCTATCCGGGGCCGGCCGTATCCAGTTCGAAGGCGAACAGGTACAAGAAATCCGCGCAGGCGACACAGTGATTATCCCGCCGAACACCCGCCATTGGCATGGGGCCGCCCCGGATAAGCTGTTCTCCCACCTCGCGATGTCGGAACAGACCGATAAAGGCGAAGGCACTGCATGGTTCGAGCAGGTTTCCGATTCGGATTATACCGCCGAGACCGCGCCAATCACCTGACGCTCGACCCTGGGGATGGTCGAAATCACACCATCCCCAGCGCCACGCCCAGCCCGAACAGACCGGCTGCGAAGCCGATTGCGCCGGCGCCGATCGTTAACGCCCGCATTCGGGTCACCACCGATACAGACGCCAGCACAATTGCGATTTCCAATGCGCCGACCGTGTATTCGTAATTATGATACAAATGGAACGCACGATCGCGCTCGAGTCCTCGCTGCTTCGCCTGCTCGGCCATCTGCTTCATACCGTCGCGGCCGGGCTCGTCGCGCATCCGAGCCTGATATTCCTTGGCCTCTTTGATGCGGGTCTGGATGGCAGGATCGGACGCGTTGGGCAGATTCTCCAGGATCGACACCTCGGTGCCGCGCACTGTCTGCCGCAGATTTTTTGCTTGGTACAGCGCCCAATCGTCGGACACCGCGATATGGTTGGTTAAGTAAGCATTTTGCGACGATTTAGCACCGATTTCGGCCAAAGCCATTGTCGCTGCCAGAAACGATACTAAGACGGCAGTCCCCCGCGCCCATGGATCGCCATGCGGATTGTGCTGAGCATGCATGGTCTCGTGTGCGCGTTCCATCGACTCCGACATGCGTGACTTCTCCCCGTCGCTCTGCTGCGGCAAGCTACCGCACGAAGCAGGAGGAACCAAACCCGTGAAAGTACTCAACGGCATCCGTGTCATCGACCTTAGCCGTGTTCTCGCCGGCCCCTATTGCGCCCAGATGCTGGCCGATTTCGGCGCCACCGTCATCAAGGTCGAAAGCCCGGAAGGCGACGAGAACCGCCGGTGGCCGCCAATGAGCCACGAGGGCTGGAGCGCGAATTTCACCAGTGTCAATCGCGGCAAGCGGTCCATGGCGCTGAACCTGAAGAACCCCGGCGCGAAAGAAGTGCTGAAACAATTGGCGGCTGGCGCCGACGTGCTGATTCATAGCTTTCTGCCCGATACTGCGGCGAGGCTTGGGATCAGCCTGGAGGCCTTGCAGGAAGCCAATCCTCGGCTGGTCGTTTGCACCATCTCCGGCTACGGCGCGAACGGGCCACTGGCGGATAAGCGCGGCTACGATCTGATGGTGCAGGCATTCGCAGGGCCGATGTCGACCACCGGCTACCCCGGCGGCACGCCAATACGGTGCGGCGTGTCGTTCATCGATATGTCCACCGGTCTGTCTTGCTACGCTGGCGTGGTGACCGCGCTGCTGAACCGGGAAAAGACCGGCAAAGGCACCTGGGTACGCGGCTCCCTGCTCGAGACCGCCGTTGCACTCATGGGCTACCACGCGGTGGGCTGGATGCAGGGCGACCATATGCCGGAGCCTCAAGGGTCCGGCAGCGGCCACTTGGTGCCGTATCAGGCGTTCAAATGCTCGGACGGCTACATGCTGGCCGGTGCGCCGAACGATGCCGCTTGGGTGCGGTTCTGCAACGCCCTGGAATGGCCCGACCTGTCGAAAGATCCCCGATTCATCGGCGCAATCGCCCGCGCAGAGCAGCGTTCGGTGCTGATTCCAATGCTAGAAGAGCGGTTCGCTCAGAATACCGTCGTCTACTGGGTGGAACGGTTCGAGGCGAACACCGTCGCATGCTCCCCACTGCAAACGGTGGATCAGGTGATGACCCATCCGCAGGTGCTTGCCAATGACATGCGGGTGCAGGCACGGAATGCCGACGGGACGATGCAGGATCTAGTGGGTACGCCGTTCAAACTCGCCGAGGGTGGCGGCACGGCGGACACCGCCGCGCCCGTACTGGGATCGGAAACCGAAGCCGTGCTGGCGGACACGCTCGGATATTCCGCCGCACGAATTGCTGCGTTGCGGGACGAAGGGGCTTTCGCGTTGGCATAACGGGGCGGTCGGGCGCAGAATGCCGACCGAATCGGGGGAGGCTGTCACCGATCGTGGGGGACTACCATGGACATGCTTGCTTCCGACGTAACCGGCAGCGCACTCGATCGCGCGGCACCGATCTCGCGACAGATTTGGGATGCCAAATACCGGCTGAAAACTGCGGATGGCACCCCCATCGATCGCACGGTCGAGGATAGCTGGCGCCGCGTCGCATGCGCCCTCGCCGCCGCAGAAGCAGAGCCTTCCGCGTGGGAGGGGCGTTTCTACGACGCCCTGTCCGACTTCCGTTTCATGCCAGCCGGCCGCATCTTAGCCGGCGCTGGCAGCGAACGGCGGGTAACGCTATTCAACTGCTTCGTCATGGGGAAGATCGAGGACGATCTCGGCGCCATCTTCTCCCACCTGCGGGAGGCCGCGCTGACCATGCAGCAGGGCGGGGGGATCGGATACGATTTCTCCTCGCTGCGGCCGAAGGGTGCGCCAGTCAAAGGCGTCGGCGCCGATGCCTCGGGACCGCTATCGTTCATGGACGTCTGGGATTCCATGTGCCGTACCATAATGTCGGCCGGTGCACGGCGCGGCGCGATGATGGCGACGTTGCGCTGCGACCATCCCGATATCGAAGCGTTCATCGCCGCCAAGCGGGAACCGGGACGGCTGCGGAATTTCAACCTCTCGGTACTTGTCACCGACGCCTTCATGACAGCGGTCGACGCCGATACCGATTGGCCGCTGATGTTCGGCGGCAAGACCTATCGGACTCTCCGCGCCCGAGCGCTGTTCGATAGTATCACGCGGGCGACTTACGATTATGCGGAGCCGGGCGTTATTTTCATCGACCGGATCAACGCCCGCAACAACCTTGCCTACTGCGAGACGATCCACGCGACCAATCCCTGCGGCGAGCAGCCATTACCGCCTTACGGCGCGTGCCTGCTAGGCTCGATAAATATGGCGCGGTTGGTCCGTGCTCCCTTCACGCCGCAAGCGCGCATCGACCCGGTCGAATTGGCCGATCTCGTTGCAGTCGCAATTCGCATGATGGACAATACAATCGACGTCTCGGGCTTTCCCCTGGATGCCCAACTGCATGAAGCACAAGCGAAACGCCGTATCGGCCTCGGCATGACCGGCCTCGCCGATGCGTTGGCGATGTGCCACCTGCGCTACGGCTCGATCGAGGCAGCGGCGATAGCCGCGCATTGGGCAAAACAGATCGAACGTGCGGCCTATCTGACCTCTACCGATCTTGCGCAGGAAAAGGGTGCATTCCCGCTATTCGATCGCGATGCCTATCTCGCAGGGGAAACCATCGGCGGCTTGGACCAGGACGTCCGCGCGGCGATCTCAGCACACGGTATTCGGAACGCTTTGCTGACATCCGTCGCGCCGACCGGCACCATCTCCCTTGTTGCAGACAACGTCTCTAGCGGAGTCGAACCGGTATTCGCGCTGGCCTATACGCGGAAGGTCTTGCAGCCGGACGGATCGAAGACCGAGGAAGAAGTGTCCGACTACGCGGTGCGCCGGTTCCGTGCTCTTTTCGGCGACAAAGCTCCACTACCGGAGGCGTTCGTCACCGCGCAGGACCTGACACCGGCGGAGCATGTGCGGATGCAGGCGGCGGTGCAGCGCCATGTCGATAGCGCGATCTCGAAAACGGTCAACGTCGCGGAGGATATCGCGATGGACGCCTTCCAGGCCGTGTACCTCGACGCCTATCGCAGCGGCTGCAAGGGATGCACAACCTATCGCCCCAACGCGATCACCGGCTCGGTGCTGGAGGTTAAACCGGCCACACCGATGCCGGGCGATTTGTTGGTCCGCTCCGAGCAGCTCGCCGGGGTGACATACAAGCTACGCTGGCCGGATAGCGAGCACGCGATGTACGTGACGGTCAACGACATCGAGCAGGACGGCATCCGCCGCCCGTTCGAGATATTCTGCAATTCGAAGAACCTGGAACATTACGCCTGGGTGGTTGCGCTGACCCGCATGATCAGCGCCGTCTTCCGGCGTGGCGGGGAGGTCGCGTTCGTTGCCGAGGAACTGAAGCAGGTCTTCGACCCCAGAGGCGGCCATTGGAACAAGGGGCGCTATGTGCCGTCGCTCGTCGCGGCTATCGGCGATGTCATCGAACGCCACATGATGGACATCGGATTTCTGGCCGAACCGGACGTCGGGGGCGATGTAGTGCCCCCGGTTACGACCGATGCGCGTCAGGGAACGCATCTCGGCCCGATTTGTCCGAAGTGCAGCCAGCCAGGTCTGGTGAAAGAGGCCGGTTGTCTGGCATGCGTGCACTGCGGCTGGTCTAAATGCGGGTAAGTTGCCGCCGTTCTAGCGCGCGCAGGCAAATCGCTTCGAACTGACGCGCAACCACCGCCCAGGAGAATTTTTCCTCCATGAGCGCACGCGCCGCTGCCGCGATCCGCGTCCGACGGGACCGGTCGTCCAGCAGCGACAGGATCGACGACGCAAAATCCGGGGTGTTGTCGGCGCGCAGGAAGTGCTCGTCGTGGGTGACATCCAGCCCTTCGACACCCAACGAAGTCGAAACGACCGGGCGCCCCATGGCCATGGCTTCGAAGGCTTTGATCCGGGTGCCGCTACCGACCCATAGTGGGATCACGTAGACATCCGCTGCGGCAACGTGCGGGCGTATGTCGTCCACGAACCCGGTGAGCGTCACGTTCAGTCGGCGCTCAGCGATTTTCTCGGACAAAGACGCCGGCGGGTTGCGGCCGATGATCGTCGCTCTAATGCCGGGGCGGGCGCGCAAAAGGATCGGCCAGACTTCGTCGAGCAAATAATGAATGCCCTCGACATTGGCAGGCCAACTCATAGTCGCAGTGAAGACCAGAGTTCCACCATCCGGCGCCGGGTCGGGACCGGGCGGGTTCGCGGCGAAAAAATCGAGATCGACGCCGGTATCGATCGCCTCCACCACCGGCAGCGTATATCGCTTCGCCAAAGCCGCTGCGTCGCGATCCGATACCGCGATAACACTATCGAAACCGCGCAAGGTCTCGCCTTCGAACCGGGTCATTTTGCGGCTTTGATTCGCCCAAACCAGTTTCCAAAGCCCGGTCGCGCGGGCTGCGTGGCGTTCGAAAATCTCGGCTTCCACGTTGTGGGTAAACATGACCCGGGCGGCATCGATCCGGGCTGGCATCAACACATCGGCATGCGGAAAGTCGACGATGACGACGTCGGGCTTCTCGGCCAAGGCTGCCGCTACACAGGCACTGCCGGCAGCGGAGCGATCCGTAGCCACAGCGACCGGCAAAGCACTTCCCAATGCCAAGGCACGGCGAATGCTGGATGCGGGCTCCTCAGGCCAGGAAACGAAACGGTCGCAGACTGCCTCGATGTCGCGGGCATAGCGGCCGAAATCGGGTGGCGCGGGGGATGCCATCGTGAGTTCGAAGGCGCCGCCCTTCATGCCCATCAACGTGTTACCCGAGCGGATCTTGCCTCCCTGGTCCATGGGAAACAGGAAACGCGGGCTAACGAAGAGAAGGCGTGGGCGTTTCACCAACAAAGGCCCTCGTAAGCGACTCCATGCACATCCCGCAGCGCCGCCATGCCAGCCAAATCGATCACGATCTTCCCGGCCAACGCCGCCAGCAAAGCGGGTCGGTCCTCCGGGGCCACATGACCGATGACCGCGACTCGGGCGCCGTCCAGCGCTGCCTCGGGCGTAGCGACCATCAACCGTTCCAGATGCGGGATTTCCCGGTCGATATACGCGCGGTTCGCACCCATCAGCTGCGCAACCCGAACCGAGCGATCGAAGATACGCAGATCGAAACCTCGACCGAGCAGTTTCTCGGACAGGAGTACGAAGGGCGATTCGCGGAGGTCGTCGGTACCTTGTTTGAACGCCAACCCGAACAACGCCACCGATCCACGCCCATGCTTCGCGATGGCGTCGAAGGTGCGGTCGATAATCGCTTGGTTGCCTGGCAGGATGCTCTTTAGGAACGGAGCGGCGATCCCATTATCGTCGGCCAACGACAAAAAACTACGGACATCTTTAGGCAAACACGATCCGCCGAAGGCAAAACCGGGCCGCAGATAAGCAGGGGACACGTTTAACACTCGATCTTCGCACAAAAGGCGGAAAGCATCCCGCGCATCGACGCCTTGGGCAGCCAGGATGGCGCCCGCTTCGTTGGCGAACGCCAGCTTCACAGCGTGGTAAACGTTGGAGATGTGCTTGACGCTCTCGGCCACACGCAGCGGCGCGACATGCACGGGGGCCAAGATCGGGGCGTAGATCTCCCGCAGGATGGGCGCATCGTCTCCGACGGGCGCGCCGATCAAGGTAAAGGGCGGGGAGCGAAAATCCCGCACCGAGGACCCCTCGCGCAGAAATTCGGGATTGGAATAATAGAACAACCGATCGCCGATCTTGCGCCCGGCCTCGCGCTCCAGGATCGGAATCACCCGATCCTCACCGGTGCCGGGCGGCACCGTGGAGCGCATGACCACGGTGTGGCTTCCCGGTTTGGTGCGCGCCGCCTGCCCGATCGAGGCTATCACTGCGTCCACCGCCCCCAACGCCACACTGCCATCCGCCGCGCTCGGCGTACCGACAGAGACGAACGAGACGTCGGTGCGAGCAACCGCGTCGGCGACATCCTGAATCGCGGTCAGACGGCCGGCGCGCACGGCTTTGGCGATCAGATCGTCGATCTCCTCCTCCACGATCGGAGATCGACCCGCCATCAACATTGCCACCTTGTCGGCGGAAATATCGACGCCGATGACCTCGTGTCCCAACTCGGCCAGACAGCCGCAAGAGACAACGCCAACATAGCCGATCCCGAACACCGAGATGCGCATGATTCGCGTCCTAACCGCCGGAGGTCGGGGAACTCTTGGCAATCGCGCCGGTCATCGGAATAAAGAACACTCCCATGTCGCGCTTGGAGTGGACCTTGCCGTCCGCATCCTTGGTATAAATGAATAGCACTTGCCCGTGCTTAAAGGGCTGGCCGATGGGGATGACCATGCGCCCGCCCGGCTTGAGTTGCTTCAGCAACGCCTGCGGCACGAACGTGGCCGCGCAGGTGACGATAATGATGTCGAATCCACCCTCGACTTCTGGCCAGCCGAAATAGCCGTCGCCGACCTTGCCGTGCACATTGGTGTAGCCCAACGGCTCGAAAATTTTGTCGACGGCTTTGCCCAACGGCTCGATAATCTCGATCGAATAGGCTTCTTTGACGATACGGGACAGCAGGGCGCTTTGGAATCCGCTCCCAGTCCCGATTTCAAGCGTGACGTCGCCGGGCTTTGGCTGGCACACCTGAGTCATATAAGCTTGCCCAAGATAATCCGACAACGCCGACCCATAACCCAACGCCCAAGGCTTAGGCATGTCTTCGTACGCCATACTGGGCTGCGCGACCCGCTCGGGATAGAGGTAATGGAAATACTCGCGCGGCACCTCAGCGAATGCGGCCAACACGACCGGATCGGCGGATCCGAGACGTTCCTTCAAATAACTCTCGATCCGCTTGAGGGCACCCGGTCGGCGTTTTTGGATCGCGTCGAACTGCCCATCCGTTAGGCTGACCGGCCTGCCGGAGTCTTTCATGGCCTTTTCGTAGTCGGCCTTGGTCCACTGCGCCGCGTTCGCAGCTGCACGCGCAGGAGATACGAACGCCGAAGCGGTCGCTGCCGAGATCAGTCCCCGGCGGGTGAAGGTTGGGTCGAACGGTGCCACGCGGGGCGTCTCCTGGTCACGGGAAAGGTCATCAAGGCGATCCCATACAATATCGCAGCACACAAAAGAACCCTGTCGAAACCGGCTTCTCGGGCGATCAAATTGGCCAGCGGAGTCGCGACGACCGAGAACGCGCCATTCAAGCCCCAGGCCCACGGCAGCAATCCACCCTGCCCGGCTCGAGACAACCCAAGAGGGAATGGCAAACCCAACAGAATAGAAACCGGCGCCACAACCGCCATCAACGCCGTCGCCCTGGCAGTTAAGGACCAAGAGAGCGTTGCCAGCACCAACGGTTCGAACCAGACAAGCATCAGGACGATCCAAAACAGAACGGCCCCACACACCATTGTCATCGCGGCAACTGGGGCACGGGACAGCGGTCCAGCCGCCAGACTGCCGATACCGGAGAACACCAGCATCCCGGTCAAAACCAGGGCGAAACCACCTGTCCGATCGTTCAGCCATAAGCTGGCTTTCTCGATCAGGAACATTTCAATGAAGAGAAAGCCGAGGCCTAAGGCAGGAAAATACACGACGGCGCGAAGCAGCGGGGTGGGCGTAGCGTCGTTGCCGCTCAGACGACGGCGCGCCGCAATCGGCACTAGCAGCACAATTGTTGCAATCAGAGCCGCCTGTCCCAACACCGCCAGATTGACCAGCACCCCAACCTCCTGCTGCGGCAGGATTTCCAAGCGTTTCAGCAAGGTCCCGATTTGGTCCAGACGCGGCGCGGCATAGTAGAATGGGCGGTCCAAAGTAATCGGCCGCAGGTTGAAATACTGCGCCGAGGGTGTTGGCTGGCCGTTCAAGACGGCCTCCGCCTCATCGGCGATCGCATCGTCGGGTCCGGTCGCCTCGACCTCGCCCAGAGCGAACGACACGCGGGGGAGGTCATTATAGAGTTTCGCCCGCGCAGCTTCGATGTCCATATGCGGATACCATGACACGTCGAAAGACCGTTCGTCGCAGAATTTCCGCACGACGGCCAACCGTTCCTCATCCCAAGCTTCGCGGGACAGCAAGATACGCACCGCCCAAGCGGATCGGTAAACCACGACATGTGCAGCCGGCTCCCGTATCCCCGCCGCGAGCAGCGCTGCGCGAGATGTCGCGAGCATGCGCAGCGCGTAGATCGGGAAATCGCGGATCGAGACAGGCAGCGATAGGATGCCGCCTTCCGGCAAACCGGTAAGGTGTTTCGCTATTGCCTCGGCGCTGAATGCGCTGACATTGGCCTCGGCTGTGTCGAGAAAATCGGCCGAAATATCGACGATGTCGTGCACCCCAGGCGGAACCGCCAGCGGCCCTTCGTCGGCGACGCGCACCATGGGATCGAGCGGTAGTCGCGGGGACGGGCCCATTCCCATGCGCAAGGCCGTCGCCAGAACCGGTTCCGGTTCCAATGCGCGGATTTTGATGGCGCCGAGTGCCAATACCTGCCGGACGCGGAATCCGCCCGATGCGCCCACGAGCAGCACCCGAGCGTGGGGAATCAACGTGTAGGGCAATGCGTCCAAGGCGGCATCGGCATAGCCGACATCCCACTTGTCGTCCCTCGGCAGAGCCGCGATGCGATTGCCGTCTTTATACAGACCGAAGGTACTTGGCGGACCGCTCAGACCCATCATGCCAGCATTGTTGGAGATATCTGTGTCTACTCGCTCCTGAAAGTCGTCAAGCAGCAGATAATCGCCGCGTGGCGACAGCACTTCCGCCACGACCCTGGCGTCCTGGGTATGAAGCGGCGCATAGATGGATTTGAAGTCGTTGAATGCCGCTTGCGGATCGGTCAGCAAGACCGCTTCGGACGTCAGAAGCGTCAGCAAAGATGCAATAACCGAACGGATGCGCCAGCGACGATCGACGAAGAGCGCACTGGCGGCAAGGGGAATAAGCAGCAACGGTACCAGATTGAAGGCATGGACGCTGTACATCGCGACCAGAACAACTGCGGACCCGGCGCCGGCCCCGGTCAGATCGAATCCATAAACCACCCCGATGCGGCGCGCGTGCAGTACAAAATTTAGGCTTATCAGCATGCCGGCCAGGAAAAAGAACGGCAGCAACACTAGATAATACAACCCGATATTCCACAATTGGGGTTGCCATGTAGCGGGATTTTGCAACTGTAGCGGGTTGAAGGGATTGACGGTGACCAAGAAATAACCGGCTGCGGCGGTCGCCACCAAAATGGGCGGCAAAATGGCCAGCAAGCGTTCGCCGTTGCGGGCAAAAGAATCGCGCCATAGGGCGATAACTACCCCGCTCAACGCAAAACCCACCATCACGATTGAGATGACCCAATAGCCATATTCAGACCACTTCGCGACGGCGAAATACCGCGTCAACGCGGTCTCGTATCCGACAGCGGCCAAGGAAACGAGAAATAGCGGGAGCAGGTTCATGGCCATACCCGGCGACGTGCGAAATTTTCGACCGTCTCATTGAACCGTGCGGGTTCGTCTACGAAAAGGGCATGGCCCGCGTTGGTAAAGATTTCCATCTCCGTTCCCGGCCGATTGCGAACGAGATTGTCCGCCTGCGGCACCCAGCGGGGACGAACTATATAAAGGACGGGACGGGACGTCGCATAGACCGCTTCCTTCCAATAGCTGCGCGGCACAGTGTATGCCAGCAGAGCCCGCGCCGCATCTTCGGGTGTGCGCAGCGTCGCCTGGGTTAACCGCTCGATATAGGCCGGGCTGCGCGGCGTCCGAAACATTCCCGCCACGAAGCTGCGCATGGCCTCGGCATGAGGCGGCTTGGGTAATGGTGGGCCGGTCGGTTGCGGGGGCATGGGCGGCGGCGGCTCCTCGCCCACCGAATTATCGACCAGGATCAAGCCGGCCACCCGCCCGTCGCCCTGTGTGTGCACATAAGCAAGGGTATCCAGAACTCCCAACGACCACGCAACGACCAAGACACGATCGTGCCCGAGGTGCGCGATCAAATCGCCGATATCCCGACCGCGCCGCTTGGGTTCGTAACCATTGCGCGGAACGTCCGATTGACCTTGTCCACGGGGATCGAACGCAATCACGTGGAACCGATGGCGCAACGCCTGAATCTGCGGTTCCCAAATCCATGCGGGCATCGTCCATCCGGGCACGAGCACAATCGTGCGAGCGGCTTTGGAACCAGCCTCGATATAATGCAGGCGCGTGCCGTCGCTGGCCGCGAAGAACCCATGGTGTTCCACCGACTCGGCTGCCCAGGCAGGGCATGCCAGAATCAAGATTAGTAACATGAAATAGGGGGCGCGCATGGCAGGACAACGCCCCCGCGCGGCGCCTCTGTCAACGTCCCATGCGGGCTTTTGGCTGACCCGTCATCTGGGCATACCTGATATCCGAATACGGCTTTAGACCGTAGCGCCATCGGGATGCGATGCTACCGGCTGGTAACCCGGCACAATCGGCGAGCAAAAAATGGCGTCCATGAAGCAACGTACAGCACCCGGCCGTTCCCCGGCCAAGCAGCCGGCCGGCCTTCGCCGTGCGGGAGGCGCGAAGGCGGAACCGCCAAAACCGATACAAGTTGCCCCGCCAGCCCCGCCGCGGGAACCGAGCACAGCGATGCTGGAGCGTGGGATCGACCTGTTGGAACTACTGGCCAAGGAAGGCCCGATCGGGGTCTCCGAACTCGCACAGCAAGCAGATTGCGCCCCCGCGACTGCCACCAAATTGCTCCGTGTTTTGCAAGCCAAAGGTTTCGCCGTCGCGGACGATGCCCATAAGACTTGGCGCCTCGGCACCCGCTGGAATGCCTTCGGGCAGGCCGCCGCCGAACAGGACGCACTGGCGACAACGGCGATGCCATTCCTCACTGCTCTAGGAATCGCCGCAGGTGAGAACGCCTATTTGCGCATCCGCGACGGGATGCAAAGCGAGACAGTCGCGGTCTACCAGACCGATCCCATCCTCCGCATTTACACTGAGGTTGGCGCGCGCGGCCCACTGCACGCTGGCACCAGCCGCATGTTATTAGCGCATGCACCCGAAGCCGTGCAGACCCAATTGCTGACCCAGCGGCTACCCCGCTTCACCCCGGCCACGCGTACCGATCCGACATGGATCGCCGCCGATCTGCAACGCATTCGCGCTCGCGGCTATCTAGTGACCGCAGATGAGGTCGTTCCAGGCGCGGTGAGTGTGGGCGCCCCGGTGCGCGATGCGTCCGGCAACGTGGTCGCCGTGATCTTCATCAGTGCGCCGACCATGCGGATGCGCCCGCCGCGCCCGCGCGCTTTGGTCTCGATCGTGCAAGACGCCGCCGCCAAACTAAGCCATGCTTTGGGCTACACGCGCTCGGACACGATGCTGACAGCGCCGCCGATCCCGCGTAAGCCGGGCGCGCCGAGTTGGTCGATGCCGTCCGGTGCAATGACCCCGGTTCGAAATGGAACCCCGGCTACCCCGCCTTCCGCGTAGCAGGCGCCACCGCATTCTCTTTACGATTTGCTGGTCGACACTCCGTATGTCGGCCAGCGCGCGCTACTTCGCTACGCGCCGCGCATTCCAAAACACCGACAAACCGGTGTTGATCATCCCCTCGATGTTGGACCGATGCGCCGCCGGCGGCGAAAATTGGCCCAGGAACATCTGCGGCGCTTGATCCAGCACCCGCAATTGCATTTCCTTGGCCAACGCCATCCGCTTCTCGCGATCGGCTTCGACCTCGAATTTCGCAACCAGTTCTGGCATGCCGGGGTCGCAGTTCCAGCCTGGATACGAACCGCCGCAACTATACGCCGTGGTGTAATGCGATAGCGGATTGATCATATCGTACCCGCTCCAGACCACCGGCATCAAATTCCACCCGCCTTGCTCGATCGAGTCCTTCTTGGTCCGGCGTTGCGCGAGGGAGCTATAGTCCGATGCAACAACCTCCACGTTGAAACCGGCGCGCTTCAGTTGGTCGATAACGACTAACGAAATCGGATTGATCGTCGCGGAATCGATACTATGCAGCAGTACGATCTTCTCACCCTTGTAGCCGGCTTCTTTAAGCAATGCCTGAGCCTTTGCCGCGCCAGCATTCCGTAGATAGGCATTGCCGACCTCGGTGCCGTAGGGGCCACCGCACAAGAAGACGGACTGGCAGAACGGCAAATACATATCCGCTGGCAATCCCATCCCCGCCATAATCTCCTTCTGATCGAGCGCAATTTGCACCGCACGGCGCATGCGCACATCGTTAAAGGGCGGGATTAGATTATTAACCGATAGTCCGCCGGTGGTTTGCGCATAAGCCGGCATTTCCATAACTTTGATGCGAGGGTCTTTTCGCATCTTTTCGATGTAATCGAACGTCAGAATTTCCACATAATCCACCGCGCCCGCTTCCAAAGCAGTGACGCGCCCACCAGGATCGGGGATACTAACCAATTCGATCGAGTCGAAATGCGCCACTTTGCCGCCAGCGAAACCGTCCGCCGGTTCGGCTCGCGGCTTATAAGCAGGGTTCCGCCGGAAAATAGCCCGATCGCCTGGACGCCATTCGTTGCGGTTGAACGTGAACGGACCAGAGCCGATTGTTTCGACATTTGCCTTTATCGCGGGCGTCGCCGCCATCCGCGCCGGCATCATTACCGGCAGCATGGCATTGGGTTTTCCCAACGCCTCGATCACAAAAGCGAATGGCCGAGCCAACACGATCTGGAAACTGCGATCGTCGAGGACACGCAACTCCGCCGTTGCGGCCATCATCCTCTTGCCGAAGGCATCCATTTGCGCCCACCGCTTAATGGATGCGATGCAATCCTCGGGTGTCACCGGCGCACCGTCATGCCACGCGAGGCCGGGACGCAATGTCATCGTCCAAGTCATGCGATCGTCGCTGGCTTTCCACGATTCCAGCATCTGAGGATGGTATTCCCCCTTCGAATCCATCGCGATCAGCATATCGTAAATCATATACCCGAGCGCTCGGGTGACCGTCGCAGTTGTTAGGATGGGATCGAGGACCTGCAACTCGATATTCATCACCGCTCGGAATGGTTCGGCGGCCTGGACAGGACCGGCCAAACACGCCGCCAACGCGGCCCAACGCAGCGCGCGCATCAGTATTCGCCCGGCGCTACACTTGGGTTTTTCTGTCTATGCGCGAAATTGGTCATATTCAGCTTGCGCCGATGATCGGCGTATAAAAGCGGCTCGTATTTGGCGGGATTGTCGGCGCTGACGCAGGTCGGCACGGGGGCAATGACGGCGTTCAGACCGGGACCGTAAAAAAACGGAATTGCGTGCCGAAGCACGTTATTGTCGTTGATCACACGATGAGGCGTGGCGATGAAGCGGTCGTTGGAATAGCGTCCCAACATCTCCCCGGTGTTCACCACGAAAGCGCCAGGAATCGGCGCGGGCCGAATCCAGTCGCCTTGCGCTGTGCGAACTTCCAATCCCGGCAATGCCGATTGGGCCAGCAGGGTCAGAAAATTGGTATCGATATGCGGCGCAAAGCCGAATTGATTATCTTCGGCCCCGTCGTGGCTAGGATACCGGATCAGGCGCAGTGTCCGGGTCGGTTCGTCGGTGAAAGCGGCGGTGAAATAATCCGGCGGCAGGTCTAAAGCCGTGGCGACGGCAGAAACCATCCTATCGGCCAAACCCGACATCGCCGCGATATATGCCTTCGTGGCCACCTTGAACGCCGGCATATCGGCGGGCCAACGGTTCAAGCCGTATAATGGATCGCCCGCGACGATGCGCGGATCGTCCAACGCCAAATCGTTAACGATATAAAAACTCTCGCTGAGGTTGGCCTTCGTGTTTACATTGATTTTGGAAGTGCGGACGATCTGCGCGCCATACGGCAGATATCCGATATTCAGATCGCCTACTTTCAGTGCCGTCTTGAACACCTCATCGCGATCGAAAAACGCGGATGCGGCGGCGAAACAACCATCGATAAGCGATTGCGAAATGCCGTGATTGACGATCACCAAAAAACCGGTATCGGCAGCGGTCTTGGCGATGTCGTAACCCAGGCGCTCACGCGCCCCGAGTTCGTCCCTCAAATAGGGCCCGATATCGAGGACGGGAATGCGGTCGGAAACGGGTGCGCTCATGAGCTCGATCCACCGAATTATTTTGATGCATTGCAGCGTAACAGGGGTTTCATCGGATCGCCAAGGCCTTCCTCAGCAATTCCACTGTATTTTCGCCGCCGAAGATAACCCCCGGCTGCCGCATCCGTTCGGTCGGCACGGCTTCGGGCGGGAGGACAACTCCGATCGGCAATCCGGGAGGCAGCACGTTGCGTACACGTTCGAGCAACTCGGCGTTGCCGTCGGGTTCGTCCTCGATGGCGAGTGTGGCGGATAAGGACAGCAGCACACCATCGACCGGACGACGGGCGGCGAGACGATGCACCAACTCTACTGCCAACACATGGAAGGTTTCACGCATCAATGGGCCGCCCGCTGGGGAAACGGCGGCGATCAACGGAACGATATCGTCCCCGGGCAACGCGAAGGTCGGCAGCACCGCGAGGACGGCCTGTTCCCGGTGGAGGACAAATGCCTCCATCATCGCCTGGGGTGCCCCCAGCTTGGTTTCGTGGATCAAGGACCCGATGGCGATACGCATGCTTCCCCCTAGTTCGACCGGCACGCTAGCGTCATCCGGCCGGATGCGGCAAACGGGCTCCGACAATCGGGAGTACCAAGCATGATCCGGACCGCAACGTACTTGACGGTGCTGTTAGCCGCCACCAGCCCCGCATGGGCAGTCGATCTGACCATCGGCCGAGCGACAGAACAGAACGCGTTGGATCCGTTGTTCTCCGACCTCGGCAACGACGTTTCCACGGCCGAAAATATGTTCGACAGCCTAATCCGCTTCGACGCCAAGCTGCAGGTCGAACCGGCACTCGCCGTATCGTGGAAGCTGATCGACCCGCTAACGTGGGAGATCAAACTGCGTGAAGGCGTAAAATTCCACGACGGTACAGCGTTCACCGCCGCCGACGTGGCATTTTCGCTAAAACGGGCGCGCAATGTGCCGAACTCCCCCGGGCCGCTGTCAAGTTTCGTCCGGTCGGTAAAGGAAACGGAAATCCTGGATCCCCAGACTATCCGGGTACGCACGGATGCGCCCGTGCCGCTGTTGATGGATATGATTGGACGTATCCCCATCATCCCTGCCGCGTTGGGACCGCAGGTAACGACAGACGATTTCAACGCCGGACGGGCCATGATCGGAACCGGGGCGTATCGGTTTAAGTCCTACCTACCGGGGGACAAGCTCGTCATGGAAGCGAACCCGGACGCCTGGGAGCATAGGCCCGAGTTCGGCACCGTGACGCTGAAATTTCTCGCCAATCCGGCTGCCCGCTCGGCGGCGTTGTTGTCCGGCGCAGTGGATGCGATCGAACAGATTCCGCCGTCGGATATTGGGGTTTTTCAAAATCGCCAGGACCTGACGATATTCTCGGCGGTATCGACGCGTGTCGTGTATATCGCTATGGATCAAGGGCGAGACGATAGCCCGTTCCTCACCGACAAAGATGGCAAACCACTGACGGCCAACCCGTTGAAGGATCGCCGGGTGCGGCTAGCGCTATCCAAAATGATCAACCGACCTGCGATCACCGAGCGAGTATTGGCTGGCGCTGGGGAACCGGCGGGTCAAATCGTATCGAATGGCCTGGGCGGTCATGACCCCGCTTTGAAGCCCATGGCGTTCGATCCCGAAGGTGCCCGTAAACTTCTGGCCGAGGCCGGCTATCCCGACGGATTCGGGCTGACGATCCACGGCTCGAACAACCGCTTCCCAGCGGACTCTCAGCTGACCCAAGCACTAGGGCAAATGTTCAGCCGCGGCGGACTGAAAGTGAACGCGGTGGAGGTCATGCCCTACAACGTCTACGCCCCCGCCGCGACACAGCGGAAGTTCAGTCTCTTCCACTTCAGCTACGGCAGCGTGGCGAGTTCTTCGTTAAACGGTCTGACCGGGGTGTTGGCGACATACGACGCCACGGCCGGAACCGGATCGTTAAACCGAGCACGATATTCGAACAAACAATTCGACGCGATGCTAGTGCAGGCGGCCGGGGAATTCGATGAGACCAAACGCAACAAACTGCTGGGCGACGCCACCCGTATCGCGATGGAAGATGCTGCTATTTTGCCGCTCTATTGGCAGAAATTGTTTTGGGCGGCACGCAAAGGTTTCCAAGTCGACGCCAATAGCGGAGAGGCGACCACCGTCCATTTCGTCCACCTCGCTCGGTAGCCAACGGCGTGCCTAGGGTCTATCCTACCGACCAGTAGCAGAAGGGAGCATCTCATGCTGACCATCGAACCCAACAGCACCACCCTAGGTGCCACCGTACACGGCGCGGACCTGTCCAAACCATTGGACAACGCCGATTTCGGACGAATCCTCAAAGGTTTGGGCGATCATGCCATACTGCGCTTCCCGGATCAGCACCTGGACCCGATAGACGTCTATCGTTTCTCGATCCGTTTTGGAGAAATTCAAGGTCCGTCGCGTGCAGATCCGAGCGAAGCAATCGACCCGCTAGCCTATGTCGGCATCCTGTCCAACATCAAGGAAAACGGGGAATACATCGGTTCCCCAGACGCCGGGCAGGATTGGCATACCGACATGTCGTATCGCGACGTGCGGGGCTTTGTGAATGTGCTATACGGGATCGAAATCCCGCGCCGCAACGGTCGAGCACTAGGGGGCACCGAATTCGGCGACATGGCAGCGGCATACGACGCCCTGCCGGAAGAAATGAAAGCGCGCCTGGAGCACATGACCGCCACCCACGATTTCGAAAAATTCTGGGAACACATGCGCCAAGATCGCAATAGCGGCCGCCCAGCTATGACACCTGAACAACGCCTGCGGCGCCCGCCAGTGGTGCATAAGGTGGTCCTGACACACCCAATCAGCGGCCGCAAAATTCTGTATTGCAACCCCGGGTATGCGATCCGCATCAACGAGTTGCCGTTGGCCGAAAGCGACGCATTGCTGGAATACCTGTTCGCCCATCAGTTAGAAATGCGCTTCCGTTACACCCATGTGTGGAACGAAAACGACCTGCTGATCTGGGACCACCTGAGCACCATCCATCGCGCCATCGACGACTACGGCCCGGACGAATTACGCCTGATGCGGCGCTGCCAAGTGATGGCGACAAAAGTATTCGACCCCGAATTCCTGCAGCCAGCCCTGCTGGCAGCCTAAGCACACAAGGAAACAACAATGCGCTGGATCCGTTTTTCCAAGGATAACCGTATCGCGTACGGCTCGCTCGACGGCGATACCGTGACCCAGGTCGCTGGCGCGCCGTGGGCCGATGCTACGCCCATCGGGCAAACCTACAAACTGGCGGACGTGAAAATCGAAGTGCCGGTGATTCCGCCGACCTTCTATTGCGCCGGCATCAATTACGCCGCGCATATCCGTGAAATGGCGCACAAGCGCGGCGTCGAACCGGTGTTCCCCACTAAGGCCGACATCGGTTATCGGGCCAACAACGCCCTAATCGCCGACGGGGAAGACGTCGTGATTCCGGCCGATGCCCCGCCCAAAATGAATTACGAGGGTGAATTGGTCGTCGTTATAGGCAAAAAGGCCAAACATCTGACCGAAGAAAACGCGATGGATTGCGTGTTCGGTTTCACAATCGGCAACGACGTAAGCGAGCGCACGTGGCAGCGCGGCGACCGGACATTCTGGCGCGGTAAAAATTCCGACACGTTCAAGCCGATGGGCCCCTGGATCGATACCGATGTCGATCTGGACGCAATGGAAACCGTGATCCGCGTAAACGGCAAAGAAGATCTACGGTTCAAAACCAATGACATGATCTTCAGCATCCGGCATTTCCTCGCCGAGACCAGTAAATATATCACCTTCTATCCCGGCGATGTGATGTGGATGGGAACGGACGGCACCTCGCCCGACTTGGTGCACGGCGACGTGGTCGAGATCGAACTGACGGGCCTGGGCGTACTGACAAACCGGTTCGTCAAAGAAGGCATGTGAGATAGGTGGCGGCGGCATACCGCCGCGAAGCTGACGGAGCGCGCGATGGGCAAACTGACCGGCAAAGTTGCTATCGTTACGGGTGCAAGCCGCGGTATCGGGGAGTCCATGGCCGAACTCTTCGCCGCCGAGGGGGCCAGGGTACTGTGCGTCGCCCGCACGTTGAACGAGGGCGATCACCGTTTCCTGGAAGGCTCCCTGGCGCGAACGGTCTCTCGAATTAAAGAAAAAGGCGGCGAGGCGACCGCTTTCGCCGCCGATATCTCGAACGAGCCGGAATGCCTGGCATTGGTTGAGGCAGCCCGTTCCGCTTACGGACCGGTCGATATTTTGGTAAACAATGCCGCCCTATCGTACTATCTGCCGACCATGGGCTTGGCGACCAATCGCTGGTGGCGTTGCTTCGCAGTAAACGTACATGCACCGTTCATGCTATCGAAAGAAGTCCTGAACGATATGATCCCGCGCAAAACCGGCGCAATCGTGAATATCAGTTCGGGGTCCGGTATCGGGCCGGGACGTGGACCGTACGCGGATCATTCGATTCGAGGCAACACCATGTACGGCGCAACCAAGGCCGCCCTGGAACGTTTCACCCAAGGGTTGGCACAAGAAGTCGCTCAGCACGGCGGCATCGCGATCTCGGCCGTTTCGCCATCCAATCTTGTCGCCACGCCTGGAACAATTCACCACAAATTGGTCACCGGAATGGATGATCCGGTCGCCGAACCGCCATCGACGATGGCTCGGGCTGCTTTGCTGCTGGCGAGCGAGCCAGCGGATAAGGTGAACGGCCGCGTGACCTATAGCCAACAAATCCTGAAAGAATTCGGTTGGATTTCGGAATCGCACGGCCGCGGCGTCACCTCGCGCGGATCGGGATTTTCAGAAATTTAAAGACAGGCAGATGCTACGCCGCCCGCTTCGCTGGCTTTGGCCAACGCGCTGCCATCCGAGGAAGGATTTCCTCGACTAGACACCGAGTCTGATACAACATTTGCTCGTCCCCCTGCGCGACCGGTCGCAGGATGAACTTGCAAGCACCGGCGTCCACATACTCGGCGAGCCTGCCCATGATTAGATCGGCATCCCCGATGGCGAAAGCCT
>JBAXFK010000021.1:0-28821 GCA_037139955.1 Rhodospirillales bacterium
CAAGGGGACATTCCTATCTGGCAGAACAAGGGGACATTTCTATTGGGCGTTGACACCCGGCATAGGGTCCGGAGTCCCATTTCTATCCTCAGAAAGGCCCCAGCATGGCGCCCAACACCAAGCGCGTATTTTACGTGAACGCCGTTTCCGCCCAGGTTTATATCGATATTCTCGCCGGCCGTCCGGACGTGCAACTGGATAAGTTGGTCAACGAATCGCCGTCGGATGAGGCGGAGCGTGTGCTGTCGCAGGCGCATGCATATCAGATCGGATCGTCCCGCCAGGAATTGGCGGTGCAGTACCAAGGCTACACGCCGCTGTTGCAGCGCTGCCCCAATCTGGTGGTGCTTTCAACCAATGGGGCGGGGTTCGACACGGTGTCGCTGGCCGATGCCACCGCCGCCGGCGTTGCCGTGGTCAATCAAGCCGGCGGCAACAAGGAAGGCGTCGCAGAGCACGTGATGGCCATGATGCTGGCGCTGTCGAAAAAGATCATGCTGTCCGATCACCAGATGCGCGCGGGCGGCACGTATAACCGCCGCGACTATATGGGCGACGACGTACAAGGGCGGGCGATCGGCATCGTCGGTCTCGGCAATGTCGGTGGGCGCGTGGCAGAGCTTTGCAAGGGCCTGTTCCGTATGCGGGTCATGACCTACGACCCGTATATCACCGCCGAGCAGGCGGCGGCGCAGGGGGTGGAGAAGATGGACTCCCTCGATGCGATGATCCGGCAGGCCGATTACGTGTCGATCAACTGCCCGCATACGGCGGAGACCAGGGGCATGATGGGGGCGGCGCAGTTCGCGGCGATGCAGCCGGGTGCCTATTTCATTACCACCGCGCGTGGCGGCATCCACGATGAGGCCGCTTTGGCTGCTGCCTTGACGGCGAAGCAGATCGCCGGAGCCGGGCTGGATGTGTGGGAAGACGAGCCGCCGCCGTCGGATCACCCGCTGCTGGCGTTCGATAACGTGCTGGTAAGCCCGCACACGGCGGGGATTACGCGGCAATCGCGGCACAATATCGCCAAGATCGCGGCCGAGCAGATGCTGGACATCCTGGACGGGAAGAAGCCGCCGCGCCTGCTGAACCCCGAGGTATGGCCGGCGTACCGCGAACGGTTTGCCCGCATCCTCGGGTTTAGCCCCGAGGCGTAAGGCCGGTCAGGGCGACGCCAACCGCAGCGTCGCCCCGATCATTTGGCAGACCTTGGCGGCTTGGGTGACGAAACCGCCGGCGCTTGCAGTATCGGTGTAGCTGTAAGGCCGCATGGAAAGGCCGCCGTTCTTGGTCCAACTGGCGATTTCGGTCGCAACGGCCGTTGGCGATACGGTGTTATTATCGGTGGAATAGTAAATGGTGGAGATCGTGATGCCGGATCGGCCGCTAGGCACGGCGGTCCCAGCGGTGACCGCTTGGCCTTCGGCCATTTCTTGCAGCAACGTGTTGGTGCAGGTGGTGGTGCCCGCAGCGCCGTTGCAAATGCCTGTCGCAGCCCCGCCGGTCCAAACGCCGTTGACCTGCGACACCCCGGTCCCCATCGCCAGGCTGTAGTTGGTGGCGACGATGTTTTGGGCTGGATTCGCTGTTGGGTCGTAAATCGGCAACTCGTTGGTCAGAATAACGATGTGATTGCTGGTCGAGGCATAGGCAGCGCCGCTGAACTGTGAGATCGCCGAATAAATACCGGCCGCGACGTTCGATCCATGGCAGGCTTGGGCCGACTTGCTTTGACGGCAATACTGGAATTTGGCGCTACCGACATTGTTGATATTATTGGCGATTGTTGTCTTGACCGAGGCGCTGGACAGCGCCGTCAGGGCCTGCAGGGTATAGGCTTGCTCCACGTAACCGGTAATGCCGAATTGCGATGCGGTATTGCCCGCTGCCGCCACGCAATTCAAAATCGCGAGGTCCGCCGCCTGCTGCTGGGTCCACCAATTGGCTTGTGCCGACCCTGGGACGCCCAGGCCTTGATTGATGTTCGGTCCGCCCATTTCGTTCAGCACGATCACGTTGAACGTCTTCGGGGACCCCAGCGTGGCGACTGCCGTTTTGGACACGGTTAGCGACGATTGTCCGACGAACGAGCTTGCCAGGATCGTATTGATGGTCGCGCTGCCGATAACTTGAACCGCGTTCGGCGATGTCGAACCTGCCGCCAGACCGGTGAATGTCGATGAAACCGAGTCCCAATTCCCCAAGGTCACGGTCGTCGAACTCGTCACATTGGATAGGTTGGCGACATTGGCATTCGCGATTGTGCTCGCAGCGGCCGATATAGCCGTGGTTCCGTTGGCTGCACCCTGGCTATAGTAGTTGCCCAATTGCGACCCAGCGGCGAGTGCGGCGGCCTGCGTGGCGAAATTGATCTGCGATGCCTGTGAATAGGCTCGGACGGCGTCGACGGCCAATAATCCCATCGCGATAGTCGCGGGGAATGCGAGGGCGACGAACAAAGTCATGCCCCCACGGCGATCGTTTCGCAGGGTGTGCCCCAAGGGGGGGGGGCGGTCTGGGCTTGGCATAAGTCGATCATGGGCAAGTCCCTTGTTTCACTGCGACTGACGTAGCCTTGAGAGTCTCGGACGTGAAAAAATTGAAAATATCCGCGAGCGCGGCAGACGAAGCATTAACCGAGATCGTAACACTGAATTTCGGGACCGAACAGTCCTCGGAGGTCGCGACGGTGAAATTAGCCCAGGTGGGTAACCCGGTGCAGGCATAATATTCTACCATCGACGTGGTCAGGGACGCGTTGGGCACGGGCGGCGTGCCGCTCGAGCAGGGTACGCTGGACGAGCTGCTGTTTCCCGAAGTGATTAGCCCGTTGAAATTGCTTTTAGCTTGTCCGGTCGCACCCATCATCGTCCCGTACTGCGACGAATTCTGCATGACCGAGAGTGTGTAAAACATTACGTTGGTCGCGATGAAGCCGAAGACGATCAGTAGCATCGGTGTAATCGCCAGGGCGAACTCGACGGCCGCGACTCCGCGCCGGCAGCGCGCAAGACTAGGAAGGCCTGCCCACCGGTACGCCGGATAAAGGCAAGCTTCGAACAGCCCTACGATGTCGGCGCCGATGTTCGCGCGCATGATCCCCGTTTTTCAGCTCACTCGCCGCCCAGCGGTTTCATATCCCGCTCGACAGCCCGCCGCAGGAGCGCGGCAGAGCGGTAAACCCCGTGTACCATTTTCGAATACGGGAGTAGCATAAAGAGAGCGAGGATGAAACCCAGGTGGATGGCCATCGCGATGGGCATCGCACCGGTCGCTCGCACTGCCAGTAGGAACAGGCCGGTGACTGCGGTCGCGGCCAACAGCACCAGCATCGCAACGTCGCCGCCAAGCAGCCTGCGTACGACAGGCATCGGGTCTTCCACCAATTTCATGGCGAACAAGCCGACCGTCCCGACGGTCAGCAACACGCCGCCAATCGTGCCCAGCGCAACCGGCAAGCTGGTGAACGCGTACGGCGCTTCCCAGCCCAGGAAGCTATGGTAAATAAAACCGGTGGTTGTAGCGGCGAAACATAGCATGAATCCGCCGGCCATGGCGTGGTGCAAATGCCGGCGGCGCTTCGAAAACGCTTCGGAGTTGTCGTTGCAGCCATCGCCGCCGCCGCCCAGATTCTTCAATGTCACCGCGTCCCATGCCGCGATGGCGATCGCGGCGATCGTGATGGATTGTTTGGCGCCCGCGTCCTTCCAGAAGTTGCATGCGCCTTTCCACAAGGCGAACAGCGAGAAGCCGAAGCTGCCGGTGCCGACGATCTGCATCGCCCAGAGCGGGATCACGCTGTAGAACGCGCCCGCCGTCATCTGACGAGCGGCGAAGAATTGCCCTGGGGCGGAGATCGCCATGGCGATCAGCAGGATCAGCGCGATCGACAATGCGACCACGACCGACACCACGACTCCGTTGCGCTCGAACGCCTTCGCCAACGGCTGCGGCCACGCATACTCGGCATAGGTCTCCGCTCGGACTTCTGCCAGCGTGCGGGGCACATTGATGCCCCATTCGTGCGGCGGGGCGTATTGGCAGGCATAATAGCAGCCCCGGCAACCGTGGCAGAGGTTGGCCAGATAGCTCAGATCGCCGGTCGAAAACTCCCGCCGCAACGTTACTGCCGGGAAAACGGCGCAAAAACCCTCGCAATACCGGCAGGCATTGCAGATTTCCATCTCGCGACGGGCATTCAGGACGGCTTCAGTTTCTTGCACGGCGCGCTGCCTCCTGCCCGGCGATGCGGCCGAAGACCGTGCCGATCGTCATTCCAAAACCGGCGAGATATCCTTTACCCAGGATATTGCCGGACATGATTTCGCCAGATGCGAATAGGTTTCCGGCCGGTTGGCCGTTGTCCATCAGCACCTGGGCTTTGTCGTTCACCTTGACGCTGAGGTAGGTGAAGGTGATGCCGGGTCGCAGCGGGTAGCCGTAGAACGGTCCCTTATCTACGGTGCGCGCCCAGTTGGTTTTGTTGGGGGTTAGCCCCTGCGTCTTATTACCGTCGAGCTTGAGGTTGTCGAACGACTGCCCCGGCACGACGGCGGCATTGTAGGCATCGACCGTGGCGATTACCTTGGCCGGGTCCAGTTTCATTTTCAGCGCGAGTTCGCCCACCGAGTCCGCTTTGATCGCCGGGTAAACCGACGGCATGAACAGCGGGAACGCTTTGGCGTCGCAGATCGAGTAAGCGATCTGGTCCGGCTGCTGCGCGATCAGGCGGCCCCAAATGGCATAACGCTTCGGCCAGACGTCCTCGCCTTCGTCGTAAAATCGGTCGCCGTTCTTGTTGACCACGACGGAGTAGGGAACGCTGTCCAGACGGGTGGTGATGCCGCCGTCGAATTTGGGCGCCCGAGCGTCCAGGGCGACCGCGTGGCACTGGGTGGGATCGCCGATGGCGGCGACACCTTGATCCAGCAAATTTTTCAGTACCCGGCCGCGATTGTAGGGGGTGCCGCGAATGACGAAATTATCGACCGCATCGCCCCAGAATTCGCGCATCCACTCCAGATTCGCCTGAAAGCCGCCGCAGGATGCGACGACGCAGCGGGCGTACAAAGTCTCCGGAAAGCCGCGATAGGTGATGTCGACCGATCGCACCGAGCCGTCGTCGATGTTCATCGAGATGACTTCGGTGTCGTAGAGGATGTCGATGCCGAGCTTTTCCGCCGTCAAGTAGTAGGCGTTGAGCAGGGCTTTGCCGCCGCCGAGGAAGAAGGCGTTCGTGCGACCGAGGTTCAGCGTTCCGGTGAGCGAGGGTTGAAACCGCACCCCGCAGTCTTTCATCCAATCGAAGACGCCCGAGGACGCGCGAATTGTCATGCGCGCCATTTCTTCGTTGGTGTTGCCGCCTGTGACGCGCAGCAAGTCGTCCCAGTACTCGTCTTCTTTGTAGGCGTCGGTGAGGACGGCGTTCGGCGCGTTGTGCATCGCCCGTAGGTTGCGGGTGTGTCGGCTGTTGCCGCCGCGGAAGGCCTTGGGGGCACTTTCCAATAGCAGCACGCTGGCGCCTGCCTGGCGCGCCGTAATCGCGGCGCACAAAGCGGCGTTGCCGCCGCCGGCGATCAATACGTCGTAGGTCTGTTTACGGTCGGGCATGCTCGTCCCCTCGAATCGAATACATGTCTACGAAATGGTTGCCCCACTAGGCAAGGCATGCGAATTGGCGCGCTTAGTATTGCCGAGGAGACACCCATGGCCGAGCGTGCCTGGTACGAAATTGTGCGCGATGTGCTGAAGCAGCACAACGTGAGCCTGATCCCTTACGTGCCCGATAACGTGCTGCGGCCGCTGATCGAGTTGCTGGAATCCGACCCGTTCTTCACGGCTTTTTCGGTCCCGCGCGAAGAAGAAGCCCTGGGGATCGCCGCCGGCGCATGGATGGGCGGCCGGCGTTCGATCGTGCTGATGCAGACCAGCGGCTTCGCCACCCTGGCTAACCAACTCGCGTCGTTGTCCGTGCCGTTCCAAATTCCCACGATGATGATCGTGTCCGAACGCGGCACCCTCGGCGAGTTCAACATCGGCCAGATGCTGGTCGCGCGCACCATGCGCCCGGTGCTGGATTGCCTTGCCATCGAGAACCACACCGTCACCCGCCTCGATGAGGTCGAGTTCATCTTCGATCGATCCATCCGCCAGGCTGTCGCCACGCTCGGCCCAGTCTGTTTCATTCTGTCGCCGTTGCTGACCGGCGGCAAAGTCTTCGCGGCGTAAGGGGCGGATCATGACAAATATTTCCAATCAGCCCGTCGGCCGCGAACAAGCCAAGACGATGAACCGTTACGACATCACCAAGCGGATGCTCACGCATTTGCACAACGATGAGGCGGTGATCGGCGGTATCGGCTATTCCAACTTCGATCTGTGGGCGGCGTCCGCGAATCCGAACGGACGCCGGCAGCAGAATTTCTACATGCTGGGCAGCATGGGCCTCGCGGTTCCCATCGCGCTGGGCGTCGCTTTGGCGCAGCCGCAACGCCGCACCATCGCGCTCGAAGGCGACGGGTCTATCCTGATGCAGCTCGGCGCCCTCGGCACTGTGGCGGCGCGCGCGCAGAAGAACCTGATCGTGGTCATCCTGGATAACGGCGCGTACCAAATCACCGGCGGGCAGAAGACGCTGACCGACCAAGGCGTCGATATCGTCGCCGTGGCCCAAGCATCCGGCCTGACGCAGAGCGCCTGGGCTGCCGACGAAAGCGCGTTCGAGGAAATGATCGACCGCGCCCTGAAAGAAGACGGCCCCTGGCTGATCGGCTGTCGGATCGACAACAGTAAGCCGGTGGACACAACCGAACGCGATCCGTCGCGTATTCGGGACCAGTTCATGCGCGGGCTGGGGGTGAAGAAATAGCGTATACTGCGCGAGGGGCCTGAAACCTAATGACCGTGCTGATCGCCGGCGGTGGCATCGCCGGGCTCACTCTGGCGCTCAGCCTGCATCGCATCGGTGTTGCATGCCGGGTTTTCGAGAGCACGGACAGCATTCAGCCCCTCGGAGTCGGGATCAACACGCTACCGCATGCGGTGCGCGAACTGACCGAACTCGGTTTGCAGGACGAGCTCGCCGCCACCGCTATCCCGACCGCCGAACTGGTCTATTACTCCAAGCGCGGTCAACGCATCTGGAGCGAGCCGCGCGGCCAAGCGGCCGGCTATAACTGGCCGCAGTTCTCCATTCATCGCGGTGCGTTGCAGACGATTTTGCTCGATGCCGTGCGCCGGCGCCTGGGCGCGGACAGTGTTGCGACCGGCCACCATATGATCGGGTGGGACGAAACCGCCACCGGCGTTCGCGCCCACTTCATCCATCGCCGCAGCGGGGCGCCGATGGCGAGCGCAGACGGCACCTTGCTGATTGCCGCCGACGGCATTCACTCCGCCGCCCGAGCGAGGCTGTACCCGCACGAGGGGAAGCCGGTCTGGAACGGCGCCATCTTGTGGCGCGGGGTCACCCACGGCGCCCCGTTTCTGACCGGGCGGAGTATGATCATGGCGGGGCACGAGTTTCAGAAATTCGTTGCCTACCCCATCTCTCAAGCGGCCGCTCTTCGCGGTGAGTCCGCCATCAATTGGATCGCCGAACGCAAATTCGCTGCCGACCACGTTTGGCGGCGGGAGGATTGGAACCGCGCTGGGCGGCTGGACGATTTTCTACCCCAATTCGCCGATTGGCGCTTCGATTGGCTCGACGTGCCGGCCGTCATTCAGGCGGCGGCGGAATGTTACGAATATCCGATGGTGGATCGCGATCCCGTGGACCGCTGGACCTTCGGACGTATGACCCTGCTGGGCGACGCGGCGCACGCGATGTACCCTATCGGCTCCAACGGTGCGTCGCAGGGTATCCTCGATGCGCGGGTACTGACTCGGGAAATTCAGGCGCACGGTCCAACGGAGCTTGCGTTGCAGGCGTATGAGGCCGAGCGCCGACCGGCAACGACGAAAATCGTGCTGGCCAATCGCGGCAACGGGCCGGAGCAGGTGATGCAACTGGTCGAACAGCGCGCGCCCAACGGCTTCGATCGGATCGGGGACGTGTTGACGCCGGAAGAACTGGAAGGCACCGCCGCAGCTTACAAGCGCCTCGCGGGTTTCGACGTGGATGGGCTGAATGCTCGCCCCTCGATCGTTAGAGGTCGATAACCACGTATTGTTCTTCCACCGTCACCGGCACGGTTTCCGCGACATAGGGGCCTTGCACGACGGTCTGGCCCTCGGCCACTTCCATCGGGTAGCTGCGGATCGAGATTTTCGATGGTTCGCAGAAGCTTTGTCCGGTGCGTACATCGAACTCCCAGCCGTGCCAGGGGCAACGCAGAATTTCACCGGCGCGGGAGTATTCGTAATGGCCGGGCTCATTGGATTCGATCAGCCCGGTCAGGATGCCTTCGCACATGGGGCCGCCCTGGTGCGGGCAGCGATTGAACAGGCCGAAATATTCGCCGCCCAGGTTGAACACCGCGATCGGCCGTCCGCGCACAGTTACGAGCTTCCTCGCACCCGGCGGGATGTCGTTCACGGTCGCGACCACGTGCTTGCTCATCGTTCGGCGGTTCCTGTCTTGCTTCCTTCGGAAGGCTAACCGCTGCCCCGCTTCCCGGCAACCGGACCGCGTGGCAGGATCGCCGCCAACGATCTCGGGGGTAAAAACCATGTCCAAAGGCTTGCTGTTCGCATCGTTCGACTTCTCGACCGCCCATGCAGACGAGTTCCACGATTGGTACGACACCGAGCACGTGCCGGAGCGGCTGCGCGTGCCGGGAATTATGAATGCAACGCGTTGGATCGGTGCCGACGATCCCACCACTGCGCTCGCCACTTACGATTTGGAGTCGCTCTCGGTCCTGCAATCGCCCGCTTATCTGGCGGTGGGCGGCGCCAACGGCTCGCCTTGGACGAAGCGGGTGACGAACAACGCGACGCGGATCATGCGCTTTACCGGTGAGCAGATCCTGCCGGGCGACCTTGCCAGCCCCGAAAATGCCCAGGGATTGTTGGTGGCTTCGATGAATGTCGATCCTGCCGCCGAGGACGAGTTCCACGAATGGTACAACACCGAACACATCCCGTTCTTGTCTTCCGTGCCGGGCGTGCTGACGGCGCGACGTTTCCAATCCGCCGATCCCACCTGCGAACGCAAATATTTGGCGCTGTACAATCTGGAAACGGTCGACGCCTCACGCTCCGACGCTTGGAAAAAGGCCGCTCACACGCCTTGGAGCGCTCGAATCAACCGGTTCTTCACCGATCTTCTGGTGATTCGCTGCACGCGGTATCGGCGTGCGGGTTAGGCTATTCCGCTGACTTGAATCAAAGGCATGAAGCCGGGTTTGTGAATTAACTCGCATCCATCGACGGACGACCCAGCCATTCTGGGGCGGAAGACGAAGGGATCGTGCCATGTATCATCCGGCTCAAGCACTATCGTTCGGCCGCCTCGTGCGGCGCGACGAACCGAGCCTATGGCGGCGTCTCACGATGCTGTGGCTGGCGTGGCGGCGGCCGTCGACTGCGGTGGTGCTCCGGCGCCTGGAGGCCTATCGCCGTTGAATCGGATGCGACGCCGGCCTAGGCTTTCCAGAAGTAGGGGGGGCCGATGTCCGACGCAACGATCCAAGTGAAACCGTGCAATGGCACGATCGGGGCCGAGATATCCGGCATCGATCTGCGCGAGCCGTTGGACAACCGGCAATTTCAGGCGGTACACGATGCGTTGATGGCGCATCAGGCGATTTTCTTTCGCGACCAGAAATTGACGCTGGACCAACATAAAGCGTTCGGCCGGCTGTTCGGCGAATTGATGGTGCACCCCAACACCAAGGGGCCTGACGGGCATCCGGAAATCCTGCCCATCTATGCCGATGCCAATTCGAAGCGGATATCCGGGGAACGCTGGCACTCCGACGTGTCGTGCGAGCAGGAGCCGCCGATGGGCTCGATCCTCAATCTGAAAATCGTTCCACCGGTTGGGGGCGATACGGTTTTCGCCAGCATGTATGCGGCATACGATGCGTTGTCGGCGCCGATGAAGCAATTTTTGGCCGGCCTGACCGCGATGCACGACGGCGCGCCGGGCTATAGCAAGACCAACCGGATCATCGGCGATGCCGCCCCCAAGGTCTTCCCGACCGCGTCGCATCCCGTCATCCGCACCCATCCGGTGACCGGGCGACAGGCGATCTACGTCAGCCCTGTCTTCACCACCCATATCGAAAACGTGCCCGAGGCGGAGTCGCGCGCCATCCTTGCATTCCTTTACGAGCACTGCGCCCGCCCGCATTGGCAGGTGCGGTTCCAGTGGCAAGCCGACAGCATCGCCTTCTGGGACAATCGATGTGTCCAGCATATCGCGATGTGGGATTACTTCCCGGCCACACGTTCCGGCTATCGCGTCACGGTGCGTGGCGATCGACCCTTCTATCGCGCGGCTTGAAATACGAAGGACGCATTCGATGACCCAAGCCATGGTCTCTGCCGCCCAGCCCGAAGCCGCCGAGGCTGCGGCCGATATCCTGCGTGCCGGGGGCAATGTCGTCGACGCAGCGATTGCCGGCGCCCTTGTGCAAACCGTAGTCGATCCGCAGATGTGCGGCATTGCCGGTATGGGGTGTATGCATCTGTATCTGCCATCGCAGGGCGTTCACACGACGATCGATTTCCACGGCCGCTCCCCCGCCGCTGTCCGGCCCGACATGTGGGCAGACCGCATCGTGCGGGAAGCCGAAGACGGCTGGGGATTCATTCTGCAAAACCGCGAGAACGAACTTGGCTATCAGGCCGTCACCACCCCGATGACGCTGCGGGCTTTCGACGTCGCGCTTCGGCAATACGGCACGAAAACGCTGGCGGAGTTGCTGGAGCCGGCGATCGCCTATGCCGAGCATGGCTACCAAATCCGGCCGCACATGGTGCATTTCTGGACCCGCCCGCCGACCGCCGGGCGCGACGGCAACCGCGCTATCGTCACCCATTTTCCTGCAACGCGGGCCATTTATTGCCACCCTGACGGCACATTGAAGGATGTGGGCGACATCCTGCGGAACCCGGACATGGCGCGCACGTTGCGCCGTATCGCGACCCATGGGGCAGCGGATTTCTACACCGGGGAGATTGCGGACCGGATCGCGGCCGACATGGCGGCCAACGGGGGGTTGATCGGGCTCGATGACCTCGCCGCCTGCCAACCCGAACACACTGCGCCGCTGTGGGGTAGCTATCGCGGCTATCGCATTGCCACCAATAATCCGCCCGGCGGCGGCATTCAACTGATCGAGATGCTGAATATTCTCGAGCATTTCGACCTGCGCGCCATCGGACACAACACCCCCGAATATATCCGTATCGTGTCCGAGGCGATGAAAATTGCCACTGCCGACAAGGACGCTAAGGTCGGCGATCCCCGTTTCGTCGATGTGCCGGTGGCCGATCTGACATCCAAACAATACGCTGCCGCGATGGCCGAGCGGATAAAGCGGGGGGACAAGACGACCGTCCCGCGCTTCAATCCCGGCGGGACCGAGTCCAAGCACACCACGCAAATCTGCGTCGCCGACTCCGCCGGCAATGCCTTCACCATGACCCACACGCTTGGCCAGCCCTCGGGCGTGGTCACCGATGGGTTGGGGTTCATGTACAACGGTGCGATGGCGGTGTTCGACCCCCGGCCCGGTCATGCCGGATCGCTAGCGCCTGGCAAGGCTCGGTTTACCGCGCTGTCGCCGACGATCGTGTTCACGGGCGACAAACCGTTCCTGGTACTGGGGGCGCCGGGGGCGACCTACATCACTATGGGCAATCTGCAAGCGATGCTGAACGCCATGGATTTCGGGATGGATGCGCAGCAGGCGGTGTCGGCACCTCGGTTCGCAGCCGTTTCGGATACCATAGAGATATCCAATCGGATAGCCAGATCGGCCGAGCGAGCGCTGCTGGACATGGGGTATGCGGTGCGGCGTAGCCCGTACGGGTATGCCTTTGCCTGGGTGAACATGATCCGCTTTACCGATGCCGACCTGGACGGCGGCGCCGATCCGGCCGCAGATGGGATGGCGATCGGGGTTTAATTTAACCGGTCCGACGTACGGGTCTCACGGTACCGTCGTGGAACTCCCCGAAAAGGGAACCGTGCTTTGCGCGACGACAACCGATCCGGTTCGGGGGTAGACATGCGATGGCGGCAATCGGGCGCATACCCCCCGTTGCCGCCATCGTGGACCCGTATAGAGTGCGGTGCATGACTGCATTTGCCCATCCCAATCGCCCGACCACGGCCGAGATGCTCGCGCGTCTCGTATCGTTCGACACCACCAGTCGCAATTCCAACCTGCCGTTGATCGGGTTCGTGCGGTCGTATCTCGACGGCCTCGGCGTGCCCTACCGTGTGAGCACCGACGAGACGGGGCAAAAGGCCAATATCCACGCCATTGTCGGGCCCCAGACAGCAGGCGGCCTCGCGCTGTCCGGCCATGTGGATACCGTGCCGGTGGACGGTCAGGCCTGGAGCGCCGATCCCTTCGCGCTGCGGGAGCAGAACGGTAATCTGTATGCGCGCGGGTCCTGCGACATGAAGGGATTCGTGGCATCCTGCCTCGCTGCCGTACCGGATTTTCAAGCCCGCGATTTGGTGCGCCCGCTGCATCTGTTCATTAGCTACGACGAGGAAGTCGGCTGTGGGGGCGCCAAGCGATTGATCCAAGATTTGACCGACTCCGGCTTGAAACCGGCGCTATGCGTGGTGGGGGAGCCTTCGGGCATGAAGCCCATTCTGGCGCATAAGGGAAAGCTGAACCTGCGTGTGCGGGCAAAAGGCATGCCCGGGCATTCGTCGGAACCGGCCAAGGGCGTCAACGCCATCTACCCCATTGCCGCCGCGATCGCATATGTCGAGGCTGAGGCTCGTCGTTTCGCCTTAGAAGGCCCATTCGAGGACGGGTTCGATCCGCCCTACACGACTGTCCATGTCGGCACGGTCGAGGGTGGCTCGATCCTCAATATCATCCCGGAATATGCCGAGTTTGTCATGGAGTGGCGCCCGGTGCCGAGCGTGAACCCGTGGGAACAGGTGGAACGCCTGAAGGCGCATGTGGCCCAGTATATCGAACCGGCGATGAAAGCGGCCAACCCCGCCTGCGGTTTCAGCTACGAGATCGAACTGGAAATGCCGGGCATGGCGTTGGCAGCCGATCACGAACTGACTTCGGTGGTGAAGCAACTCACGGGTTCCAACAGTACGGGCAAAGTCAGCTACGGGACCGAGGGCGGATTTTATCAGAACGCCGGCATTCCCACGATTATCTGCGGCCCCGGGCACATCGCCCAGGCACATCAGCCAGACGAGTTCGTGGCACGCGCGCAACTCGACGAGTGCGACGCTTTTGTCCGTCGCCTCGCCGACCGGCTACTGGTCCGTTAAGCGGGGGACGATGGGCCAGTCAATTTCTCCGACGCCCTTGCCGGATTTCGAGGTGCGCATCGGCGCGCCCGATCTTTACCAATGGCGCGCGGGGAATACTGGCATCCCAGGCGTGACGACTCGCGATTCCGGCCGCCCAGGGCCGCATGCGGTGCTAGTAGCAATTACCCATGGCAATGAAATCGCCGGCGCCATCGTATTGGACCGGCTGTTGCGTGCGGGGCTGATGCCCTCGGCCGGGCGGATATCCTTCGTTTTTGCCAACCTCGCCGCATACGATCGGTTCGATCCTGCACGCCCCACCGCATCGCGCTTTGTCGATGAGGATCTGAACCGTATCTGGGACGAATCCGTCCTCGAAGGGCCGCGCCACTCCACCGAGCTGAACCGTGCTCGCGAATTGCGACCGCTGATCGATACGGCGGACGTGCTGCTGGATATCCATTCCATGCTGTGGGACGCCGATCCGCTCATGCTGTGCGGTAGTTCGGCGCGCGGCTGCGCATTGGCCCGCCGCATCGGGGCGCCGCCGCAGATCGTCGCGGATGTCGGGCATGCGAACGGCAAGCGCATCATCGACTACACCCGCTTTGTCGCCCCCGGTGCCGATTTCGCTGCCAATCTGGTGGAGGCCGGACTGCATTGGCAGCCGTCCACGGTCACCGTGGCGCTGTCTTGCGTGGCGGGCTTACTGCGCGGCATGGGCATGGTCGCGGCAGATGTAGTGTTACCGAAGAGCCCGACCGCACCCCAACGCGTGGCCGAGGTGACGCAGACCGTCACCGCCGCGACCAACAAATTCGCTTTCGTGCAGCCTTGGCGCGGCGGCGATATCGTGCCGGAACGCAACACGTTGTTGGCGCTGGATGGGGAGGCGGAAGTCCGCACCCCGCACGACGAATGCATGCTGGTCATGCCCAGCCTCCGTCCGACGCGCGGACACACGGCCGTCCGTTTGGCGCGGTTCGTGGGCTAGGAGCGACGTTCGGCGGCGTTTCGGGTCACGCCGGTACAGCCTCCGCCGGCATTTTCGTATCCGACACGATCCGTCCGTCTGCGAGGTGCAACAACCGGTCGCAGCGCCCGAAAAACCGCTCGTCGTGCGTAATCGCGACGATGGTCCGACCGTCCTGACGCAACGAAGGCAGCAACGTTTCGAAGAAGTGGGCACGGAATGCAGGGGCCTGATCGGCGGTCCATTCGTCCAGCACCAGGATCGGCCGATCCTCCATCAACGCCTGCGCCAGTGCGAGGCGTTTGCGTCGCGCACCGGACAGGCGCGGTGCGGCGAAGCCCGTGGCGTTCACCGTCACTTGTTCCGTCAGATCGAGACGTTCGAGGATCGCTTCTGCCGTTGCGGGATCGAAGTTTTCGGTCGCCGGTATGGCCTCGAACAAGTGGAAGTCGGTGAACACGGCGGAAAACAAGCTGCGCTGATCCTCGGGATGCCAAATCGCGCCGTCTATCAACACCAGTCCGGATGTCGGGGGATACAGCCCGGTCAATAGCTTCATCAGTGTCGATTTGCCGCTGCCGTTGCCGCCAGTAATGAACACCAATTCTCCATTGCGGAGCGACAGGTCGAACGGCCCGAGATTCGGTGCATCGGCGCCAGGATAGCGAAAGGATACGTCTAGGAACTCGATCCGGTCGAAACGGCGCGGCCGTGTTTGGACCGTGGTCCCTCCTTTGGAATCCCGCCGCAGCGCGGCCGCGATGGCGTCCAGCCGGCCGATGGCCTGACCGGCTTCGGACACCAGCGGCAAATAGGTCACCACCGCTTGTAACCCGTCATAGGTGTGCGACGACACGAACACCGCCAGTGCGACGCCGCCGGTAAGGCCGAGGGCCGGTGCGACGAAAGCGGAGATCAGCACCAAAGTCAGCGCGATGCCGGTGGCGAGCCCGGCCAGCAAAGCGGTCGCTTGGGCCAAGCTCCGTTGAGCCGTCAAATCTGTTGCTGCCGGCATCAAGTGGTTGGCGACAAAATCGGCTTCCCGCAGGCGGCTGCCCACGAGTTCCCGGAAGCCGCTTACCAGATGGCGCGTCAGCATCGCCAAGCGGGTGTCCGCTAGATCTGCCCGCCGTGCGATCGCGCTCGACCGAATTCTGACGCGTTCCTGGACGCGGTAGCCGATCAGGGCGACGGCGCCGAGCAGCAGCGCCGTCCAAGGTGCGTAAAACAGCAGTGTGCCGAGTAGGCCGGCAAGTTGGACGACAGCGAATATGAGGCCGAGCAGGGCGTGGGCGCCTCGTCGCACGGCGGACGCATTGCGTGAAATCGTGTCTACGATCTGCACGCCGCCCATCGATTCCACGGTTGCGAGTTCGCTATCGGCGATGCCGCCGCCGACTCGCAACGCGACCGACGCGGCGATCCGCTCGACCAGCCGTTGTCCGGACAGTTGTGCCAGCGCCGACATGGTCGCCAGTAACAGCAGCACCCCGCCGAATAGGCCGGTTTTGGCCCAGGGCAGGGGGCCGTCCTCCAGCGCTTGGGCACCCACACCGATCGCCACGACCGCGAGCGCTTGGCACAGCCCGGCACCGACAGCGAGGACGATCGGCAACAAGGTGCCCGAACCGGCCTCCCGCAGCAGGCGTCGCACGGCGCCGGTCTCGGTTTGGTTTCGCCGGGCATTGGGGCGCGGGCTCAGGACACCACCAGCCCGTCTTCCAGATGAATCAGGCGATCGGCCGTGTGATAATAGCGATCGTCGTTGGTTACCGCGATGACGGTTTTTCCCGCCGCACGCAAACCGGGTAGCAGCGCGGTATAGAAATGCTCGCGGAATTCGGGGTCTTGGTCCGCCGCCCATTCGTCGAGCACGAGGATCGGTCGAGCCTCGATGGTTGCGACCACCCAGGCCAGCCGCTTGCGTTGCCCGGTCGATAGGTCGATCGTGCTGAACCGGCCGTCGGCGAAACCGACGCGATTGCCGATGCCCATCGCGGCGAGTAGCCCGTTGACCATCGCCGGGTCGACGTTCGGCCAACCGTATAGCCGATCGAACACATAGGGATCGGCGAAGATCGCGGACACGCTTTCTCGCAGTTCGGTTGGCGTCGCGTTCTGTCCGGACAATTGGATATCGCCGAAGCTTGGCCGATACAGCCCGGATAGCAGCTTGAGCAGGGTCGTCTTGCCGCTACTGTTGCCGCCTAAGATGAAAGTGACGGTGCCCGGCTGAAATTCGAGGTTTGCCGGACCGAAGGCAAATCCCGGTCCGTCGTCGTCCAGATATTGGTAGGAAACCCGGTCGAGTACCAACGGAGCGGAGCGCGCAGGGGGCGCTTCGGTGTCGCCCCGCGTCGCGACGTCCCGCACCGCGCGTAGGGTGTTGTTAAGCCGTTCCATGTCGTTCACGGCGGTCTCGCCGCGGACCAGCAGCGGAATATCGCGTAGTAGCGCGAGCGAGATGTTGGACATCAGCACGGCTGCGGCGATCATCGTCACCGGGTTGGCATCGGGCATCGCGTTGGGCACCACGAAAATGCAAACGCCGCTGGCCATCAAGGTCGCTGTCGATTGTAGCACGAACACCAAGGTTTGCCGCCGGTTAGCACGCCTGAGCGCGGCCAGGGTGTCGGCGACGCGCTTGTGCAGGACGGCCATGAATTGCTGCCGGCGCACCGCATTCAGGCGCAGTTCCTTGAACCCGAGCACTGTCGCCCGCAGGTCTTGGCGCGTCGCCGCTTCCAATGCGCCGGCTTCGCGCAAGGCGGACATGACGGCGCGGTGGCTCAAGACCAGCGCGGCGAGGATCGTGAGCAGAATGCTCAATACGGCAGCGAAAAGCTGCCAGGCGAGTGTGGCCAAAACTACCAGCGTGCCGATGACGTAACATCCGGTTCGGAAACCGCGCGCAAGCAGCGGGGCCGTCGCCATGATGTCGTCGGGCGAGGCTGTCAGCGTCGACAAAACTGCCTCCGATCCCGCCATTTCGAGGGTCGCGAGGTCGCTGTGCAATGTCGCCTCGATCAAGCGACGGCGCCCGGCCATGACGGCGACCAGCAGATTCTCGGTCACTCGGCGGACGGTGGTGATGCCGGCCCAGACATAGCCGGCCGTGACGACCAACAGCGCGACTGCCAAGTCGGGCCGATCGGTGCCGATACGCGCCGCCGCGACACCGCGGGCGACGATGGGCCCTTCGAAGCCGAAGCTAAGCATCAGCGCGCCGCACAGAAAACCGACAGCGGCGATCCGGCTGCGTTCGGGTCCGAAGGCGAGATCGATTATCCGCATGTCACGCCGATCGCGGTGAGCGCAATCTGTATCAGCCGCTTGGCTCCAGTACTTCGCCTTCCAGCACTTTCTGGCCGACAGGAACCGCTGCATCGGCCTTCGCGCGGATCAGCGCACGCCGCTGACGGCGCGATCGGATCGCTCGGCCGGATTTGCCCGCGACGTGGCCGGTGGCGCGCAAATCTTCCGGCCAGGGGCGCAGGAACGTTGCGAGTGCGGCGCCGACCGAAAACCACCCCAGCACGACGGCGGTCATGAAGCCGCCCCCGGCGAATAGGATCGTGGCGACCGAAAGTGAATCGGGAATGAACGAGACCATGATCGACTCGCTCATGCGCTTGCGGAACAGATCGCCGATCTTGAGCATATCGACGACGCGCCGGAGGCTGCCATCGTAGATGATGACGCCGGCAACCGCGTTCGCGGCTGTGGTCGCGCCTGCTACGGCTACCGACACCTGGGCGGCGCGCATCGCCACGAGGTCGTTGATCCCGTCGCCCACGAAACAAACAAAGCGGCCTTCGTCGCGCAGTTTTTGCACCACGGCCGCTTTTTCCTGCGGCAGCACCTCGGCGTCCCAGCCATCGACGCCCAATTCCTCGGCCGCTGCTTCGGTCTGCGCCGCGCCGTCGCCCGACAGGATGCGGACATGCAAGCCGCGCTGCTGCAAAGCTTTGACGACCTCCCGAGCCTCGGGGCGGAGGCTGGTGCGCATGACGATGGTCCCAGCCAGCACCCCATCGCGGGCGACAAACACGAACGGGCGGCCCATCGCCCGTGCATCGGCTTCGGTTTGCAGCGCGCGGTCGGTGAGCGCGACGTTCATTGCTTCCATGTATCGGGCGCTGCCGACCAGGATCAGGCCGGCTTCGATGCGGGCTTGGATGCCGTTGCTGGGCGAGTAATCGGTTTCTTCGGGCACGGAGATAGGCAGGCCACGGCGTTCGGCTTCCGCGCGGATGCCCTTGGCGACCGGGTGCGTTTGCCGATCTTCCGCCGCCGCCGCCCACGCGAGAAGGTCGGCTTCGGGAACATTGGCCTCGCAAACGATGCGATCCACATGCGGCACCGGGTGGGTGAGCGTGCCGGTCTTGTCGAACACGACGGTATCGACTTCGGGCAGCATTTCCAGCGTTCGGCCGTCCATGATCGCGATGCCATGTTCGGCGGCGCGCGACAGGGTTCGCAACATCCCGATCGGGCCGGTGAATAGCAAAACCTCGGCCGTCGGCAGAGCGAGCAACAGGCCGGCGGTGCGGTAAAAGCCGATGAACGGCACTGCCAGCGCGCCGACCATCAGGTGATAGGGCGCAGACCGATCGGCGATCTTCTTGGCTTGGATTTCGGTGGTGAGGCGGTATTCGGTCGTCTGGTTCAACACCGCCACGATGCGTCCCGCCGTTGTTTCCTCGCCCGTCCGCTCGGCCTTGATGTAAACGCGCCCGCTGATCAACTGCGTGCCGGCGAAGGCGAGTTCCCCAGGGATCAATTCGACCGGCCGTTCCTCCCCGGTCAGCATCTGCTGGTCGACCCGCGCGGCACCGGATACAACTTTGCCATCGACGGGTATCAAGTCGCCGGCTTGCACGACGACGACGTCTCCGACCTTCAGCGAGCCGATCGCGACGCTGGTTTCCCCGGTATCGCTCACCAACCACGCGATATCGGACTGCTTGCCGAACATCTCGGAAATCATGCGGCGGGACTGGTCTTTGGTCCGCATATAAAGGGTGCCGTGCGCCCACCGCATGACCATGCCGACGGTCATCGACACATAACTTTGCGACAGGACCAGCAGGCCGAACCGCGTCACGCCGAGGGAGTAGACGTCGGGGCGGCCGTTCTTTTCCCAATATTCTTTGGCGCTGCGGATGGCGGGCATCGTTGCATAGACCGCGATTGCGGGCACGGTTGCCATCGCTGCCGGCACGACCGTCGATGCTGCGATGCCTGCGGTCATTGCGCCTGCCATGCGCAAATATTTGTTTACGCGCGCGACGGCTTCGGTGTTTTTTTCCTCTACCGCGACGATCTCGCTCGATCCCACTTTGCCGATCACGCGTTGCGTGGGGGCTTGTTCGGCCTGCGTCAGCAATTTGGGTTCGGATCGGCGAGTCCGACGGCGCGGCCGGCGCGATTCGTAATCGGCGAAAACGCCCGTCGCGGCCGAGATCAGAAGGGTACTGAAGAGCAAGGGACGATGCCTAATAAGAGTGTGCCGTTAGCCTGTTTTTCGCTTCGACCGCCACGCGGTCAAGCACGAAATCATGAATCCGCCATACCGCCCAGTAACGCCTCGAAGGTTCGCATCATGCGGTCGGCGGTGTTGGCGTCCCACACATCCTGACGGTGCATCATATGGCATGTCAGCACGGCGCCACTGGGCGTCGGCGTTTCCCAGACCACGAGGTAAAGCGTCGGGCGAGAGATCGGATTGAGCCATTCCTCCACCCACGTCGCCCGGATGCTCGGCAGCTTGAGCCGCCCATGCGGGGTTTCCGGAAACGCGGTGCAAACCAGTTTGAAAAGCGGACCCTTGGGCGCGCTCGGCACGACGTCCCCGGCAGGCAGGTCCTGATTGGCTAGCGCGGTGGCGACGACATCGCGGACCCGCCGCAGCAGGGTCGCGATATCGGGATTGTCCGTCATATCGACGCGCAAGGCGGGCACCATCACCGTGGCACCGATCGTCTGGGCGAATCGATGGTCGTCGCGGTCGGAATACGTGGTGCCGATGGTGAGATCGGAGCAGCCGGTCAACGATCGCGTAGCGAGCAGATAGGCCGTAAGGACCGCGACATAAGGTGTGACGCCGCGCGACCGGCAGAAAGCTTGCAGGCGCGTATTCTGTTCGGGCGATAGCCGCGCCCAGGTGGGAAGGGAGTCGAAACCGGCGTCGGTACGCAATACCGTCGGTTCCGGCCACGACCAAGCGGGTTGCGGCTCTTTTGCGAACCATTCGGCCCAATAGGACCGGCGCCGATCCATACCGGCGGCAATCCGAGCGGCTTGCCAATGAGTATACTCGGCGTATTGCACAGGTGCAGGCAGGATACGGTTCGCGTAGTGGGCGGAGATTTCGTCCAGTATCGCCAGCATGGACGCCATATCGAAGACTACGTTGTGCAGGCAGATTTGGAATAAATGCGTATCGTCCGCGACCCGGACTAGCAGCGCGCGCAGCATCCGGTCGCGGGCGCAATCGAAGCGTCGCATCATGTCGTGCCGCAACAGCGCATCCGTCTCGGTGGGCGATGCGCCGCGCTTATCGGCAAAAGTCCAATCGGCTTCCCCAGTGTCGGCCACGATCTGAACCAAAGCGTCGTCGCGCTCGTGCAGCGTGGTGCGCAGGCTGTCGTGCCGCATGACGGCGGTGTTCAGGGCAGCATGCAGCCGATCGGGATCGAGTGGGCCTGTCAGGCGGAACAGGAACGGGACGTTGTAAAACGACCATTCGGGGTCGAGTTTCTGCAAGGCATGGAACCGTCGCTGCGTCAGCGAGGCGCGCAGCGGGGCTGCATTGCCTTGTCGCAAATGGTCGATCACCTGCGCCTTCGCCGCCTGCAATCGCGCGCGGATATCCGGCGTGAGGGCACCGGGCGGGGCGGTGTATTTCAGCGCGTCGTTCTCAAGGCGCAGATGGATGCCGCGCCCGCTTAAATCGTCCAGCAGCGAGGCAATATCGTGCGGCACTTCAGATTTCGCCTTCCTCGACTTCGGCCGGCGCCTCGTCTTGCAGGTAAGCGGCCAGTTTCGCGACAGTAGACGCCTGCATCAGCACAGCCGGGCGCAGGTCGCGGTTCAGCCGTCGCTGCAAACGATGGATCAGCATCACGGCGCGCAGCGAGTCGCCGCCGAGTTCGAAGAAGTCGTCATTCAGGCCGATGCGCGGTAGATCGAGTGCCGCAGCGAAAACCTCGAGCAGCATTTGCTCCATCGGGTGGCCGGTCGCCCCGGTGTTGTCGTCCGGCGTCGGTTCCGCCGTCAGCGGCATCTGTGCGAGGGCGTTGCGATCGATCTTGGCGTTCGGCGTGGAGGGGAAGGCATCCAGCACCGTGTATGCCGACGGCATCATGTAATGCGGCAGGTGGTCGCGCAGGAATTCCCGGATGCGGGGAATAAGCACTCGGTGAAACCGAGCGCGGTGGGGATGGTTGCAGTGATCGGCCGGGCGAAGGGAAGCGCCGGCGAGCCAGCCGAATTCCGCAAAGGCCTCAGGCCGATCGGCCCGCAGGAACACGGCACCGATGGCGCCTTCGACACCGACGTTGAGCCAACTGAGTTCCACCCGGTAGCCCAGGGCGTCGAGCGCTTGGAGCGCGTCGGGTTCGATGCCGGTTTCGGTTTGCCGCGCCAGATAACCGCGCAGATCGCCCATTGTCGCGCTGGCCGGAGCATCGCGCAGCCAAGCCATGGCGGCGGTCTCGCGGGCCACGCGCGCGTTCGGGATATTGGCGATTGCCAAGGCTTCTGGCCGATCTTCGGACAAAATCCGTCGAACCGCGTCCAGGCTCAGGCCTTCGCGCTGCCAATCGCGCGGCGCGAGACCCCGATATACGGCCGGGGTGCCGCCGACATGCAGAATGGCATCGAAACGGAACGGCGTCAGTTCGTTGCGTGCCGCGCCGCGACGGGGAACGACCTGGACATGGGCGATCTCGGGATGCTCGTGCGCCAAAGCCGGAAACAGGTTCGGCCCAACCGCGAGGTCGCGTTCCTTGCTGACCTCCTGCCGAATCCGCTGCCGGACCTGTCCCGCCGGGGCGCCGTCGTCCGCTCGGAATAGTTGCAACGAGGTCTGCAAGGTTTCCAGCATCGCCATATTGACGCAGTCGCCGACAAAAATGCGGCCGCCTGGGCTGACCAAGCGTAACATCTTGGCGACCACCGTGCGCAGATAGGAGAAGTCCGGAAACAACTGGATGACAGAATTGATGACGATGGTGTCGAAGCTGCCAGCCGGGAAATCGTCGATTTGATCGGCCAGACGCTCGTAAAGCGTCACATGCGCGATTTCGGGGATTGTCTCCTGCAAGGTGCGGATATTCGCCAGCCCGTTCGGTGCGGGATCGAGCGCGGCGTAATGCTCGCAATGCGGTGCCACGCGGACCACGAACAGGCCCGTGCCGCAGCCGATTTCCAGCACCCGACGCGGCTTCAGCGCCAGGATACGATCGACGGTGGCGGCGACCCATTCCCGCATCTCGGCTTCGGCGATCGGGCTATCGGTGTAGGAGCTGATCCAGCCGTTGATGTTGAAGGTCGGATCGCCCGAGGTGCTCGCCTCCCGATAAGCCTCATCGTAGGCGCTGCCGCCCGCAGCCGCTTGTTCGGCCGCGTCTTGCGCGGCGGCCATACGGTCCAATTCGGCGGGGTTGGCGAGCAAATAGCTGACTAGACGGTTGTCGCCGTTCGCGTCGGGCAGTGCCATGGCCACGGCCTGATCGATAGCCGGGTGCTTTTCCAGTGCGGATTCGATTTCGCCCAGTTCGATGCGGTAGCCGCGCACCTTCACCTGGAAGTCGATGCGGCCGAGGAATTCGATGTTGCCGTCGGGCAAATAGCGGGCAAGATCGCCAGTACGGTAAATTCGCCCTTCCCCGAACGGGTTTGAAACGAATCGATCCGCCGTGAGGTCGGGGCGATTCCAATAGCCATGCGTGACACCGTCGCCGCCGATGCACAATTCGCCGGATACGCCGACGGGCACGGGCTGCATGGTTTCGTCCACGATATAGGCCGTGGTGTTGAAGATCGGTGTGCCGATGGGCGGGTTGCGGTTGGCATCGCGCTCGCACCGATAAGCGGTGGATAGAATCGTTGTTTCCGTCGGCCCCCACCAATTATGAACGGCCTCGATATGCGGCAACCGGTACAGGTCCTGCACGACTTTGTTCGGCACGGCCTCCCCGGCCAGCACCACATGGCGTACCGAGCCTGGGACACCGTCGATGCGGAGCAGAGTGCCCATGCCGGAGGCGACGGCGTTGATGAACGTGATCTTGTCGCGGGCGGGCAGAGTCGGCAGCGCCAGCAAATTCTCCGCTAGCACGATCGCACCGCCGGTGGTCAGCGGCGCGAAAATCTCCAGCAACGACAGATCGAAACACATCGACGCAACCAGGGCCACGCCCGCGTAGACATCATCGGGCAGCGCATGCTTCATCCAGACGAAGTAGTTCAGCACGCCCAGATGGTGATCCATCACCCCCTTCGGTCGCCCAGTGGAGCCGGAGGTAAAGAATACGCAGAAGAGGTCCAACGGCGCGATCGGTAGATCGGGGTTGGTGTCCGGGGAGGCGGCGATGCTGTCCCAGTCCGAGTCGAGGCAGATTGTCTCGACACCGGGCGCGCCGATGGTGCCGATCAGATCGCGCTGCGTCAGCATCAGCTTGAGGCCGGAGTCCTCGACGATCATTTCTTGCCGGCCACGTGGGTAAACCGGATCGATCGGGACATAAGCCGCCCCGGCTTTCAGCACGCCAAGCATGCCCGCCAGCATCTCCGGCGTGCGCCCCATGCAGAGCCCGACCCGTGTCCCGGTCACGACGCCGCGTCCGATCAAATGATGCGCGACCCGGTTCGCACGCGCGTTCAACTCGGCGTAGCAAATCGCCTCGTGCCGATAATACAGCGCGATGGCATCCGGTGTCAGGGCTGCTTGCTGCTCGAATAATGTGTGCACGCACGTGGCGGCGGGTAGTGCGACCTGCGTATCGTTCCAAGTCGGTGCCGGCATGACGGCGGCGCGGCGATAGACCCAGATTTGCAGGTTGACTTCGGGGAAGTGCGCGTAACGTCCGGGGAAGACATCGGATGTTTCCGCCAATTCCCACTGGCCGGACGCGGTCAGGGCAGCCATTTTGTCCTTGAAATCGGTGCCCTGGTAAAACTCCGGCCGCAGCGTAAAGATTATGTAGCCGCCCGGCTTGGTGACGCGCAGCATTTCGTCGAACGAGTCGGCCGGTGCGTGGCCGCGCACGAACACGCCGATACAGACGACGGCATCGAAGCTGGACGATTGAAATTCCAATGAACTGCCCAAGGCTGCCTCGTGCAGCGCCTGATAGCAGCCTTTCGCGGCGGCTTCGCGTAGCATGCCCGGCGAGAGGTCGAGCCCTTCCAAGTTGCGATAGCCGCGTTCGGCCAACATCGACCCGGCCAGACCGGTGCCGCAGCCGGCGTCGAGAATCCGAGCCTCCGGCCCGACGAGACGGGTGAGGGTGTCGATGGCCTCCTGCGGGCCGCCGTGGTCGCCCATGTCGGCTTCGTAGGATGTGGCCCAGTTATCGTAACCCTCCGCCAGTTCGGCGTTGGTCTGGGCGGCAAAAACGGTGTGAACTTTGGCGGTCATGCGGCTTTCTCGTCCCGGCCGTCGAAGGTGTAACCGAACAGCTCGATATCGGTACGGAAATGTTCCGACACCAGCCCGCGCGTTCGATCGGTGTAATAGGTCCGGTAATCCCGGTGATGGCTGCGATTGAGATGCGGGAGCTGTGCGTCGATTCCGACATGGCGGCAAATGCGCTCGAAATCTGCTCGTAGTGTCTCGTAGTATCCGATTTCGTCGACTAGCAATTTGCCATCGCTGCCGGTCAGCATATCGGCTTGTAGCTTGGCGATGCCTTTGGGGAAGGGCGTGGCTTCCCGCACCGCCCAATCGACGAACGCGGCGAAATCGGCAAGCGCGGCGACCTCGGCATGGCGGGGGATCGTGGGATCGCTCAGCATAAAATGATACAGCGAGACCAAAAGATCCCAGGGATTCCGCACGAAGCCGAATTTGTAGTAGCCGTCGAACACCTCGGCCGGCAGTTCGCGCTGCACGTCGCTGCAACGCGGGTGCAACAGCAGGGTTTCCCAAACCGTATACATCGGGTTGGGTTGGTCGCCCTTCGTCTTTGCCGGGCGTCGCATTTTGAATTTCTCGGGCTCTTCGCAGAACGGCGTCAATGCATCGCGGATGCTCATGCCAGCGCTTTTGCCGACATGGATGAAGATGAAACGGTGGGAGTGGGAAATCAGCATGGTGCGGTCAGCCCGTTTCGCCCGGTCCCGGAACGAAACCGACATGGCGCCAATAGTCGAAATAGGAACGGATAAGCCCCGCATCGATGTCGGGATAGGCAATCCCGGTGCCGCGCAACCCTTCTTCCAAATTCGTGGCGGTCATGGGCGGGCGTTTGTAGAATAGGAAATGCGGTGCGACGGTGGCGAGAAAAGCGTGCGCCAGGAACGCCTTCAGATCGTGCGGTAGCATCGCATTTGCCGCGACCCGCTTAATCAGCCGCCGCCAGTCGTCGTAGGGCATGGGGTCGAGCTGATAGCCGAGGTTCCGTATCAGCCCCATCAAGTCGTTCCAGGGCAGCGGATTCGGGTGGAAGTAGTGGTAGGACTTGCCCCACGACGAATCGCGACTGGCGAGATGCACGATCGCCCGCGAAACAACATCGACAGGAACCATCGTGACGCGGACGTCCAGCACCGGGCATGCCCGCAGCAGAACGCAGGCTTTCAGCATCAGCGGCAGAATATCCTCGAGGTCGTTCATCGCGCCGGTTGCTCGGGTGCCCATGGTGCGCACCGGGCGATGGATCGTCGCCGGCATGCCCTGCTTGCCAGCGGCCGCTACCAAACGATCGGCGACCCATTTGCTTTTGGCGTAGCCGCCACGTAACGTATCGTCGTAGGCTGGGTCGTCGTTTTCAGTCAGCACTTCATCGTGCTGGTGGGCGTCGGTAAAGAACACCACCAAGCTACTGAGGAAATGCATCGCCTTAGTCTTTTCCGCCGCCGCGAGGCGGATCGCCTCCTCGGTGCCGGTGACATTGGTGCGCTTGGAGCGGTTGTAAGGGAACGCCATATTGAGCGTGCCCGCGCTGTGGTAGATCGCATCGACCGAACGCGCGAGTTCGGTGTATTCGTCGTCGGGCATGCCGAATTGCCGGTCGGCCAGATCTTGCACCGGGATGGCATGGATGCGGCGGCGATTGGCTTCGTCCCACAGGCCGTAGCCGCTCAGATGGCTTACCAAACGATCCATCGCGCCGGACCGATCCGATGCGCGGACCAAACAATAGGCCTCGGCGTCGGTGCTGGTGAGCAGTTCGTGCAGGAGATAGCCGCCGAGAAAGCCTGTCGCACCCGTCAGGCAAACCGCGCGCGGATTTAGCGCGTGCGGCGAGATCGGTTGCTGGAATCGGATGTCGGCAGGCAGTTGGCTGTCGGCGAACATCTGGCGCTTGGTTTCGGTCATGAGGCTCATGCAATGCCCACCGCTGCCGAAAGATGCAGGATCGCCTTGCTCATGACGCGGCGGTCCGAGCGGCTTTTGCGCGTAACTCGACAACGACCTTGGCCAGACTGCGAAGGCTGGCGAAAGAATCCATGTTCAACTCGCCTTCGCCGAACTCGATTTCGAAGACTTGTTCGGTTGCCGATACCAATCCGACCAGCGCCAGCGAATCGAGATTCAGGCCGCCGCCCAAAATCGGCACATCCGCGCCGATTTCGGCTAACGGACGATTGATGTCGAGCCGTTCTGCAACCAACTGGCGCAGCTTTTCCAACGTTTCTTCGATCATTGTTCGACTTCGAGTTTAGGTGTGATCCAACGTGGCGGCCAGCGACCGGCGATCCACCTTGCCGCTGGCGAGCAGGGGCAAAGTTGCCAGTATGCGAAATTCGTCCGGCAAGGCATGGCGCGGCATTCTGTCGAAACAGAGCGACCGCAACGCCGAACCGTCCAGGTTCAAATCGTCTTTGAGCGTACAAAAAGCGGCGATTCGTTCTCCGCGCGCACTGGCACCCGGCGCCATCGTCACCACGGCCTGGGCTACGCCCGGTACCTGTTCGACGATGCGCTCGACGTCCTCTAGCAATACCAGATATCCATCGCGGTTCACGCTCGTCCCCGCACGGCCCAGTACCTTGATGGCGCCGGCGGCGTCGGCGCGGGCGAGGTCGCCGGTGCGATACCATTCATTGGCTTCGACCTCGCGGATCCAGGCGCCCGTCTCGTCCAGATAGCCGTCGTAACCGTAGGGATGCCGCACATAGAGCTCCCCCGGATCGCCGTCGCCGATGCGCAGTTCGACGCCGTGCATCGGCCGGCCGATGCCGAGTTGCCGGTCTTCGAACGGGTCGCCGGGGTCGCAGGCGGCGGTGGCGCCCATTTCAGAGCTGCCGTACTGGTTGATCAATCGGCCGCCGATCATTCGGTCGAACGCGGCGAAGGTTTCTTCCCCGATGCGCTGGCCGGATGTAACGATCACATCGTAATAGTCGCGCGGCGTCTTGTAGCCCTTTAGCAACATCTCGCAGATTGCGGGCGTGACAAAGGCGATCGTCGGCTGAAATCTCTTCTCCCGATCCAGATATTTCAGCAGGTTCGTTTTGTCCTGAATATCGATTGAAGCGCCAACCTGGATCGCCGGCAGGAACTCGGCCCCGAAGCCGTACATGTGGGCGATGGGTACCGGAATGGCGCAGCGGCTTTCGGCACGAAATCCGTATTTCCGGACGCAATTCGCCGCATTGCCAAGGAGCATACCGTGCGCATGCACAACGATCTTCGAGGCGCCCATGCTCCCCGAGGTGCGTAACAGCAGCTTCGCTGCCGGAACGGATCGTCCGTTCCACGCCGGGTTGACCGCGATGGCCATATAGGCCGATGCCGGGCTGGGGGGCGCGTCGGCGCCGACCGCGATGGTGTAGCGGCAGAATAACGGCGTCGGTTTGATGTCGGTGGAGATCGACGGCGGCACCAGCACGAAACTGAATCCGTCGCGCATCAGGGTCAGCAACAGCACGCCCGCTGCGACGGAGTTGGCGCATTCCACCGATAGGCAATCGCCGGGACGAATACCGGCGGCGGCTAGAGCCGCAGCGGTTTCATCGAGCAGACCGCCGAGTTCCCGGTAAGTGATCGTGACGGTGCCGTCGGTCACGATATTCCCGTGCGTTTTCGGATCGACGGCGTGGGCGCTGAGCAGCCCGCTAAGTTCCATTCCCCGCACCCCAGCCAAAAATTCACTGTATCGATGCAATACCATCGGCGGGCGCCGATTACAAAGGGGTATCTAATGCCTGTTAGCGCTCAATAGGAATGTCCCCTCCGTGCCCAATTAGAATGTCCCCT
>JBAXFK010000022.1:0-27094 GCA_037139955.1 Rhodospirillales bacterium
ACCTTCGCGATACCACTCCACACGTGCGATTTCGGCGCCGCCGAGACGGCCACCGCAATTGATCCGAATGCCTTGGGCGCCCAGACGCATCGCCGACTGCACCGCCCGCTTCATGGCGCGACGGAAAGCCACACGACGTTCGAGCTGCTGCGCGATGTTCTCAGCCACCAAAGTCGCGTCGATTTCCGGCTTGCGTATTTCGACGATATTCAAGGACACTTCGGCCTTGGCCATCTTCGAAAGGTCCTTCTTCAAGACCTCGATGTCTTGGCCCTTTTTGCCAATGACCACGCCCGGACGAGCGGCATAGATAGTGACGCGCGGCTTCTTCGCCGGGCGCTCGATTACCACCCGCGATACGCCGGCGCCATGCAACTTCTTACGAAGATGCGCACGCAAAGCCGTGTCGGCATGTAACAGTGTCGCGTAATCCTTGCCGGCGTACCAGCGACTATCCCAGGTGCGGTTAATGCCGAGGCGCAAACCGATCGGGTTGACTTTGTGACCCATGTTATGCGGCCTCCCCAGCGGCTTCGACTTCCTGGGCGCGTTCGGCGACCACGATCTTCAAATGGCTGAACCACTTCTCGATGCGAGCAGCCCGACCACGGCCCCGGGCGTGGAACCGACGCATCACGACGGAGCGTCCCACTTCGGCGCGAGAGACGACCAACCGGTCGACGTCGAGCTGATGGTTGTTTTCGGCGTTCGCGATGGCGCTTTCTAGCGCCTTCTTGACCTGCTGCGCGATGCGCCGCTTGCTGAACGTCAGCGTCGCGACGGCCTTCTGCGCCGGCAGATTGCGGATCATTCCAGCGACAAGATTCAACTTCCGCGGGCTAATCCGCAGATTGCTGACAATGGCTTGCGCCTCGGTTTCCGCCAATGCGCGCGGTGTGCTCGGCTTGCTCATGTCAGCCCCGCTTCGCCTTCTTGTCGGCCGAGTGCCCGGTAAACGTCCGGGTCGGCGAGAATTCGCCGAACTTGTGGCCGACCATATTTTCGTTCACCTGCACGGGCAGGAATTTGTGTCCGTTGTAGACACCGAAAGTCAGACCGACGAATTGCGGCATGATCGTCGAGCGACGCGACCAGATCTTGATGATCTCGTTACGACCCGATGCCCGCGAAGCCTCGGCTTTGTTCAGGAGGTATCCGTCGACGAACGGACCTTTCCAGACAGAACGCGCCATTTTATTTGCCCTTGTTACGGCGGCGGATGATCAAACTGTCCGTCCGCTTGTTGGTGCGCGTCTTGTAGCCCTTTGTCGGCAAACCCCAAGGGGTAACCGGATGACGACCACCGGAAGAGCGACCTTCGCCACCGCCGTGCGGATGATCGACCGGGTTCATGACGACGCCGCGATTGTGCGGACGGAAGCCCAACCAACGCATACGGCCGGCTTTACCGACCTTCTGGTTCATGTTGTCGGGATTTGAGACGGCTCCAATGCTGGCCATGCACTCGGCCCGCACCATCCGCAACTCACCGGACATCAGTTTAATCTGCGCGTAACCGGAATCCTTGCCGACTAGCTGAGCATAAGTCCCGGCCGATCGTGCGATCTTGCCGCCGGCGCCGACTTTCATCTCAATATTGTGGATGATCGTCCCGACCGGGATCGCACCCAACGGCATAGCATTACCCGGCTTGATGTCGGCGCGCGCGCCAGAAATAACCGAGTCGCCAACCTTTAGCCGCTGCGGCGCCAAAATATAGGCCAACTCACCGTCCGCGTACTTAAGCAGCGCGATGAACGCCGTGCGATTCGGATCGTATTCCAGCCGCTCGACAACAGCCGCGACGTCGAATTTTGCGCGACGCTTGAAATCGATAACGCGATAGGCCTGCTTGTGTCCACCACCGCGGAATCGGGTAGTGATACGGCCATGGTTGTTACGTCCGCCGTGGCTATGTTGGCCTTCGGTCAAGCCCTTTAGCGGCTTACCTTTCCACAGTTCGGAACGATCGATCAACACCGTGCCGCGAAGGCTGGGCGTAACCGGGTTAAATTGTCTCAATGCCATCTTACGCGCGCCTTATGAGAGGCCGGTGGTGAAGTCGATCGACTGACCGGCCGCCAGCAGGACGAAGGCTTTTTTTACGTCGGAGCGAACACCCGGACGGCCCTTGAAGCGCTTGGTCTTGCCCTTCTGAACCAGTGTGTTCACACCTTCGACCTTAACGTTGAACAACGCCTCGACCGCAGTCTTGATTTCCGGCTTCGTGGCGTCAATCGCGACCTGGAACACGAACTGGTTCTGCTCGGTGAGCATCGTCGCCTTCTCGGTGATGATGGGGCGGCGAATGATGTTGTACATTGCCTCCCGCGACAGCACCGGACGGCGCTTTTTTACGGTCTCGCTCATGCGGCCTCTCCGTTCGATGCCGGGTTCAGACGCTCCGACAGACCGGCGAGACCTGCGGTGGTGATCGCCAACACATCGTGCCGAAGAATGTCGTAAACATTCGCGCCAACGGTCGGCAATAGGTCGAAATGCGGAATATTACGGCTGGCTTTCAAAAAGCCTTCGTCTACCGCACGATCCACGATCAGCGCCGATTTCCACCCGAGAGCCTTCAGCTTCTTAGCCAACTCGCCTGTCTTCAGTGCGCCCTGGGCGGCGTCCAACACAACCAATTTGCCGTCGGCTGCTTTCTGTGACAGTGCGGAGATCAGACCAAGACGCCGAACCTTCTTGTTCAGGCTATAACCATGATCCCGCACAACGGGGCCATGCACGACACCGCCAGTACGAAACTGGGCCGAACGCATGCTACCCTGCCGTGCGTTGCCGGTACCCTTCTGTTTGTAGGGCTTCTTGGTCGTGCCGGAAACTTCGGCGACGCCCTTGGTTTTGTGATTGCCCGAACGACGCTTGGCCAACTGCCAATGAACAACCCGAGCCATGATATCGGCGCGCGGTGTCGCAGCGAAGATATCGTCCGGCAGATCGGTCTCGCCAGCTTTGCCCTGGTCGAGCGTAGTAATTGCGATTTGCATTTTTCCCGTCCTCAGCCAGCGGCCGCAGGCGCTTCGAGAAGCGCAGCCGGATAGGGAGCATCCGCCGGGCGCGCTTTCTTCACGGCATCGCGCACCAGCACATAGCCATTCTTGGAACCCGGAACGGCGCCACGGATCATCAGTAGGCCGCGATCCGCATCGACGGCAGCCACTTCGAGATTGAGCGTCGTAATGCGCTCGACACCGAGATGACCTTCCATCTTCTTGTTCTTGAATGTGCGGCCGGGATCCTGACGATTACCGGTCGAACCCAGCGAACGATGGCTGGCCGACACGCCGTGAGAAGCCTCGAGACCCGCATAGTTCCAGCGCTTCATGCCGCCGGCGAATCCTTTACCCTTCGATGTGCCGCAAACATCGACCTTCTGGCCGGTCGCGAAGTGCGCGGCCGATATAGTCGCGCCAGGGTCCAACAGAGCGTCCGCGGAAACGCGAAATTCAACCAACTTCATCTTCGGCTCGACCTTTGCCTTGGCAAAGTGTCCACGTTGCGGCTGGGTGACATTTTTCACCTTGGCCTTGCCCAGCCCGAGCTGCACGGCATTATAGCCGTCAACCTCTTGGGTACGGGTGGCCACGACCTGCAACCCATCGAGGTGCAGGACGGTTACGGGAACATGGGTGCCGTCATCTTTGAAGATGCGGGTCATACCCAGCTTTTTGGCGAGCAGTCCGGTGCGCATAGCGTGTATCTCCCCGGCCTACTTAGATCTTGATCTCGACGTCCACGCCGGCGGCGAGGTCGAGCTTCATCAGCGCGTCCACCGTCTGCGGGGTCGGTTCGACGATGTCGAGCAAGCGGCGATGCGTCCGGATTTCGAACTGCTCGCGGCTTTTCTTGTCGACATGCGGCGAGCGGTTCACGGTGAAACGCTCGATATGAGTCGGTAGCGGAATTGGTCCGCGAACCCGGGCGCCCGTGCGCTTGGCCGTGTTCACGATTTCCTTCGTGCTGTTATCGAGCACGCGGTGATCGTAGGCCTTAAGCCGGATGCGGATATTCTGGTTGTCCATAATTCGCTCTTCTGGGTCCCGCCAACATTGGCGCCGGTTTCGGAGGCCGGCGCCTTGTCCGAATGGACAAGACGCCGAACACCGAGGTCGCCTTTACTTCGTGATGCTGGCCACCACGCCGGCGCCGACGGTGCGGCCACCTTCGCGGATGGCGAAGCGCAGACCGTCGTCCATGGCGATCGGGGCAATGAGCTCCACGTCCATCGAAACGTTATCGCCCGGCATCACCATCTCGACACCTTCCGGCAGGTTCACAACACCGGTCACGTCGGTCGTGCGGAAGTAGAACTGCGGACGGTAGTTGGTGAAGAACGGGGTATGACGCCCACCTTCTTCCTTCGTCAAAATGTAGGCCTCGGCCTTGAAATTCGTGTGCGGATTGATCGAACCCGGCTTCGCAAGAACCTGGCCGCGCTCCACATCGTCGCGCTTGGTCCCACGCAGTAGCGCGCCGATGTTGTCGCCGGCCTGCCCTTGGTCGAGAAGCTTGCGGAACATTTCCACGCCGGTCACAATCGTCTTGACGGTCGGCTTGATACCAACGATCTCAACTTCTTCGCCAACCTTCACAATGCCGCGCTCGACACGGCCGGTCACGACTGTGCCGCGGCCGGAGATCGAGAACACGTCTTCGATCGGCATCAGGAAGGGACGATCCAGAGCGCGCTCCGGCTGCGGGATGTAGTCGTCTACCGCCGCCATCAGCTTCAGAATGGCATCGTGGCCGATTTCCGGCTTGGTGCCTTCGAGCGCCATCAGAGCCGAACCGTGGATGATGGGGATATCGTCGCCAGGGAACTGGTAGGACGACAGAAGCTCACGCAACTCCATCTCCACAAGCTCGATCAGCTCGGGATCGTCGACCATGTCGACCTTGTTCATGAATACCACCAGCGCGGGCACGCCAACCTGACGGGCGAGCAGAATATGCTCGCGGGTCTGCGGCATCGGGCCGTCTGCTGCGGACACGACCAGGATCGCGCCGTCCATCTGCGCAGCGCCGGTGATCATGTTCTTCACATAGTCTGCGTGGCCGGGGCAATCGACATGCGCGTAGTGGCGATTGGTCGTCGTGTATTCGACGTGCGCGGTGGAAATCGTGATGCCACGCGCCTTTTCTTCCGGCGCTTTGTCGATCTGGTCGTACGCCGTGAAGGTGGCGCCGCCGGACTCGGCCAGCACCTTTGTGATCGCTGCTGTCAGCGAGGTCTTGCCATGATCGACGTGGCCGATCGTGCCAATGTTACAGTGCGGAAGGTTCCGCTCGAATTTCGCCTTACCCATCGTCGTATTCTCCAGGGATCCAGGTGACGGTCCGTTGAGTGTCTGAAAATCTTACCAGCGGTAGTGACTGAATGCCTTATTGGCTTCCGCCATCCGGTGGGTATCTTCCCGCTTCTTCACAGCCGAACCACGGTTGTTAACCGCATCCAGCAGCTCGTTCGAAAGCCGGTCTTGCATCGTATGCTCGCCCCGCTTCCGGGCCGCATCGATGAGCCACCGAATCGCGAGGGCCTGCCGGCGTTCCGACCGAACTTCCACCGGGACCTGATAGGTCGCACCGCCAACGCGGCGGGAGCGAACCTCGACGGCCGGCTTCACGTTGTCCAACGCCTCATGGAACATGCGAATCGGATCGGCCTGCGGCCCACCGCGGCGCTTAAGCACCTCGAGAGCGCTGTAGACGATCGACTCGGCGGCGGACTTCTTACCATCGTACATCAGCGCGTTCATGAAACGGCTGAGTACGACATCCCCGAACTTAGCGTCCGGCAGAATTTCGCGTTTTACGGCGCGGTGACGACGGGACATACGTTCGCTCCCTTACTTGGGCCGCTTCGCGCCATACAGCGACCGGCGCTGACGACGCTTAGGCAGGCCCTGGGTGTCGAGGACACCGCGCAGGATGTGATAGCGCACACCGGGAAGATCCTTCACGCGGCCGCCGCGGATCAATACCACGGAATGCTCTTGAAGGTTATGGCCTTCGCCGGGGATGTAGCTCACGACTTCGAAGCCGTTGGTCAGACGCACCTTGGCGACCTTACGAAGCGCCGAGTTCGGCTTCTTCGGTGTGGTCGTGTAAACGCGCGTGCACACGCCGCGCTTCTGCGGGCAGCCTTGGAGCGCCGGAACTTTATTCCGCGTCTTCTGCGGCTCGCGCCCGTGGGCAATGAGCTGGTTGATGGTCGGCATGTAGCCTGGTTCCCAATTCTGTATCGCCTCTCCCCGATGTCTCCAGAATGGTCGCGGATAACAGACAGCGCCCGCCGGCGTGGGAAATTCCCACCCCGCGGGTTCCCTGAAGCAATCGGCCTAAGCTCCTTTTTGAGGAACGGCGCCGCTTGCGTCTTTGGCCTGCGATCCGGCGACCACCCTTGAATAAGCAGGGGTGGGCCGAGGGCACGGAAAGTAGTTGCGGGTTATCGGGGAGTCAAGCGCTTCGATTCAGGATTCTTCATTGGGCGAATTCGCTCCGGATTCATCCCGCATTTCGAACCCTGAAAACTGGAAAGCAGGTGCCACAATACACGAACACAGCGTCCAATTGCCTAGGCTTGCAGCGCTTTGCCACGCATCGGCCGGCACGAGCCCGTGCAATGTTTCACCTTCGACGAGGTTCGGGCCGAGTCGCGTGTCGGATACGCCCTCGATCTGCAAGAGCAGCGGGGCGCCGGCCTGCCACACCCATAATTCGGCGGCATCGACCTTGTGCCAGCGACTCGCCTCCCCGCCTGCCAATGCGAACAGAATTGCGGTTCCCGCTCCCCGAGCGCCAGAGGGGGGCAAGTCGCGCCATGTTTCGCGGTAGTGGCCGCCTTCGGGGTGAGGGACCAACGCGAGGGCGCGGACCACCGACCTCGCATCGGCGGCGTCGCGCCAATCGGTCATTCACGCGGGGCAGTGCTGGCGATTGCAGCATGTTGGGTAAAAGCTTCGTACCAAGCCGTCAGTTTCGGATGACCGGGACGCCAGGGCTCGGCAGCATATCGGAAGTCTAGGTATCCCAGCGCACAAGCCACAGCGATCGTCCCGATATCCACGGTTGCGCCTGGAAGATCGGCTTCTAACGCATCGACTGTCCGACCCATGGCCGCCTTGTAGCGCGCGATCAGACCGTCGCGCGCGGCTTCCCTCGGCTTAGCGAGTTCGCCGCGACAAGGCACGGCGGCGTCCAGGATGCCGTCGCCCATAGCCTGTTGTTTCAGGGCACGCCAACGGGCAGGACCGGCGGGCGGGAACAATTTGGGCGCGTCCCCGATGCTATCCAGGTATTCGCAAATGACGGGGCTGTCGAAGAGCGACAGGCCGTCGTCGGTGACCAGACACGGGACTCGCGACAGCGGGTTGTCGGCCAGCAGATCGGCCGGGGACGCATGCGGGTTCGACGGGTGCTGCTCGATCTTTCCATCGATGCCGCGGGCGACCGCGCAGGCCATGACCTTACGCACATAGGGGCTGGTGCCGGAGTAATAGATTTTCACAGTCGTATCCTCTCAGAATCGGTCTTTTCTGCCCCGCACGTCGGCCAGGCTGGCGACGTCTTTGGCGAGCAGAAAGGGGTTGGCGGCGCATTCGTCCGACATCATGGACGGCACCGACGGTTGGCCGGCGGCGCGCTGCTTCCGCACTTCGGCGACCCTGGCTTGCAACGCGGCGTTGTCGGGATCCACCGTCAGGGCAAATTTGGCGTTACTCTCGGTGTATTCGTGGCCGCAACAGACCAGCGTGTTGCCGGGCAGCGCCGCCAATTTCGCGAGGCTGTCGAACATTTCCCCGGCAGTACCCTCGATCAGGCGGCCGCAGCCCAAGCTGAACAGCGTATCGCCCGATAGCAGCACAGGGCCCTCGGGGAAGAAGAAGTTGATTTGGCCTCGGGTGTGGCCGGGTGTTTCGATCACCTGCCCCCTGGCGTTGCCCAGGGCCACGATATCGCCCTCCTTCAAAGCGATATCCAGTTTCGGTAACCGATGCGCGTCGGCGGCAGCGCCCACGACCTTGCAGTTGAAATGCGCGCGGACTTCGTCGACGCCGGCCGTGTGGTCGGCGTGGTGATGGGTCAGCAGGATCAGATCGAGCCGGCCGCCCTGCGCCTCGATGGCCGCGACGATCGGTTTGGCATCGGCGGGGTCCACGATCGCCGTGGCGCCGGTTTCGCTGTCTTTAAGCAGCCAGGCGTAGTTGTCATTCAAAATCGGGACGGATTGAGCGGTTATCGTCATACTCTTGGCCCTTCGCGGTACCGCCGAACGTCGGCTTCTGTGGTATAGCATCGCGGCATGGCAGCCGATGCGCAAGCGACAGCCGCGTTCTACGCCTCCGCCAGGGGTGCCGTCACCGCACGCCTCCTGCGGGAGCGATTGACCGCGCTCTGGCCCAACCTCGCGGGGCAGTCGGTGCTGGGCATCGGGCACACCGCGCCATACCTCCGGGCATGGCGGGAACAAGCACGTCGGTGCATCGCTTTGACGCCCGCTCAAATGGGTGCCGCCCGCTGGCCCGTCGGCAGCCCAGGCTTGTCTTGCGTGTCGGAGGAAGATGCGCTGCCCTTCCCCGATCTCAGCTTCGATCGGGTTCTACTGGTGCATGGGCTGGAATCCGCCGAAAGCGCCAGACGAATGTTACGGGAGGTTTGGCGGGTGCTCAAAGACGACGGGCGCCTGTCGATCGTCGCACCCAATCGCACCGGCATGTGGGCCTATTGGGAAAGCACGCCCTTCGGCCACGGCCATCCTTACTCGATCTGCCAGTTAGACCAGTTACTTGCCGCAGCCCTATTCCGAGTGGAGCGGCACGACGCGGCGTTGTGGCTGCCACCGGTGAAGTTGCGGTTGATGCTACGTGCGGCACCGGCGATCGAGCGCATCGGGCGCCACGCAGTGCCGGCCTTGGCGGGCGTGACGATCGTGGAGGCCGTGAAGGACGTGTACGCCGGCATGCCGGTCGGGACCGTGGCACGACGGCGCCTTGTCCTCGCCGAGGCGGTTTAGGCCCGCTCTTGTCGGGATCGGGGCAGGCACCGATACTTCGCATCGAAACAAGCAGGAGGGTTCCGAGATGCCGGATGGACAGGAGATGCTGCGCGCACGCTATGGGATCGACCTCCCTGGGGTAGAAGTGCCCGATGCCATCGCCCCTTTGCTCGATCGCCGGGTCACGCGGCGTTACACCGAGCGCGGTATTCCGGACTCGCTCCTCGATGCGCTGCTGGCGGCGGCGCAATCGGCTCCAGTGAAATCCGACCTCCAGCAATACTCCGTTGTAGTCATGCGCGACCGCGCTCGGATCAAGCAAATCGCCGACTGGATCGGCACCATGGACTGGATTGCCACCGCGCCCGTCTTCCTGGTTTGGTGTGGCGATATGCGGCGCGGCCAACGGCTATGCGGCATGCACGACATGCCACATGCCAACAACAATTTGGACACGTTCCTAAACACCGCCGTCGATTGCTCCCTGGCAATGGGGCAATTCATGGCGGCGGCGGAGGCGGTCGGCCTCGGTTCCTGCCCCATCTCCTACGTCCGATCCCACATCGAACGCGTCTCCCCGTTGCTCGGACTTCCCGCCGGGGTCTATCCGGTGGCGGGGTTGTCTGTCGGATGGCCGCAATTTCGTCGCCCGGTGGCGATGCGCCTACCGCCGTCCGTTGTCGTCCATCGGGAGAGGTATGACGATTCGAAACTGCCCGAGGACGTCGCCGCCTACGACGATCGGCGCCGCGCCCGCGATCCGGTGGCCGCATCCGGCCTGAAAAACAACGACGTCTACCCTCCGCGCGACGGCGTGGGCTGGAGCGAAAACGTCGCCCGCCAATTATCCGTCCCCGAGCGCTTCGGGTTTGCTGCTTACCTCAAGACCAAGGGTTTCGATCTTGCCTGATTCCCACGCCGCATTGGTCGACCAGACCGAAGCTCCTCGCCCGCGAGCCGTCCGCGCCCGCCATGCCGCCAGCCTTTTGGTCCTGCGCTACACTGCCGGCGAACCCGAAGTGCTGATGGGGATGCGCGGCCATAAGCACCGCTTCATGCCGAACCGGCTGGTATTCCCCGGCGGCGCGGTGGATCGGGCGGATCTGACCGCACCGTGTGCCACTCCGCTGGCGGCGCATACCGAACGGCTGCTGCGCAAAAATGCCAATGCACACCTAGCGCATGGCATCGGCGCCGCTGCGGCAAGAGAATTGCTGGAAGAAACCGGCCTGACCCTGGGCACACCGCCAAGACTGGGCGGGCTAGAATTCCTAGCCCGCGCGGTGACGCCGCCGAGCAACCCGATTCGGTTCAATGCCCGGTTTTTGGTGGTGTCGGCCGACCTCGTATCCGGCACGATCGGCGGCGATGGGGAACTCGACAACCTACGTTATTACGGCATGCACGAGGCGATGGCGCTGGACCTCGCGGTACCCACCCGACGCGTGATGGAACGCCTACGCGATTGGCTGGAGATGTCAGAAGATCGGCGCTTGGCACAGACCCATACGGCCGTATTGAAACGGGATCGTGGTTGGGTGATGGAGTAGCAGCCAAGCGGTTCGTCGTGGCGAATTCGCATCCGCCACGACGATTTCCGGCCGTTATGCGAACCGGAAGTGCTTTTCCATATCCTTCCGCACTTCTTCCATGTGGAGGAAGTACTGATAGAATCCACCGTTGTAATTACCGTCTTGACGGCGATTTTCCTCGCCCTCGAAATTGTAATACCCCGGTGTGCATTCCTTGTTGCGGTTGGTACGGCCGCGATGACGGATCACCTCATCCACCCACCACTGCTCGGTTTCCGGCGATGCGTCGATCGTGGCGCAGTTCCGCTCGCGGACATACTTGATGCACTCGGCGATATGGGCGCCTTGGGTGCGGAGCATGAACGTCAGGTTGAACTGGAACGAGGCCTGATAGCCGCCCATGATGAACAGGTTCGGATAGCCGGCAGAGTGGATGCCGAAAACCGTCCGCATGCCGTCGGCATACTTCTCGTTCAGTTCCAGACCGTTTTCGCCACGGATGTCGTTGTAGATGCCGGTTACCTGCACTTCGAAACCGGTGGCGTAGATCAACACGTCGACGGGATACTCGCGCCCCTCGAAGATCACGCCGCGCGGCCCGATTTGGGTCACGCCCTTACCGTCGGTGTCCACCAGATGGACATTCGGCAGGTTGAACGCAGGCAAATATTCGTCGTCGTAGCAAGGGCGTTTGCAGCGATGCATGTACCACGGCTTCAACGCCTCGGCCGTTTTCGAGTCCTTCACGATTTCTTCGACACGGCGATGAATCCGCATCATGTGCTCGATATTCTGGTTTTCCTGGCGGCGGATTTTCTCGTCGCGCGGCAGTGCCGCCAACGCGGCTTTGTCTTCTTCGCTGATCTGCGGGCCCTTCATATGCTTGGCCAGCCGCTCTTCCTGCCAACCCGGCTGCAACGAAGCCGCCCATTCGGGATCGGTCGGCGTGTCGTCGCGGATATCGATCGCCGACGGCGTGCGCTGGAACACATAGAGTTCCTTCGCCGCTCGGCCCACGCGTGGAATGATCTGCACGGCCGAGGCACCCGTGCCGATAATCCCAACCACCTTATCCTTCAAGTTGGACAGGTCGGTACCGCAATATTTGTAGTCGAAGCGGGACGTGTGGAACGAATGGCCCTCGAAGGTCTCCATCCCGTCGATCTTCGACAGCTTCGGCTTGGACAGTGTACCGTTCGCGCAAATCACGAACTGGGCGGTCATCTTGTCGCCGCGATCCGTGCTCACGGTCCACAGCTTCGTCTTGGCGTCCCATACGGTGGAGGTCACCGTGGTCTGAAACACTGCAAGATCGTACAGGTTATATTTCCGAGCAATCGCCTGACAATGGGCGAAGATTTCCGGCCCCTTGGCGTAGAAATGGCCCGGGACATAGCCCATTTCATCGAGCAACGGCATGTAGTCGTAGGCACTGACGTCGCACGCCGCGCCGGGGTAACGGTTCCAGTACCAAGTGCCGCCGACATCGCTGCCGCGTTCGACGATACGGATGCTCTCCACACCGCGCTCGCGCAGGCGGGCCGCCGTCAGCAGGGCCGAAAATCCGCCACCGATCAATAGCACTTCGACCGTGTCGGTAATCGCAGCGCGATCGACATTAGCTTCCGCATAGGGGTCGATCTCGTATTTCGCGAGTTCGCCTTCCAGCTCCGACGTGTACTGCGCACGCCCATCGGGACGGTAGCTCAGACGCAGATCGCGGGCTTCGGCGAATTTCTGCTTGATATCGTTGTAGTACTCTTGCGGCTTATCGGTGTCCTTCAACGCATTGAAGATCACGCGACCCGGCACTTGCGGGCGTGTAGCAGCCCGTATGGGCGCTTCTTTTTCGGCTGTTTCCGACATTGTGCGCGTTTCCCTTGTTTCAGTACGACCGGGGCATGCCCAGCACATGCTGTCCGACATAACCCAGGATCAAGTTCGTGGAAATCGGTGCGATCTGATAGAGTCGCACTTCCCGCCATTTTCTTTCGATCTCGTATTCCCTCGCATAGGCGAAGCCCCCGAACGTCTGCATGCAGGTGTCGGCGGCTTTCCAGGCAGCCTCCGAGGCCAACAGCTTGGCGATGTTCGCGTCGGCACCGCACTCTTTGCCGTTATCGAACAAAGCGGCGGCGCGGCGGCACACCATATCGGCAGCCTCCAATTCGGCCCAAGCGCGGGCGATTGGGAACTGCACCGCTTGATTTTTACCGATCGGTGCCCCGAAGACAACGCGATCCTTGGCGTATTGGGTGGCTTTTTTGACGAACCAGCGGCCGTCGCCCACCGCTTCGGACGCCACCAGGATACGTTCGGCGTTCATGCCGTCCAGAATGTAGCGAAAGCCTTTGCCCTCCTCGCCGATCAGGCTGTCGGCCGGGATGCGGAAATTGTCGAAGAAAATCTCGGTGGTGTTGTGATTGATCATGGCCTTGATAGGCCGCACCTCCAGCCCTTTGCCCTTATTCATTTCGCGCATGTCGATCAGGAACACCGACAACCCATCGGATCGCTTTCTCACCTGGTCGGCCGATGTGGTACGTGCCAACAGCAACATCATGTCGGAGTGCATGGCGCGACTCGTCCACACTTTTTGGCCATTAACGATGTAGGAATCCCCGTCCCGCACCGCCCGCGTCTTCAACTGCGTGGTGTCCGAGCCCGTCGTCGGTTCGGTCACGCCGAACGCCTGCAACCGAATCTTGCCGGCCGCGATGCCGGGCAGGAAGGCGCGTTTTTGCGCCTCCGACCCATGCCGCAGCAGAGTGCCCATAATGTACATCTGCGCGTGCCCCTGGCTGGCGACGCAGCCGGAGGCATTAATCTCCTCCAAAATCACCGCCGCCGCCCGCACCGGTAGGCCGGAACCGCCGTATTCCTCCGGCACCAAGGCCCCGAGGAAGCCGGCCTCGGTCAACTCCTCGATGAAGGCGGTGGGGTAGGCCTGATCGTCTTCGAGGCCCGCCCAATACGTACCTGGATATTTGGCGCAGATCTTCCGCACGGATTCGCGCAGCTCGGGGAAGTCTTCCCCAAGGGCCACCATGGTTTCGTCCGACATAATCTTACTCCACTACGCTGCGTCGGGGGGAAGCTGCCGAAGCGCGGCCCTGTCGTCAAACTCCGGCCGCGCTGCTAATGGGCTTGGCAGCATGCGCATTCTGTTCGTCACCTCCAATCGTCTCGGCGACGCAGTCCTGTCCACCGGGCTGCTCAACCATTTGCTTCGCACCCATCCCGATGCGCGCTTCACCGTCGTGTGCGGCCCGGTGGCGGCAGGGCTGTTCGCGCGGATGCCCCGACTGGAGCGGATTATCGCGCTAGAAAAACGCCAGATGGGCGGTCATTGGCTGGGCCTGTGGGCATCGGTCGCGACGACATGGTGGGACTTGGTCGTGGACATCCGCGGGTCCGCTTTGTCCTGGCTCGTGCCGACCCGGCGCCGCGCGATCATGCGACGCTCGACCGGACATAAGACCATGCAATTGGCGGCCGTTTTAGGGGTGAATCCGCCCCCGCTGCCCGTGGTTTGGACCGCGCCGGAAGACCGAGCGAAGGCGGCGGCTTTGTTGCCGGCGGGCCGCACAATCGTCGCGCTGGCCCCCACGGCCAACTGGTTGCCGAAAATCTGGCCACCGGAGCGTTTCATCGCCGCGTTCCAGGCTTTACCCAGCGGGGACGCGGTTGCCGCCGTCATCGCGGGACCCGGCGACACCGAGCGCGCGATGGCCGCGCCGTTACTGGCCGCGCTTCCCGGCGCCATCGACCTGGTCGGCTGCCTGACCCTTCCCGAGATCGCGGCGGTGCTCGCGCGGGTCTCGCTGTTCGTTGGCAACGATTCCGGCCTGATGCATTTGGCCGCAGCATCCGGCGCCCCGACGATCGGCCTATTCGGCCCAACCAACGCCACGGAATACGGTCCGGCGGGACCGAACGCGAAAGTCGTGGTCGCGGCCAGCGGCCGCATGGTGGATATCGCGGTGCAACAAATCCTCGACGCCGCCCTAGAAATACAAACGCCGGCCAGAGACATGCTCGGCCGGCGCGATTTAGGTTTTCCGTTAGAGGTTTAACGACCCCTTAGGACAAGGTGTGCCGTGAAAATTATTTCACGTCAAGCCTTTGGACGCACACGAAAACCGAATTGTGCATGCACTATGTCCCGAGCACCGCCGCATGTCAGACCGATGCACAGGCAGCCGAACAAAAATCGGGGCCATGCCCACCTTGCGCGGCCGGGCGACAGACTGCCGTTCATACCGCGCAGGATTTCAATCGTATAACCGGCATCCCGTAAACTTCGCCGCAACCCAGTCTGGGTGAACCATCGCAGATGGGTCCGATCCATGATGCCACTCTCTTGGTAACGCCACTCCCCAAGACATAACAGATCGAACCACACCTTGTAATTGCGCATATTGGGAACAGAACCGACCAAGGCACCGCCCTTCACGAGATAGCGTCCGACATCGCGCAGAAAACGATCGTGATCCTCCATATGCTCGATCACATCGTTGCAGACGATCAGGTCGAAATATTGGGTCGGCAATTCCGCCGTCACATCGGCGAAACGACCGATCAATACGCGATCCAGACGACTGGCTGCGACTTCGGCAGCAGCGGGATTGGGTTCGATACCCCATTTTTCCGTCGCGTTCGCGATGCCGGCACTGAAGCCCCCTTCTCCACAGCCCACTTCGAGAACCCGTTACGGATTGTCCGGCAGGTAGCCGCGCATGTCGTTCCGGTGCTGTCGGTAGTAGCCGGGCCGTGTCATTTAAATTTCGGGGTTACCTCGCTACACATCGTCTGCAACGAATTCAGCACCTGGGGCGCCGGAATCTGCATACCGCAGTTCAATTCCGCTAAAATTCCGGACAAGCCCAATTCCTCCCGCAGTTGCGCAAGGCGATCGACGACCATCGCGGGTGTTCCGACAACGATCTTGCTCGCGATTACTTCGTCATACGTAATATTTTGTAACCTCTGCCCCCGTTCGGCACGATTCTCGATCGCTCGGGCACCTTCCTGCACGGCGGACGCCTCGATACGCGCCCCGAGATATTTGTAGAAATGCATGACGCTTTCCATCGGTTCCTCCAGCGCCTGTTTCTCGGTGGCAGCGACATAGACCGGCACGCGCAAGTAAACCTTGCCGTGACCGGGGTGCCCAGCCGCCTGCCAAGCTTCGCGATAGGCGCGCAGATTGGGCGCCAGTTCGGTCAAATCGCCTAGGCGAGTCGCAACGAAAATGGGCATGCCGGCTGTGCCGGATTCAATGAAGGTATCCGCACTATTCACCGCGATACGCAGTTCCGGGTACGGCTTCTGATAAGGCTTCGGCACCAGATGGATATCGTCGAAATCGTAGAATTTACCGTGGAAGGAGAATGATTCCTGCGTCCAAGCGCGCTTGATGATTTCCGTGACTTCGGCGAAGCGTTCGCGGCTTTCGGCATAGGAAATGCCATAGGCCTGATACGTACGAGGAAAGCCGGAACGGCCGATGCCGAAAATCAGCCGCCCGTGGCTGATGTGATCGACCGTCGCGGCTTCCTCGGCGATCCGCAGCGGATGGCACAGCGGCAGCACTTGCACCGCGATTCCGACCTTCATCCGCTTGGTGCGTGTGGCAATCGCACTCGCAATGCTCAGTGGTGCAGCCAGCACCGACCGCTCGGGGGAGGTATGCAGTTCGGCAAGCCACATCACGTCGAGGCCGGTGGTTTCAGCCGCATCGACCAATTCGAACGACTCCGTAAAGGCATCGGCCTCGGACTGGCCCGGCCTGCGCTGGAACTCATGGAACATGCCGAATTCCATCGACGTTTCTCCCTATTATTATCAACCTGGATGGTCGCGCCGTTCGGCATGGGCCGCAAGTCCCAAAGCCGCACTAGCGCCGACGGCGCCCCCAGCCTCGTGCCAGCGCCGCCAGAACCACCAACACCGGCAGCGCGGCAGCGATGTGAAAGGCACTTTGGAAGCCCGTCAAAAAGGCTGCCGTATCCGACGCGCCCCGCGCCATGGCGCCGGCCCGCAGGGTCTGGAAAATCAGCATCAACACGGTCGCACCTGTCACCACCCCCACGGTGCGGGTCACCATGACCAGCGACCCGGCCACGCCCCGGTTCTCCTTGGGAATGGTCGCAGTGGCGATGTCGAAATAAGCCACCTGGAACAGGCCCAGCCCGAAGCCCTGCGCGAACATCGCCACGCACAAGGCCGCAATATACGGCGGATCGCCAGCAAGTCCGATCGCGAATTGCGCCGCGCCCATCCCCGCCGCCCCGATCCACGCCAAGAACTTCGGCGACACCCGAGTCGCCAAACGCCCCGCCAATGGCGCGGACAGCACAATCCCGAGCGGCGAGGAGGCGAGAACTATGCCGCCTACTGGCACCGACAGACCGCCTAGGCGGTCCAAATAGAACGGCACCAGCAGCATGATGGAAAATCCAGCCACGTTCAGCGCCGCATGCGCCATGTTGACCAAGGCGAAATCCAGATCGCGGAAATAGCGTAGATCGACGATCGGCTGCGCGATCCGCAATTGGCGCCGCGCGAACAGCACGCCCGACAGCGCCGTCACGATCGCCCCGACGACAAACCAGACGCCAAGGTCGCGCAATTGGTTCAGTGCCATCAGCATCGCAGCGATCGTCAGCACCAAAAGCAGCGCGCCCGGCGCGTCGAAACTCTGATGGCCCTTGCCACGTCCCTCCGGCAATCCGAACGCCAGCAGCAAAGCTGCGGCGGCCACCGGTGCTCGGAACCAGAACACCGCCTGCCAACCGAAATGGCCGATCATCTGCCCAGCCACGACCGGGCCGATCGTGGCGCCGAGTCCGAATGCCATGGTGTAGTAACCGAGGATACGGGCACGCTGCGCCTCGGGGTAGAGGCTGGTGGCAATCGCGGGACCGCAACTCAGGGTAAGCGCCGCGCCGACACCTTGCAAAACGCGCGCGGCCAGCAACCAAGAATAGGCCGGAGCGGCGGAACAAAGGATGAATGCGACGGTACTGCATGCGCAGCCTGCCAGGAAAACGGCGCGATGGCCGATCATGTCGCCGACCCGGCCGAAGACCAGCGTCAGCGCGGCATAAGTGAAAGTATAAGCGATCACCACCCACTGGATGGCGGGGATCGGCAGCCCGAAGGCGCGCACAATATGCGGGAACGCTACGTTCACCGACGAGTCGAACGGCACGACCATGGTGCCAAGCCCAACCACGAACACCCCGATCCAGGGATGTGCGACGACCGAAGCGGCGAGGCGCGCCATATGCGCCTCGCTTATCGATAAATCAGACCGCTTTCTTCAGCGTCGGGGACGCCTTGAAACGCACGGTCTTGCCAGCTTTGACCTTGATGGCCTCACCGGTGCGGGGGTTCAGGCCCTTGCGCGCCTTGGTCTTGCGCACAGTGAAGGTACCGAAGCTGGGCAGAGTGAATTTGCCGGACTTCTTCAGTTCCTTGACGATTGCTTCCATCAAGTCGCCAGCAGCGCGATTGGCGGCAGCGCCCGTTAGCTCGGCGGATTCCTGAATGACGCGGGTGATAAACGCTTTCGACATGTTGCCTCCTGCGGGAACGGTTTATGCTCGTGCGAGTTCTTGGCCGGCACGGGGTTCCAACCGGCCCGAGGTGCCACACGCAAAGTGGGCTATCCACGAGACACCCCGATTCGGGACACCGTTACAGCGCCTTTAACCGCGTCGTTGCGATTAGACCAGTCTTTCTACGATCTTTTTGCATCGACGACAGTTGGCAGTGCCACAGCCAAGCCAAACGAAGATATGGGTGCAGTGCACAATTGCGCGGGGCGTCGGCAACGACCGCGCATGCGCGCCTGCACATCTTCGCACTTGACCCCACGCCCCCTTGTACGCATTTTGCCGCCCTTCGCGCCCTCAGCCGACCAGGAACCGATCATGGCCAAGACCAACACCGTGCAGATCAAGCTGATCTCCACCGCCGACACCGGCTTCTTCTACGTCACGAAGAAGAACGCCCGCACCACCACGACCAAGCTCGAACTGAAGAAGTACGATCCGGTCGTGCGCAAGCACGTTGCGTTCAAGGAAGCCAAAATTAAGTAAGAGCGGCCAGCTCGACCCGATTGCGGCCGCCGGCTTTCGCTGTGTACAGCGCGGTGTCGGCGGCATGCAGCAAGGATTCGGGGGATACAGGCGCGCCGGTCGAACAACCGACACCCACACTGACCGTCAGCGGCACCCGCTGACCGGCAGGCCCCACGAATTCCGCCAGTTCCACCGCCGCCCGCAGCCGCTCCGCAGCTAGCAGCGCATCGTCGCGGTCCGCGCCCGGCATCACCACGACGAATTCCTCCCCGCCATAGCGCGCCAGCGAGTCGAACACCCGCGTGTTCGCACGCAGCGTCTCGGCGATCAGGCGCAGCGCCTTGTCGCCCGTCGCATGGCCATGCGTGTCGTTGACCCGTTTGAAGAAATCTACATCGATCATCAGCACCGATAGCTGCCGGCTCTGCCCGCTTTCCACCAGCCCAGCTAAATGACGGCGGAGGTAGCGCTGGTTGTACAACCCGGTCAGCGGATCGATCAGCGCCATCTCCAACGCCGACCCTAGGTCCGATCGCAACCGGTCCTGATAGATTTTGCGCCGAATTTGGTTCCGCGCCCGCGCGCGGAGCTCGTTTTCGTCGACGGGCAAAGTCAGCCAATCGCTAGCACCCAGTTCGAACCCGCGCACGACTTGGTCGCGCGACTCGGTTTCGGCCAACAATAGCAGCGGGGTTTCATGCGTGCGCGATCCGCCCCGTATCGCGGACACAAGGCGGAGCGAATCTTCCCCTGCCAGCGTCAAACTGACAACGATCAGATCGAACGCGTCAGTATGCACCAGCGCCATCGCTTCCGCCCCATTGCGGGCACGGACGGCGACGATGCCTTCTTTTGGCAAGGTGTCCATTGTCGCGGCGGCACTGACATCCCAATCGTCCACCACCAAAGCTCGGGTTCCGGCAACCGAGGGGACCGCAAACGGGTCCGTGCCTAGTCCGAGGGCGCGCGCTGTCTCGCTACGCGCATGCCATTCGTCGAGCAAACGTTTAAGACGCACCAGACTGCGCACCCGCGCCATCAAGGTCTCGGTCTCGACCGGCTTCGTCAAAAAATCGTCGGCACCGGCCTCCAGCCCTTGCAATCGCTCGGCGGGCTGACCGAGAGCAGTGACCATCACGACGGGAATATGGCGAGTCACGGAATCGGCCTTCAGCCGACTACAGCATTCGAAGCCGTCCATGCGGGGCATCATAACGTCGAGCAGGATCAAATCGGGCTGCCACTCTGCTGCGATCTTGAGCGCTTCGAACCCGTCGCGGGCGGTAGTCGTTTGATAATACTCGGCCAAAAGCTTCGCTTCCATCAAACGCGTGTTGGCCGGCACATCGTCGACAATTAAAATGCGCGCGGACATACCTGTGCGGCCACTTCCCTTTTTCGGTTCCCGGCTGCGACCGGCACGCCACCAAGGCGTGCGGTAAGAATACGCGAGCATCGCGGTTCGCGAAAGCGGGGTTGTGCGATCGTTGGTGCACAGCGACCGGAAAAGCTGCAAATTCCGACCCGAGACTCACCATACGGCCGCCTGCCTCGGTTGCACCCTTCCCCGTCCTCTGCCCCCGTGGCACCCTCGGCCCATGCGCATACACCTCCAAAACCCCATCGACGACCCGCTGTTTCATTTCTCCCGCACTATGTGGGACGAGGCCGTCGGGCGGGCCGGCGCAACCGGGCATAGTGTCACAGTCGGCACCGGTCGGGACGAATTCGTGGCCGCTATGGCCGATGCCGACGCGCTAGTCTGCGACGCCGGCATCGTGAAGGCTTGGTTTCCCTGCCCCGCCCCGCATTTGAAGCTGCTATTCTTGACCAATGCCGGCCTCGACCGGCTTGCGCCTTACGATTGGCTGCCGCCCAAGGTCGCCCTGATGAACAACCGGGGCACCCATGCCGCCAAGGCGGGGGAATTCGGCATCATGGCAGTGCTGATGCTCGCCAACCGCATTCCCGCGATGACAACCAACCAGCGTGCCGGGCGGTGGCAAAAGCTCTGGGGCTCGGTGTTGAGCGGCCGGCGCATGACGGTCGTGGGGCTTGGCGTCCTCGGCGGGGCTGTAGCCGAGCATGGGCGGCGGTTCGGGTTGCGGGTCACGGGGGTACGGACGAGCGCGACATCGCACCCGCATTGCGATCGGGTTGTCGCGACGTCGGACTTGGACGCGGTGCTGCCGGAGACGGATTTTCTGGTTCTCGCCTGCCCGTTGACCGAACAGACGCGCGGGTTGCTCGACCGGCGGCGGCTGGGCTTGCTGCCGCACGGGACCGGGTTGGTGAATATCGGCCGAGGCGACCTTGTGGATCAGAATGCGGTCTGCGACCTGCTGGACGATGGGCATTTGTCCGGCGCGGTGCTGGATGTGTTCAGCCCCGAACCGATCCCAGCGGGGCATCGGCTGTGGACGACACCGAATCTGATCGTCAGCCCGCATACCTCGGCCGACGATCCGGCGACCTATAACGCGCATAGTTTGGCAATCTTCCTGGACAATCTGCGCGCCTACCAAGCGGGGCAAACGCTGCCCAACCTGTTCGATACCGCTCGCGGCTACTGAGAGAACCTAACCATGAAACAGTATTTCTTCCCCCAGGCCGCCGGTATCGACACACTGGCGCTACGCGAAATCCCGATGCCGAAGCCCGGCCGCGGCCAGATACTGGTCCGTATGCGCGCCGCCAGCCTGAACTACCGCGACCTGAACGTCGCCGCCGGTCGCGCCGCCAGGGGCACAGTGCCGCCGAACTTGGTACCCCTATCCGATGGCGCCGGGGAGGTCGTGGAATGCGGCGACGAGGTGACACGTGTCGCGATAGGCGAACGGGTAGCCGGACTGTTCATGCAGAACTGGATCGGCGGCGATATGGAATCGTACCACGTCGATAGCTCCCGCGGGGGGGCAATCGATGGCGTGCTGGCGGAATACGTGCTGTTCGACCAGGATGGCGTGGTGCCCCTTCCAGAGCATCTGTCGTTCGAGGAAGGCGCGACTTTGCCCTGTGCCGGCGTCACCGCCTGGAACGCACTTTATGCCGGCAAATCGCTGCGCAGCGGCGAAACGGTGCTAATCCTGGGCACCGGTGGCGTATCGATCTTCGCCCTGCAATTCGCCCACGCCGCCGGAGCACGGGTCATCGGCACGTCGTCGTCGGACGAAAAACTAGCGCGGGTGAAAGCGCTGGGGGCGTCCGACGGAGTAAATTACCGCACCCACCCGGAATGGCAGGAGCAAGTGCAAGCCCTAACCGGTGGACGCGGCGTCGATCATGTCGTCGAAGTCGGTGGGGCGGGCACCCTCGGGCGCTCGGTGGAAGCCGCGCGCATCGGTGGGCAGGTGCATCTGATCGGCGTGCTCACGGGCGGGGAGATCAATCCGACCCCGGTCTTGCGGCGCAATACCGTGCTGCGCGGAATCTATGTCGGGTCCAGGCAAATGTTCCAAGCGATGAATGCGGCTGTGTCGCTACACAAAATCCGGCCGGTCGTCGATCGGGTGTTCGATTTCGGCGATGCCAAAGCAGCCTACCATCATTTGAAGGGGCAGACACACGTAGGGAAGGTGGTTATCCGCATCGGGTAATATTGCCCCCTTAACGGGCCTCTTCACCCCACGCCGACGCGAAACCGCTGGTCGTCGTCCGTCGCCATCTGGTTCACCAGTTCGATCTCCCACGACAAATACGCATTCATCGCGTCCTCGACCTTTCCCGGCATTTCCCGCGCCCGCAGACGCATGTCGTCGGGCGTGCTTGCCATCCGTGTTGCCCCCGTTTCCAACGGGCGTCCGGACGCAACCCACGCCTGGGTGCCGCCCGCCAACGCGAAAACAGGTGCTCGGCCGCCCCATTCCGCCGCCGCAAGTCGCGCCAAAACCCCGTCTGCGGAGGTGAATACGATCGCATCCGACGTTGGTAATTTCGCAAAATCGTCGGCCAGACGGGACCGGATCGCGTACCAGGCGCCTGGGATATGCCCGTCGAAATAGGCTCGGCTCCAATCCAAATCGACCACCGTCGCATCGGTCCGCGCCGCCAAGTCGGCGACATCGATCGTCGGCGCGTCGGTCATGCCGAGCGCTGGAGGGACATAGGGTCCGGTTTCGCCGCTGAGGCGATCGACCGTCAGAGCCACCGCGTTCCAACCCATTTGCTTCATCCAATGTGCGGTCATGATTCCGCGCACGCCGTCGTCGTCGACGCAGACCACCCAACCGCCCCAGATCGCGGCGTGGCGATCGGTTTCCTGCACCAATTGCCCGCCCGGCACGTTCTTCATGCCCGGCAGATGCCCGGCCGCGTATTCCTCGGGCGAACGCACGTCGAACACGAACAGCGCCCGCGTATCCGCCTGCGCCCGCCATGCCGCTAGCGTGGGCAGATCGATCGAAACCACCCCGAATTGTTCCGCGACCCTGGCTGCACGTTTGCGTGCCGCAGCGTGCCCGGTTTGCGAGACCGCACCGGCTCGTGCGGTTTCCCCCTTCAGCACCTTCAACCCCGCGAGGTGCCAGCCTTGGGTGCCGTTTTGCATGGATACAACTTTGTTCGGCACGCCGGCGTTTATCAGCGACTGCGCGCCGATAATGCTGCGGGTTCGCCCGCCGCAGTTCACCACCACCATCGTATCTGGCGACGGCACGAGATCGGCGAAGCGATACACCAGCTCGGCGCCGGGGACGCTGATCGCCGTCGGAATACTGTTGTTGTGAAACTCCTCGTACGATCGGCTGTCGAACAGCACCATATCCATCCCGGACTCGATCATCCGGTTCAGTTCGACGGCATCGACCCAGGGTGTGTGCGCCTCGTGCTCGACCACCTCGGCGAAGGCTTTGGATGGGACGTGGACGCCGCTGTAGATCCGATAGCCCGCTGCTTCCCAGGCCGCGATGCCGCCGGTCAGGACCGACACATCCCGATACCCCAGCCCCGCCATCCGTGCCGCCGCGCGCTCGGCGAGGCCCTCGCCATCGTCGCACCAAACGACCCGAGCGGCGCGGCGCGGCACGGTGTCGCCGACAACGATTTCCAGCCGCCCGAGCGGGACGCAGGCCGCCATCAGGATGTGGCGGAGGTCGAAGGGCATTTCCTCCCGCGCATCGAGCAGCGCGATTTCCCCGCCGTCGTGCAGCCAAGCTTTCAAGGTGCGTGCGTCGATCGATGCAACTGGCATGTCCGGATCCCTTCCCTGTTTCGCGGATCGTAACCCACGTTGCGCCATCCCCCCAGCCCGGCATAAGCTGCCGGCCAGTAAGAGGGAACGAACCCATGGATCTGCGCTTTACCCCCGAGGAAATAGCTTTCCGCGATGAAGTACGCACCTTCATCCGCGACAATCTCCCCGCCGATATTCATGCCAAAATGAAGCTCGGCCATCATCCCAACAAGGAAGACACGGTGCGTTGGCAGCGCATCCTGAACGCCAAGGGATGGGCCGGTCTGTCCTGGCCGAAAGAGTGGGGCGGCACTGGCTGGACCGCGATCCAGAAGATGATCTTCCTGGAAGAAAACCAGATGGCGCCGGCGCCGGAGCTGTCCTCGTTCAACATCACCATGATCGGACCGGTTCTGATCCAGTTCGGTACCGAAGCGCAAAAGAAGCGCTTTCTGCCGCGCGCGGCGAACATCGACGATTGGTGGTGCCAGGGCTTCAGCGAGCCGGGCGCCGGTTCCGATCTGGCGTCGTTGAAGACTGCAGCGAAGCGGGACGGCGATCATTACGTTGTGAACGGCCAGAAAATCTGGACTTCTACCGCGCATCACGCCGATTGGTGCTTTGTCCTCGTGCGCACCAACCCCGAAGCGCGCAAACGGCAGGAAGGCATCTCGTTCATTCTGGTGGACATGAAGACGCCGGGCATCACGGTGCGCCCGATCATTTCGATCGACGGGTCGCATCACCTGAACGAAGTGTTTTTCGACGATGTGCGCGTACCGGTCGAGAATTTGGTCCATCAGGAAAATAAAGGCTGGGACGTCGCCAAGTTCCTGCTCGGCAACGAACGCACCGGCATCGCCCGCTTGGGCAAATCGAAAGAGCGTGTGAATGCTGCGATCGATATGGCACATAAGGTCAACGCCAACGGGCGGCCGTTGAGTTCCGACCCGGTGTTCCGCCAGCGCGTGGCGCAGTTGCAAGTGGACATGAAGGCGCTGGAAATCACGCAGTACCGCGTGGTGTCCGCGCACGACAAAGCCGGCGGCGGCAAACCCGATCCGCTTTCGTCGGTGCTGAAAGTGAAAGGCACCGAACTCCTGCAAGCCACCACCGAACTGGCGATCGATGTCGCCGGCCCGATGGCAACCCCGATCTGGGCGCAGGAATTGGCGGCCATGAACGAGGCCGACGACATGCTGGAGGCGTCGTCCGCCTCGGTCGGTTCGTATCTGTTTCTACGCGCGGCGTCGATTTACGGCGGCACGAACGAGATTCAGAAGAATATTCTCACCAAAGCCGTGTTGGGGCTCTAATGGATTTCGAACCCTCCGACGACCAGCGCCTGCTGATCGAATCCGTCAGCCGGATGCTGGCGGATAATTACTCTTTCGCGCAACGCAAAACCTACATTGCTGCGGCCGAGGGATGGTCGACCGCGATGTGGTCGCAGTTCGCCGAACTCGGCTTATTAGGCTTGCCTTACCCCGAACAATACGGCGGCTACGGCGGCGGCCCGCAGGAAGCCATGCTGGTCATGCAAGCCTTCGGTAAGGTTCTGGTGGTGGAACCCTATTTCCCCACCGTCATCCTAGGCGGCGGCGCCATATTGGCCGCCGGAACCGACGCGCAAAAGCAGGCGATCTTGCCGGCCATCGCAGAGGGCAGCCTGAAAATGGCGTTCGCCCATAGCGAGCGGCAAGCTCGGTACGACTTAACCGATGTCGTCACGACCGCGAAAAAAGACGGCGGCGCTTGGGTCCTCGATGGGTCGAAAACCGTCGTTTCCCACGGGGATTCAGCAGATAAGCTGATCGTGAGCGCCCGCACGTCCGGCGAGCGTTACGATGCCGACGGCATCACCCTGTTCTTGGTCGATGCCAGCACGCAAGGCGTGGCGCGGCGCGGTTATGTCGGTCGCGACGAAACCCGCTACGCCGATATTTCCCTGTCCAACGTCCGGGCGACGGAAGTCCTGGGGGAGGTCGGCAAGGGCTTGGCGATCGTGGAAAAGATCGTGGAAATCGGCATCGCGGCCACTGCCGCCGAGACCGTTGGCGCGATGGAAGCCATGAACGAAATGACGCTGGAATATAGCAAAACCCGCGTCCAGTTCGGCCAGCCCATCGGCACGTATCAGGTCGTGCAGCATCGCATGTCCGATATGTTCATGACGGCAGAACAAGGTCGCTCGATGGCCATGCTCGCGACCATGAGCCTGGAGAACGACGATCCGGTGGAACGCGCGCACGATATGGCGACCGCCAAAGTCGGTATCGGGCAAGCCGGTCGTTACGTGTCGCAAAGCGCGGTGCAGATGCATGGCGGCATCGGCATGACGGAAGAATACGCCGTCGGCCACTACTTCCGCCGCTGCTTGGTCATCGAACGGCTGTTCGGCGACCCCGCTTACTACCTGCAACGTTTGGCCGACGCGGTCGCCTGACCTGTCAGCTCAAGGCCTGGATCATCGCTCTGACCCGGGGATAAACCTCGTTCTCCCACCTGCGACCGCTGAAGACGCCGTAATGGCCGACTCCGGTTTGCAGGTGGTGGCGCTTCATACTGACGCGCACGCCCGAGCATAGGTCGAGCGCGGCGACGGTTTGGCCGATGGCGCAGATATCGTCGCGTTCGCCTTCCACGGTCATCAACGCGGTGCGACGAATGAGTTCCGGTTTGACCTTGCGGCCGTGCCACATCAGGCGGCCCAGCGGCAAATCGTGTTCCTGGAAAATGTGCTGCACGGTTTCCAGAAAAAAATCCGCCGGCAAATCCATAACGGCACCGTATTCGTCGTAGAATTTCTTATGTGCTGCCGATTTAGTACGATCCCGTTGCGCCAATGCGTGGAACTGCGCGACATGGGCATTGATATGGCGATCGAGGTTCATGCTCATGAACGCCGTCAACTGCATGAATCCCGGATAAACCCGCCGATTGGCGCCCTTGTACCGCCACGGCACGGTGCCGATCATCTTTTTCTGAAACCATTCGATCGGTTTCGATTTCGCGAGTTCGTTGACCTTGGTCGGATTGATCCGCGTATCGATCGGCCCCGCCATCAAGGTCATGCTGCGAGGCTGCGCAGGATTGCGGTCCTCCGCCATTACGGCCACGGCGGCCAGCGCCGCGACGGTCGGTTGGCATACCGCGACCAGATGCCCGCCGGGACCGATCGTTTCCATGAATTGGATCAAATGATCGACGAAGGAATCGAGGTCGAATATCCCGGCCGATAACGGGGTGTCGCGGGCATTTTTCCAGTCGGTGATGTAGACGTCGTGAT
>JBAXFK010000023.1:0-26862 GCA_037139955.1 Rhodospirillales bacterium
GTGCACGCCGAACGCGTCGAGCGAGTCGTCGTAACCGAGCATGTGCTTCAGAGCTGTCGCCGACCAGAAGCAGATCACGCCAGCCGCGAGGCCGATGACGATCGAAGCACCCGGAAGCACGAAGCCGGATGCCGGGGTGATCGCCACCAAGCCGGCAACCGCACCGGAGATCGCGCCGAGGACCGAGGGCTTGCCCTTGGTGATCCACTCCGCGAACATCCAGCCCATGGCCGCCGCTGCCGTCGCGATCTGCGTCACCGTCATCGCCATGGCTGCTCGGCCGTTCGCACCCACCGCAGAACCCGCGTTGAACCCGAACCAGCCAACCCACAGCAAGGATGCGCCGATCACAGCGTAGCTCAGGTTGTAGGGCGACATGTTGGTCGTCCCGTAACCCTGACGTTTGCCGAGGACCAAGCAGCACACCAGACCGGCGACACCAGCGTTGATGTGCACGACGGTGCCGCCAGCGAAGTCGAGCACGCCTGCAACCGAGGCCCAGCCCGTCGGCGCCCAGACCCAATGCGCGACGGGCGCATAGATGAACAAGGACCACAAGGTCATGAAGATGCACATTGCCGAGAACTTCATGCGGTCGGCGAAGGCGCCGCAAATGAGCGCCGGCGTGATGATCGCGAACGTCATCTGATACATCATGTACAGCGACTCGGAGATCGTTTGTTGCGCTTCGGCCGGGCTGCCGGCGCCCAGCAGGAACGGCACGTCGCCGCCTTTGCTGATGCCGTCCGCGATGCCTTTCAGCATGACGCGGGAGAAGTCGCCCATGAACGCGTTGCCGTTGGTGAAGGCGATGCTGTAGCCGGCAACGACCCACACCAGCGTTACAATGCAGGTGATCGCGAACGACTGCATCATGGTCGCGAGCACGTTCTTCTTGCGCACCATGCCGGCATAGAACAGCGCTAGGCCGGGAATGGTCATCATCAGCACCAGCGCGGTGCTGGTTAGCATCCATGCCTGATCGCCAGTGTCGATCTGCGGTTCGGCGAAGGCCGGGGCAGCGGCCAGAAGCATTGGCGCGATGGCGGCCATGCCCCATTTAGAGCGGGGTTTCATCATAGTCCTGTTTCCCTTGCGTTTGGTTTACAGCGCTTCGCCGTCGGTTTCCCCGGTGCGGATTCGCATCGCGCGCTCGATATCCATGACGAAAACCTTGCCGTCGCCGATTTTGCCGGTATGGGCGGCTTTCGCGACTGCCTCGATCACTTGATCGGCAAGGTCGTCGCTGACCACGACTTCGACCTTGATCTTCGGCAGGAAGCTGACGTGGTATTCGGCACCACGGTAAATTTCGGTCTGTCCTTTTTGCCGCCCGAAGCCTTTGACCTCGGTAACCGTAAGGCCTTGAACGCCGAGCGGCGTGAGGGCTTCGCGGACATCGTCCAGTTTGAACGGCTTGATGATGGCCATGATCAGTTTCATGTCGATGTGTCCCCGTTGAACGTGAGCGCCATTGTTCCTCTCCGGTACCACCGCATCGAAGCGAGCGGCGGATCGGTAGGGGCTATTCAAGATCCGTGCCCAGTTCTCGCGGGGTGGGAAATCCGATCGTGCGTTTTTGAAGGATTGACATATAAGTGTCTGCAATAATGTTATATTATGTGGCAACCACCGCGCATTCGGACGACCCGTTGCTGGAAAAAGCAGGGGGGAGCCGATCGGCGCCCCCCACGATCGGGGAGGCCGGGCGCGCGTGGCGCATATGAAACCGGCATTGCTTAATATCGAGGCAACTGCCCCGATCGATGACCATTAGATAAAAGGCATTTTTGGATGGAAAGATGCCCAAAAAACAAACGCCCCGCCGTCCTCTCGGACGACGGGGCGCTGGCCGAACGGGAAAGCCCGATTAGACCGAGTAGTACATCTCGAACTCGACCGGGTGCGGGGTGTGTTCGAAGCGATAGACTTCGGACCATTTCAGATCGATATAGCTCTCGATTTGGTCCTTGGAGAACACATCGCCGGCCAGCAGGAACTCGTGATCCGCGGCGAGGGCGCCGAGGGCTTCGCGCAAGCTGCCGCATACCGTCGGGATGTCCTTCAGCTCTTCCGGGGGAAGATCGTAAAGGTCCTTGTCCATCGGGTCGCCGGGGTGGATCTTGTTCTTGATCCCGTCCAGGCCGGCCATCAGCATGGCAGCGAATGCCAGGTACGGATTGGCGGTCGGGTCGGGGAAGCGGACTTCCACGCGCTTGGCCTTCGGGTTGGTCGCATACGGGATGCGGCACGACGCCGAACGGTTACGGGCGGAATAAGCCAGCAACACCGGCGCTTCGAACCCAGGGATCAACCGCTTGTAGCTGTTGGTCGACGGGTTGGTGAATGCGTTCAGCGCCTTGGCGTGCTTGATGATGCCGCCGATGTAATACAGGCAGGTTTCCGACAGGTCGGCGTAGCGGTTGCCCGCGAACAGCGGCTTGCCGTTTTTCCAGATCGACTGGTGGACATGCATGCCCGACCCGTTATCGCCGTAGATCGGCTTCGGCATGAACGTCGCCGACTTGCCGTAGCTATGGGCAACGTTATGCACGCAGTATTTGTAGATCTGCATGTGGTCGGCCTGCATGGTCAGGGGACCGAACTTCGTGCCCAACTCGTGCTGGCTCTGCGCGACTTCGTGGTGATGCTTTTCGATCGCCAGACCCATCTCGCCCATTGTCGAGAGCATCTCGGCGCGGAGATCGACTTCGCTATCGACCGGCGCGACCGGGAAGTAACCGCCCTTGACACCGGGGCGATGGCCCATGTTGCCTTCCGGGAAGTCTTTCAGGGACGCTTGCGGGCCTTCTTGGCTGTCCAACTGGTAGATGCCGTAGTTGCCGCCGGTGCCGAATTTCACGTTGTCGAAGATGAAGAATTCGGCTTCGGGACCCATATAGACGGCATCGCCGATGCCGCTGCTTTTCACATAGGCTTCGGCCTTTTTCGCCGTGCTGCGCGGGTCGCGGGCATAGCCCTGGCCGGTGGACGGCTCGACGATGTCGCAAATGATGATCGCCTGCGGCTTAGCCGAGAACGGATCCATCACGACGGTGTCCGGGTCCAGCATCAGGATCATGTCGGACTCGTTGATCGCCTTCCAGCCAGCGATGGACGAACCGTCGAACATGATGCCGTCGCGGAACACGTCTTCGTCGATCGTCGAAATATGCTGGGCGGTGTGATGCCACTTGCCGCGCGGGTCGGTGAACCGCAGGTCCACATATTCGACGGAATTCTCCTTGAGCATATCCAGCACCTTCTGGACGCTGGAGCTCGAGTTCGTCGTAGTCGGCTTTTTCACCATGCCTGAAAATCCCCGTTCTAGGTCTTTGGGTACCGCCTAGGTCGTGCCCATCGCGCAAGCGCGGCGGGGGCGGTGTGTCGGAGGGCGCGCACCACGCGTGCCCGTTGGGTCGGCCCCTTTAGTCGTTTCCGCCAGGGGCCGAAAGCGGTAATCTTGTTTCGCGGTCCAGCGGTCTTATCGGGTCGGTTAGATCGCGTCCTCGCCCCGTTCGCCCGTGCGGATGCGGATCACTTCCTCGATCGCGCTGATGAAAATTTTGCCGTCGCCGATGCGACCCGTACGCGCGGCGGCGACGATCGCTTCTACGGCGCGTTCGACCACGCCGTCCTCGCAGACGACCTCGATCTTCACCTTCGGCAGGAAGTCCACCACGTATTCGGCGCCGCGATAGAGCTCGGTGTGCCCCTTCTGACGGCCGAAGCCCTTGGCTTCCACGACGGTGATGCCTTGCAACCCGACTTCGTGCAGAGCCTCCTTCACTTCGTCCAGTTTGAACGGCTTGATGACAGCCTCGATCTTCTTCATGCGCCTGTAGCCCGGTCTCGCCGGGCTCTCCCATCCAAAATGGCTGCCCGGGTTGCTGCCCTGGTGAGGCAGCGTGAACAGCAGCTTAGGTTTGCACGCGCCGTGCCAAGCATCAATGCGGGATACGCCGGTTCTGCGTTTTTCGTTGTTTTTCGGGGCTTACAGGCATTATCGGCCCCTGTCCGCAGCGCCCCGGCGCAAAGTTAGGCATGGGCCGAACGATCCAGCGGGAGCATCGTGCCCGCTTGCTATGCAATATGTGGGGATTTTTTTGGCGGGGGCGCCGACATACGTCGCCGACCCGAGATACGGGAAATACCCCAATTGCATAATGTTGGCAGAAAGGTCGCCATCGATGATTGACGTCACCCCCCAGCCTGGCCTAAACGCCGCCCCCTGGATGGCGGACGTAGCTCAGTTGGTAGAGCGCCAGGTTGTGGTCTTGGATGTCGTGGGTTCGAAACCCATCGTTCGCCCCAGGTTTTCCCGATGATGAATCGAATTGCCGCCCTCGTGCTGGCCGGCGGCGCTGCGCGTCGTATGGGTGGCTTGGATAAGCCGCTGCTCGACCTCGGTGGTCGCAGCATGCTCGCGCATGTCTTCGATCGCATCGGCTTGCCGGATATCGCGATCTCCGCCAACGGCGACCCCACCCGATTCGCCGCATTCGGCGCGCCGGTCCTCGACGACGGGATGTTTTTGGGGGAGGGGCCTTTGGCGGGCATGCTGGCGGGCCTCGACTGGGCGGCGGCGCGCGGTGCGGCCGATTTGCTGACTTTGCCCGGCGATACGCCCTTCGTGCCCCGCAACCTCGCGACCGCCCTGGCCCCTTCGCCCGCCTGCGCGGCCGGCGACGGGCAGGTGCATCATTTGGTCGCGCTCTGGCCGGTGGCCTGTCGCGAATCGCTCCGCGCGCTGCTGTCCGAGCCGGGGCGACGGGATATTCGATGGTTTGCCGCGTCTATTGGGATGCGACGGGTTGATTTCCCGGTGGGGAAGTGGGACCCGTTCATGAATATCAATACGATGGAACAGCTCGCGGCCGCGCGCGCTATGTTGGACCGACCGGGTATGGAGGGCTGGGCATGACCATGACCGTGGGAATCGCGGGTCTTGGCGCGATCGGATTGCCGTTAGCGCGCGCGTTGGACGCCGGGGTGGAAGGACTGAGCCTGATCGCGGTGTCGGTGCGCGATCAGACGAAGGCGCTGGCCAATCTCGCCGGTTTCCGCCATCCGCCGCGCTTGGTTGAACTGGCCGATCTCGCCGCCGCCGACATCGTCGTCGAATGCGTTCCGGCCGCGCTGTTCGAGCGTGTGGCGCTGCCCGCGATCGACGCCGGCCGTATCCTGGTCGTTCTCTCGGCCGGCGCGCTGCTGCCGCGCATGCATCTGATGCGCCGCGCCGTGGCGGCGGGCGGTCGAATCGTCGTGCCGACGGGCGCGCTGATCGGACTGGACGCGGTGCGTGCCGCCGCCGAGGGACCGGTCGAAAGCGTCACCATCGAGACGCGCAAGCCGCCCAACGGGCTCGAAGGCGCGCCATATCTTGTGAAAAACGGGATCTCCGTCGCCGGCCTGACCGAACCGCTTTTGGTGTTCGAGGGCAATGCGCTCGATGCTGCGGCCGGCTTCCCCGCCAATGTGAACGTCGCAGCGGCACTCGCACTGGCCGGTATCGGGCCGGTACGGACCAAAGTGCGAATCTGGGCCGACCCCGGTGTCGAGCGTAACATCCACAGCATCGCGGTCGAGGCCGATGCCGCGCGCTTCGCCATGAAGATCGAGAACGTGCCGTCCAACGACAATCCGCGCACCGGCAAGCTGGTGACGCTCTCCGCGCTCGCTTGTCTGCGCGGTTTGGTATCGCCGCTGAAGATCGGGAGTTAGGGGCGGCGGTGCTGGAACCCGTCGTCTACGCCATCGGTCTTGCTCTATTCGGCTACACTATCCTCGCGACCGCTCGGTTGAAGCACGAATTCATGCTGGTGGCGTGCATCCCGCCGGTGTTCGTGGCGCTGGTCATGGGCTTCGTGATGGCGATTTACGCCGGCGATACCTATGGGTTGGCGTTGCCGTTGTTCGCACTGGTGCCATCGGCGATCGGTGCTTGGCAGGTGCCCAAATATTACGCGGCCCGCGATCTGCTGATTTCGATCTATCTGGCCTGGGTGGTCGGCATGGTGTTCGCCCTAATCGGCATCGGCTTGCCAGACCCGGCCTGATAAGCCCCGCCTTTCTATAAGCCCCGCCTTTCTATAAGCATTGTCTTGCCGGTTATCCGGAAAGCGGGTCTAAGCTGCGCGCATGTCACTCATGGTCGACCTCCGTATCGCATTCCCGCCGCCGCACCCCGCCGGCCGGCCCTTCATCCTCGGCGGCATCGTCGCGCTCGTTGCCGGCATGTTCCTCGGCGAGTGGCTTTTCTGGCTGGGTGCAGTTTTCGCCCTTTTCTGCCTCTTTTTCTTTCGCGATCCCGAACGCACCCCGCCGCCGCGTCCCGGCGTGTTCGTGGCGCCGGCCGACGGTCGCATCGTCGCTGTCAAACAGGTCCTGCCGCCGCCAGAGTTGGATATTGGCACCGATCCGCTGTGGCGGGTGTCGATCTTCCTTTCGGTGCTGGATGTGCATGTGAATCGTATGCCGATCGACGCCACGGTCACCCGAATCGCCTACCATCACGGGGCCTTCCTCAGCGCCAGCCTCGATAAGGCCAGCGACTCGAACGAGCGCAACGCGGTCGCCCTGCGTCTGCCCGATGGGCGCGGCTTCGCGGTGGTGCAGATCGCCGGCCTGATCGCGCGGCGCATCCTTTGTTATGCGCGGGAAGGCCAGGACGTCCGAACCGGCGCCCGGTTCGGCATCATCCGCTTCGGCAGCCGCACCGATTTGTATCTGCCCGAGGGCGTGACCCCGCTGGTTGTCGTCGGCCAGAAAATGGTCGGCGGGGAGACCGCAATCGCGGAAATGCAGGCGTGAACAAGTCGGGCTTCCAATCCCCGATCGGTCGATTGCGGCGATTCCGCCCGCGCCGGCATCCCCGTTACACCGGCCCGTCGTTCAATCGAATTATCCCGAACCTGATGACCATGGCGGGCCTATGCGCCGGCTTGACCTCGATGCGCTTCGCGCTGGAGGGCCGATTCGGCTCCGCTGCTGCCGCCATCGTCGCTGCCGCTATTATCGATGGGTTGGATGGACGGTTGGCCCGCTTGCTTAACGCCACATCCCGCTTCGGGGCAGAGTTCGACAGCCTTTCGGATTTTCTGTGCTTCGGGGTCGCGCCGGGCTTCATGCTCTATTTGTGGTCGCTGCAACGGGCCGGCGCCTATGGCTACACCCCCTGTTTAATGTTTGCCGTATGCATGGCGCTGCGGTTGGCACGGTTCAACGCGGCGATCGACGGCGCACCGAAGCCGCCCTATTCGTATAACTTCTTCACCGGCGTCCCAGCCCCGGCGGGTGCGGGTCTTGTGCTATTCCCTCTTTTCCTCGGGCTGGAAGCCCATACGCTCGGCCTCGAAAGGCTGGTCGCCTTCATCCAGCATCCGTTGTTCTGCGCGATCATGTTGATCGGCGTCGCTATCCTGCTGGTGTCGACCCTGCCGGTCTGGAGCTTCAAGAATTTCCGCGTGCCCTCGCCTTATGTCCTGCCTTTGCTGCTGGGCACGGGCCTGTACGTGGCACTGCTGATCGCCGACCCCTGGGCCGCTTTGGCGGCGGGCGGGCTGATCTATCTCGGTATGATCCCGTTCAGCATGCGCAGCTTCCGCCGCTTGCGACGGGAAGCCGAATCGATGCGCGAACCTTAATCGGATTCACCCCAAGAAAACGCCTAACGCCTGGGCCATCCACCCCGGCTGCTCCAGCGGTACCGCATGTGCGGCGTTGGGCACGAAGGCCAGTTTCGCGCCGGCGATGCTTTGCGCCAGCCAATCCGCAGCCTCCCGGTAGGCCAGCGTGTCGTGCTCGCCCACCAGCACCAGGGTGCGGGCGTAAATCTCTCCGGCGAGATCGATCAGATCGGCTTTTGCGAGCGCCTCGCACATTGTCGCGAAATCCTCGGCCGAGCAGTGCGCGAACAGGGCTTGCGGGTTGCGGGCGAGGAAGGCGGCGGTGAACCATTCCGCCTCCAGCATGCGTCCGACAGCACCGGGACCGGCTTGCCGCGCGAGGGCAGCGCGCTGGCGCCAGAGCGCTTGGTCGTCGTCGTTATAGGTCGGGGTCGAGCTGCATAACACGATGCGATCCACCAGTTCGGGATCGTGCACGGCCAAATGCTGGGCGATCGCGCCGCCAAGGTCGTGGCCGACAATATGGGCGCGAGCGATACCCTCGCGCCGAAGCCCCGCCGCGACCGACTCGGCCATGTCCTCAATGCGATTCAGTGCGGGAAGGTCGCAGGTCAGGCGTTCGAATCGGTCGGACAGGCCGGACAGGCCGTCCCATACGTGCCGATCCAAGCCCAGCCCGTGCAGCAGCAGCAGCGGCGCGCCGGTTCCGGAGCGGTGAAAAGCGATGGTCATGCGATATTCCTGGCGTTGTTGCTGCCATCATGCCCGAAACGGCTAGAAATTGAACGAAGCGCTTTTCGCGCTGCGATGCAGCAGCGTATGGTTCGCCATCGACCAGGGAGACACAGCACCCATGACCTCCGACCTTCCGGCGCTCGGCCGTCGCACGCTTGCCGCCGCATTCGCCTTGCCGCTGATTGCGATCGCCGGTTCGGCGCGGGCCGCCGACGCGCCCGAGAGCACCTTCGATCGCGTTCGCCGTACCAAGGTTTTGCGCTGCGCCGCCTATCCCGGTGCCACGCCCTTTTTCGCCAAAGACCTCGCCACCGGGGAGTGGTCGGGCGCCTGTGTCGAGATAGCCAAGGACATCGCCAAGGTGTTCGACGCGAAGTTGGAGTTCCTCGATTCGACCTACGGCAACGCGGTGCTGGATTTGCAGTCCAACAAGGTCGATCTGGCCCCGGCACTCAATCCCACGCCCGCGCGTGCTTTGTCGATCGGTTTCACTCATCCGATGATGATCCATCCCTTCGGCGCCCTTGCGTCGAACGCATTAACCCCGAAGACCTGGAACGACCTGAACAAGCCCGAGGTCAAAATTGTCTTCGATTTGGGCAGCCTGCATGAAACCGTCGCCCGGCGTTACTGCCCGAAGGCACAATTGACCGGTTACAAGACCACCGACGAATGCACGCTCGCACTGCAATCCGGCCGCGCCGACGCGCATATCCTTGCTGCGGTCCTGGGGCTGGCAACCGCCGGTAAGAATCCCGCCCTCGGTCCCTATCATCTGCTGGGGGAACCGACGGTCGCCTTGCCGAGTTGCCTGGGTGTGCAGCGGGAGCCGGATACGCGGTTCAAAGAAGTGGTCGATGCTTGGTTGGATATGAACCGCGGCACCGGTCAGATCCGGGAATGGCTGTTACAGGAACTCGGGAAGGTCGGCGTCGCGCGCGATCGCGTGCCGCCGGCATTGAGCTTCTAGTCGCATAGCCAAGCAGGGCGAGTCCCATGCATTACCAATGGGATTTCGTCTTCCTGCTGCGTTACGTGCCGCTGCTCTGGCGCGGCGTGCTGGTTACGCTTGCCTACACGGCCGGGACGATCTCCCTCGGGTTGATAATCGGATTGCTGGTCGGCATGGGCCGGTTGTCGAAATCCAAACTGCTGAATGTCCCGTTGATTGCCTTCATCGAGGCATTTCGCTGCACGCCGTTGCTGGTGCAGATTGTCTGGTTCTACTACGCGCTGCCGGTTCTGATCGGCATTCAAATTCCCGCCGTGGCGGCGGCGGTGCTGACGCTGTCGTGCTATACTGGCGCCTTCTACGCCGAAATATTCCGTGGCGGCATTGTCTCGATCGAGCGCGGGCAATGGGACGCGGCCCGTGCGCTGGGGTTGCGGCGATGGACGATGATGCGGTTGGTGATTTTGCCGCAGGCGGTCAAACGCATGATTCCGCCGTTCGTCAACCAATCCATTACGCAGTTGAAGAATACCTCGCTGGTATCGGTCATCGCGGTGCCCGACCTTTTATACAACGGCACGCTCGTCACCGCCGACACGTATAGACCGTTGGAGGTCTATACGGTCGTCGCGATCGCCTATTTCGTGCTGTTGTTCCCCAGCACGATGCTGGCGCAATGGTACGAGCGGCGGCTGGAACGCGGACGTTGATCAGCCGGCGTCGACCAGCACGATTTCCGAGTCTTCCAGCGCGGTAACCCGCAATACGTCTTCGTCCGCGATAGCCAAGCCGTCGCGGGTGCCGGCGCAGGTGCCGTTCACCTCGATACTGCCGCGCGCCGGCACCAAATAAGCGTACCGGCCGGTGCCTAGCTTGTATTCGGTGGTCTCGCCGGCTTTCAGCGTCGCACCGGCAACCCGTGCATCCGCCCGAATCGACAGCGCATCGGCATCGTTGGCGCGACCGCTCGCCAGCGTCACGAACTGGCCGTGCCGGACATCCTTGGGAAACGGGCGGGTGCCCCAGGACGGGGTGCCGCCGCGTTGGTCGGGCAGGATCCAGATTTGGAAGAGTTTCGTCGTCTCGCTCTCCATATTGTATTCCGAGTGCTGAATCCCCGTTCCCGCGCTCATGACCTGCACATCCCCGGCTTCGGTGCGGCCGGTGTTGCCGAGGCTGTCTTTGTGCGTGATGGCACCTTGGGTCACGTAGGTGACGATTTCCATATTGGCATGCGGATGCGGCGCGAAGCCGGACCCGGCGGCGATCTCGTCGTCGTTCCACACGCGCAGCCGGCCCCAGTGCATGCGCTCGTCGTCGTGGTAATCGGCGAAGGAGAAGTGAAACTTCGATAGCAACCAGCCGTGGTTGCCGCCGCCGAGGCGGTCGAAGGGGCGCAGTTCGATCATGGATTTTGCTCCTGTGCGTTCGGGCGGTTAGATCGGTTGGGCGGAAGCGAATTGAAAGGGGCGGGGATGTCGGTACTGGCAGGGCTGCGCGTGGCGCAACTGGGCAACGGTCTGGCGGCGGCGGTGTGCGGGCGTTTGTTCGCGGATGCCGGTGCGTCGGTCGGGGCGCTTGGCGCATCCCGAGCGACGTTGTTGGAAGAATACCTGAATCACGGGCGAAGCAACGCATCGATTGAAGATGCCGATCTGATTGTCGTGGAGGGTGGCCCGGCAGCACTGGCGGCGGCGGGGCACGATGCGGCGTCGTTGCGTCGATTGAACCCGCGCGCGGCGATCGTGCTCATTTCGCCGTACGGGCAAATCGGGCCCCAAGCCGACGATCCCGCCACCGATCTGACGTTGATTTGTGCATCCAGCATAGCACGCCTGCTCACCGGGCAGGTGGACGATATGCAGGAGGCGCCAATGCGGCCGGTCGGACACCAGTCTGCATTCCTTGGCGGGCTGGCCGCAGCTTGCGCGGGTATGCATGCGGCGCACGCGACGCAACCCGCCGTGGTGGATGTGTCGATCCAGGATGCATTGTCGACCATCGCGGTGACGGAACTGACCCGCGCCGGGGTGTCGGGCAAGAAATGGCCGCGTCGGCGCGTGGCGGACGGTAACGGCGCCACGGTTTGCATCTTGCCGGGCAGCGATGGGTTTACCGCGATCTCGCCGCGGGAAGACAAGCAATGGGCGGCGTGGCTTGTCGCCATGGGTTCTCCGGCGTGGGGCGACGATCCGCGCTTCCGGACCAAGCCCGATCGGGTGAAGAACTGGGATGCGCTGCACGCCCTGATGTCGGAATGGAGCCGCCAGCACACCAAGCAATGGATCGCCGACACCGCCCAATCGGCCAGGGTGCCTAGCTTCCCGCTGCGGGAATTGCACGAGCAACTCGACACGCCGCAATCCGAACACCGTGGATCGTTCCGGCCGATGGACATCGGGGGGCGAGCGGTGCGGATGCCCGGCACGCCGTTCGGGTTGACACTGTCGCCGGGGGCGCCGCACGCGGTCCCAGCCGGATCGATGCCGCTATCGGGCGTGCGCGTGCTGGATTTCAGTTGGGTCATCGCCGGCCCTACCGTCACCCGCTATTTGGCCGCCGCAGGTGCCGATGTCATCAAGATCGAAGCCCCCGGTAAAGGCGATCCCGGCCGCGGCTCCGAACTGCACACCGTCCTCGGTCAGGCCAAACGCGCGATCGTGCTGGATTTGAAACAGCCGGAAGCCGTTGCTATCGCCCGCGCATTGGTAGCGAAAGCCGATGTAGTAGTGGAGAATTACGCGACCGGCGTGATGGATCGATTGGGTCTCGGCGCCGAGGAACTGCGCAAAATCGCTCCGGGGCTGATTTACGTCTCGGCGTCCGGCATGGGGCGGACGGGGCCGGATTCGCATGCGGTCGCTTATGGAACGTTGCTGCAATGCTATGCTGGTTTTGCCGGCTTGAATCGCCATCCTTCGTTGCCGCCGCGCGTGGGTTTGGCGTGGCTCGACCCGATGTGCGGCTTGCTCATCGCCTTCATGGTCGCCGCCAGTCTGTGGGCGCGCGGCAAAAGCGGTGCTGTGGCGCGGGTCGATTTCTCGATGATCGAGGCCATGCTTTGGACGATGGCCGAACCCTTGTTGCAAACGCAACTGGGCGAGCGGCCAGTACCGCGCGGGAACGCGTCGGATCGCTGCGATCCTCACGGCGTCTATCGTTGCGTGGGCGAGGACCAATGGGTCGGCATCGCGGCGCGTAACGATGCCGAGCGGCAGGCCCTGCGCACGCTGATACCGGACGGCGATGTTGCTGCGTGGTGTCTGTCGCGACGGGCCGACGCGGCGGCATCGACGCTGGCACAGGCGGGCATACCCGCCGCGCCCGTTGCGGGATCGTTCGATCTAGTGGAAAGCGCGCATCTGCGCGCGCGCGGATTCTGGGACAAATTGGGGGACGGAGTCGTGCCCGGACTACCCTGGCGCGCCAGCTATGGCCGGGTTATCGGCCCGGCACCTGGGTTGGGGGAACACATCGACGCAGTTCTACGGGATGTTTTGGGGATGCCGGACGACCGGATCGCCGCGCTGCGTAAAAGCGGGACGTTCGGATGATGGCTTAGGTTTCCCCAGGCTCCCGGAACGCCACGCCGCGCATTGTGCCGCTTGCGATGGCGGCGCGGTAGAACGCCTCGGCGAAGCGGCGATCGCGCTGGATGGCGACGGAATCCGTGGCTTGAAAGCTGCGTGTGTCAGAAGCTGCAAGTTGCAGCACTGTATCGTCGATCGGCACGATCGCGCCGCAACTGACGCGGTAATCCCCGAGATCGGCCAGACGCGCAACGAAACGGGCCCCCGGCTTGGCCGATTTGGCCAACCATTCGTCCATGAGCCAGAACGATTCTTTCCGCAGCACGTCGTGAACGGTCATGCCCGCAGTGTCGTGCGGCCCCTCGACGCGCCAGAATGCGAACGTCGCGTTGCGCAGGGCGTCCAGGATCGCGGCTTCGTCGCTGTCGGGGGCGGGTTTGCGTTGTTTCGCGATACGGTCGATCGCGCGCGACCGGCCCTCCGCTGCCGTATGCACCGCCAAATCGAACACCAGCGTCATTTCCGCTCGGCTGCCCGGATTTAGCACGCCGGATTTTACCAATCCGATCCGTTTCGCGTAATCCATCATGGTCGTTGCGGAAACCGCGTTCATCGCTGCCGTTTGCAAACCGGTCAGAACGACGCGGCGTTCGCGATAACGGGTCAGAACCGCTTCGGCATCCATGTCAGAAATAGCTCCAGAAATCGGACGCCCGCGCTTCGTCCGGCAGGCCGTCGAAGACGATGGCGCCGTTGTTCATGATGATGACGCGGTCGGCGATTTTCATCGCAGCGGCGACGTTTTGTTCCACTAGCACGGCAGTCATTGCGTGCGATTTACAGACTTCCCGCACTTGGTCGAACATCCGTTCCACGAGATTCGGTGCCAAACCGATCGAGGGTTCGTCGAGCAGCAAGCAGCGGGGGGTGCCAAGCATCGCGAGCGACATGGCGAGCATTTGTTGCTGCCCGCCGCTCATGCTGCCGGCACGGGTATCGCGGCGTTCGGCCAGGACGGGAAATAATTTATAGACGTCGGAAATGCCGAACATCGCACCGGGTTCGACGTTGCGGGCGGCGACGACGTCGATGTTTTCTTCGACCGATAAATCGGGGAAAATGCCGCGTCCTTCCGGTAACAATCTCAGGCCCATGGCGACGCGGTCGGCGACCCCCGTACGGCCCAAGGGCTTGCCGTCGAATTCGATCGTGCCGTTGCGTAACGGCAGCAGACCCATGATGGCTTTCAGCGTGGTGGTTTTGCCGGCCCCGTTATGACCGAGGAACGCGAGTATCTGCCCCGGTTCCAACGCGAACGACACATCGGAAACGACGGTCTTGGGACCGTAGCCCACGGCGATGTTGGATAGACGAAGCACCATCATATCGCTCCGCCGAAATAGATTTCCGCCAGCGCGGGATCGGAGATAATGCGCTCCGGCGTGCCTTGGGCCATCAAATGCCCTTGGTGCAGGAACAGTACGTCGTCGGCGATTTTCTGCACCACGCGGGTATTGTGCTCGACCACCAGCAGGGTTTTACCCTCGGACTGTAACCGGCGCAGCAGAACCATCACGGCTTCCAGCGCGCCCGCCGACAAGCCGGACGCCGGTTCGTCGAGCAGTAGCAACTCAGCGCCGGTCGCTAACAAGCGGGCGATGGTGAGCAATTTTTGCTCGCCGTAGGACAGGTTGCGAACGAAAATATCGGCTTTATCGGCCAACCCGACATGCGCCAAAATCTCTCGCCCCTCGTCCCGTCGCTGTTTCAGCGCTCGGGCAGCATGCAGCGGGCGGAAAATGGCGCCGAGGGGATCTTCGCCGGCCATGTTGGGCAGGGCGACTAGGACGTTGTCCAGCGCGGTCAGGTCTTGGAACAAACGCAGGTTTTGGAAACTGCGGGCGATGCCGGCAGCGACGATGTCCTGCGGCTTCAATCCGTCCAGCACACGGCCTTTGAACGACACCGACCCTTCCTGCGGTTTCAGGAAGCCGGTAATGGCATTGAAAATGGTGGTCTTGCCCGCACCGTTCGGACCCACCAGACAGGTGATGCGTCCCTTATCGACGGTGAAGCTGCAATCTTGCAAAGCGCGGAGGCCACCGAACGCAACCTCCAGCCCTTGGGCTTGCAGATAAGCGGGCGTCATAGCTTTTCCCCCGCCAAACCCTGAGGCCGGAACAGCATGAAGGCGATCAGTAGCAATCCGTAGATCAGTTGCCGCGCGGATGCGGCGATGCTGGTGGGAATGTCGATGAACGCGAGGGCCTGCGGCAGGGCCAGCAGCAGGAACGGCCCGAGGATCGATCCTGGTAGCGTGCGCGCCCCGCCCACCACCACCATCGTCAGCAGCAGGATCGAAGCGTCCAGGTCGAAGGACGACGGATCGACGAAGCTCAAGAACGTTGCGTAAAGCCCGCCCGCGCTGCCGGCGAAGGCTCCGGCCAAAGCGGCGGCGGACACTTTGGCGCGCAGCACACCTTTGCCGGCTGCGGCAACGGCAAGTTCGTCCTCACGGATGGCGCGCAGCAGGCGGCCGAAGGGGGCGCGCATGATCAGCCAGAAAGCGAGGCAGCCGAAACCCGTTCCAGCGGTGGTCAGCAGGACCAAGAGTTCGTTGGATTCGAGTGGAAAACCGAACAGATCGGGCGGTGGGATACCGGGCAATCCGTTGGCGCCACCGGTGCCCCCGGTCCAATTGATAAAAATCGCTGTCGCCATCAATTGAATTCCGAACGATGTCACGACGAAATAGTCGCCGGACACGCGCAAAGACGGCAGCGTGACCAGCACGTTCAACACGACGCAGCAGGCGGAGGCCAGAAGCAACGCCGGCACGAACCCGACGATTTCGTGCATCAGGCAGTAGGCAACGATATAGGCTCCAACGCCGAAGACTGCCGCCTGCGACACGGTAAAAATGCCGGCGATGCCCACCAGCAAATTGGTGGAGAGGCCGAGCAGAACGTAGACCTCGGCGAGGGCGATGTAGGAATAGAGGAAATCCATGCTTCAGCGCCTTGTGAATAGGCCGGTGGGCCGAAACAGCATGAAAACGACGAAGATACCGAAGGTGACGCCGATGCTCCATTCGCCGGGCATGATGAGCAACGACAGGTTTTGCAGCACGGCGATTCCGACTGCGAGCAGGAACGATCCGCCAATGGAACCGATACCGCCTGCGATCATCGCGATCGTGGCGGTCAGCAGCGGGGTCACGCCGCCATAAGGCTGTAACCCGAGGTCCAACGGCACCAACACCCCCGGCAGCGCGGCGGCGGCGGAGCCGATCGCCATCACCGTCACATAAACCCGTTGCGGCCGCAGCCGGGTGATTTCCGCCAAGAACGGGTTGGATGCCACAGCGCGGATTTGCTTACCCAGAATGGTGCGGTGGGAGAACCACATAATGCCCGCGAACGCGCCTAGGCACAAAACCACCGTCAGCACCTGCGTCCAGGTCAACCGCACATTTCCAATACCGATCATGCGGCTGCTCCAGGGGAGCGGGAATTGCAGGATATTCGGTGTGTAAACAGCGGCGATGATGTTTTGCATCACCGCTAACATGCCCAGCGACGCGATCAGCACCACTAGATGCGTCGCCCGTCGCCGTTCCAACTCGGCGTACAAAACACCTTGGATTGCCGCCCCGACTGCGGCCGAGGCCACCATCGCAATCAGCAACGATACGATGTCCGGTACACCCTGACGTACCAACGACCACGCGAGGTAGCCGGCCAGGGTGTAAACCCCGGCATGCGCCACATGGAACAATTTGGTCGTCGCGTAGATCAAACCGAAGCTGACCGAGACCACGCCCAAAGCGCAGCCGGTGACCAGCCCGTTTATCAGAAGTTGGAGTGCGAGCATGGATGCGAGCTTATTTCAGCTCTTCGAGCAACACATCTTTGCCACCGCGCATCACGTTCAGGTCGAACGGCACCGTTGCGGTATTGGAATTGAACACCACCGGCACGAGACCTTTGAAGCTTTTGATCTTCAAGATGGCGTCGCGCAGGTTTTCGCCGGTGATTTCCTTCTTATCCGCCAGCACCTTTTCCAGCGCGGTGAACAGAATGTTGGTGGCGTTGAAATACTGACGGACGAAAAATTCCATCTCGGCGTTGTATTTCGCCTTGAAGTCGGCGGCGAGTTCGGCCGGCGCCTGGCTTTGCAACTGCGTGTGTAGGAAGCCCTCGGCCGAGGGGTCGGCGATCAGCGCGGGGTCTTGCAAGAAGGTGGTGCCGGCGACGGGGAAAGTAACGCCCATCTGCTTATACTGCTGTGCCATCTGCTGCGCGGCGGCGGTAATGGACACGACCATGACATCGGGCTTGGAGTCCGCCAGTTTCAGCAAAGCCGGGCGGAAGTCGGTTTGGCCGAATTGCGACGGTTCCTGCGCCACGATCGTGGCCCCCGCAGCGGTAAGGGTGGACACGTAGTTGTCGCGACCGGAAATGCCGGCAGCGCTGTTTTCGAACAGGATCGCGATTTTCTTCTTACCGTTCTTCACCAGCCATTTGGACAGGACTGCGATTTCGTCCCCGATGGTCGGCAGCGTATTGATCAAATACGGCGATGCCTTGGCAAGCGCGTCGGCCTGTGCGCCGGCATTCAACAACAGCACCTTCTTACGACCTGCCAACGGCGCCATCGCCAGGCTCGGTCCCGAATAAGCGGTAAAAATCATTGGCAAATGTTGCAGATCGACCAGTTTGTTGAAGCTCAGCACGGATTGATCCGGCTTACCCTGATTGTCCTCGAAAATGACCTCGATGGGATTGCCGCGCACGCCGCCCTTGGCGTTGGCCCGATCCAGCGCGAACTGAATGCCGAGTTTTTGCTGCGTGCCGATCAAGCCGCCGGGGCCGGTCAGCGGCAGAATAGCACCGAACCGAATGGTTTCGGCATGCGCGGCCGTGCCGAAGCACAGCGCGAGGACGGCAAGGACAATCCGGAACATGGGGTTTCTCTCCTTTTATCGTCGTGGCTTATGCGCGGCGGTTCCGAGGGTCAAGCGCCGTCTGGCCTGCCGCCCGTCGATGCCGTAGAACCGTCGGACACGCAGCCTAATTGGGAGTTCTCCATGGCCAAAATTATCCGCACCGAACCCGGCCCCATTCTGTCGAAAGCCGTGGAATACCACGGGTTTGTCTATCTGCCGGGCATCACCGCCCGCGACACCAGCAAGGACATCAAAGGCCAGACGGCGGATGTGCTGGAACAGATCGACGAGATGTTGGAATTGCACGGCACCGATAAGACCCGCCTGCTTCAGGCGATTATCTGGGTTAAAGATATTACCGAGCGCGCCGCGATGAATGAGGTATGGACCCCCTGGTTGCCGCCCGAAGGCGCCCCGGTTCGCGCATGCGTGCAGTCCGAGATGGCCGCGCCGCGCGTGCTGGTCGAGATCATGATCACCGCCTGCAAGTAAATTGTTTCCTGTCCGCGCCGTCGCTCGAAAGACGGTGGCGCGGATAATGATACTGCTAAAACAACGATAAAAAATCGATACAGGGAGATACCGCGCCATGCGTCGCCGTACGCTTTTGCAAGCCGCTGCTGCGGCTGCTGTCCCGACCCGCTTCGCCATTGCCCAGCCAATGCGCGATAAAACCCTGCGTTTCGTGCCGCAAGCCAATCTCAGTCTGTTGGATCCGATTTTTACCACGGCGCAGCCAACGGTGAATCATGGCTATGCGATCTACGATCTGTTGTTCGGGATCGATCGTAATCTGCAACCGAAACCGCAGATGGCCGAGGGCTATACGCTGTCCGACGACGGCCGTACCTACACTATCAAGCTGCGCGACGGGCTGAAATTTCACAACGGCGAACCCGTTCGGGCCCAAGATTGCGGCCCCAGCCTTGCTCGGTGGTGCGCTCGCGAAACGATCGGGCAGACGGTTTGGCAATATGTCGACGAATATAAAGCGACCGACGACAAAACACTGACAATAAAGCTGAAGCGACCGATCGGTATCTTCATCGACGCCATCGCGCGCGGCGGTGCGTCCGTCGCGTTTATGATGCCCGAGCATATGGCGAAAACCGATCCATTCAAGCAGATACAGGAACATATTGGTTCCGGGCCCTATAAATTCTTGCCGAAAGAATTCATCGCCGGCGCCGCCGTGGCTTACGAACGTTTCAAAGAATACGTGCCCCGGCAGGAGCCGGCGGAGTGGTCCTCGGGCGGCAAGGTCGCCCATTTCGAGCGGGTCGAGTGGAAAATCATCCCCGATACCGCCACCGCCGCCGCCGCGCTGCAATCGGGGGAAATCGACTGGTACGAGCACTGCCAAGCCGATTTACTGCCGATACTGCGTAAAAATCCGGATATCGCGTTCGGAAAAGCAAATCCCACCGGATTCAACGGCGTTATGCGCTTCCAGCATATGCACCCACCCTTCAATAACGTGAAGGTGCGGCAAGCCGTCATGATGGCGGTCAATCAAGACGACTACATGGCGTCCGTGACTGGCGGCGATAAATCGCTTTATACCACATGCAAATCGATGTTTCCCTGCGGCAGTCGTTATGATCGAAACCTCGGCGCATCTGCCATGCTTGGCGACATCGAAAAAGCGAAAAAGATGCTCGCCGAATCCGGCTATAATGGGGAAAAGGCCGTGTTGCTCAACCCAACCGATCTCGTAACTGTCGGTCCCCTGGGGGATGTTACGTACGATATCATGAAACGGATAGGAATCAATGTCGAAATGGTCGCGACGGATTGGGGAACCGTCGCGCAACGCCGTAACAATCGCGATACCGTAGATAAGGGCGGCTGGTCCGTTCTGCATACCTGGGGTCCATCTACCATTCGGCAAGCGCCAGTCGAGCACAGCCAAATTCGCGGACAGGGGCAGAAAGGCTGGTTCGGTTGGTACGAGGATGCGGAAATCGAACGCCTCACCCGCGAATTCGTGGAAGCACCGACTGCGGGGGAGCGCGATAGCTTCGCCGATGCGATTCAACGGCGGGTATTCGAAACCGTGCCATCGGTTCCGCTAGGCACATTTATCATTCCGACGGCGTACCGCCGTAGCCTGACCGGAATGATCGAGGCTACGGGGCCGTATATGTGGAATATTCGACGGGTCTGATCAGCCCTTCCAGCTTTCGCCCCAACGATCGTCGTAAACGACGTCCGCCAGTGCAGTCCGCCGAACGGGTCCGAATTTCCCGATCGGATACCCGATCGGTAGGATGGCATAGGAATGCACATCCGCCGGCAGGCCCATCGCGGCCTCGGCTTCTTTTTCGTGGATCAAATATAGCGTGGTCAGCGTCGCGCCCAACCCGAGCGCACGTGCCGCCAGCAACATGTTCTGCACGGCGGGATAGATCGACGAACCCGTGGTGCGGGTCGGCGTCGGTCCGCCTGCGCAGGGCACGATCCAGACCGGGGCTTCGTGAAAATGATCCGCCAGATATTCGGCCGCATCGAGCATGCGGGCGAAACGTTCCGGTGTGGTGCCCGGTGCCGGCCCGCCGGAGCGGTAGCGCGGTCCTACGACCTCGTGCCAGCCGCGCCGATAAAGCGCGGCGACGGCATTTTTGATCGCGGGATCGCGGATGACCAGAAACCGCCAATTTTGCATGTTCCCGCCATTGGCCGCCATCGTTCCGGCTTCCAGCACCTTCTGGATCGTTTCGGTCGGTACCGGATCGGGCTTCAGTCGGCGCATCGAGCGGGTGGTGCGCATGATTTCGAATAAATCGTCCATCGGCGGTATTCCTTTGCGAAAAATTAGGTCCAGGACAGGTTCCAGGGGAACGGTGCCGTTCCGTCCAGCAACCCGCGCAGGCCCTTACGGTGTGCCGACAAAATGAAAAATCGGCCGAGAACCACCGTCGGCACCGCATCCAATGCCACCCGATGGATATCCCGAGCGAGGTTGGCGCGATCGGTGTCGGTGGGGGCAACGGTCCATTGGGCGGTCAGGGCTTCGATTTTTTCGTCGGCGAACCAGCCGGCCCAACCCTTGGCGCCGAGTCCGCGCAGGATCGGCGAGATCGCCGGATTGGAAAACGACGTGCCAAGCCACCAATTGTGGAAAATCGACCAACCGCCTTTGTCCGTCGGCTCCGCTTTGGTGCGTCGTTGCGCCAACGTGTTCCAGTCCATTTCTTGCAATTCGACGTTCATGCCGATCTGCTTGAGGTAATCGAACGTCACCTGACCGAACGGCCCGATGGTGGGGACATCGGCAGGGTTGATGATCACCACTTTTTCGCCAGCGTAACCGGCCGCCTTAAGTGCGGCGCGCGCGGCCGGGATGTCGCCGGTCATCTGCGCGGTTCCCAGTTCCTCCCCATAGGGGGTTCCGCAGGGAAACAATGCTTTGCAGGCGCGGTAAATGGCGGGATCGTTGCCGGTCACCGCGCTCATGTAATCGTCCTGGTTCATGCCCAGACGCACGGCGCGGCGGATTGCCGGATTGTTGAACGGCGGTTGCAAATGGTTGAACCGCATGCAGCCGAAAAATCCGACCGGGTTGAAATTGGTGACCGTCAAATCCACGTTTTTACGGAGTAATGGGAGAAGATCCGGCTGTACCTGTTCCCACCAGTCGATCTCGCCTTTTTGCAGTGCGGCAGACGCGGTGGAGGCGTCGTTGACGATCTTCCACTCGATACGTTCGATATGTGCGTGCTTGCCGCCGGAGGCCCAGGACGGCTTCTCGTTGCGCGGGACATAGGCCTGGAATTTCTCATAGGCGCCGCTGCCGCCGGGGATGAATTCCTTCGGCAGGAATTTGTACGGACCGGACCCGACCATTTCGGTAATCGGTTTCGAAAGGTCCGAATTGGCCAATCGTTCCGGCATCACCACCGGCAACATGCCGTTCGGTTTGGCCAGCGCGTCGAGCAAGAGCGGGAAGGGGGATTTCAGTTCGATACGAATCGTGCGGTCGTCGGCGGCACCGAAACTATCGACAAATAGGCCCAGCGCTTGACCGTAAACATCCCGAGCGGCCCAACGACGCAGGCTGGCGGCGGCGTCGCGTGCCAGGACCTTTTGCCCGTCGTGAAAGGTCAGGCTGTCGCGCAGTTTGATATCCCAGGTGCGACCGTTGTCGGACACGGTGGCGCTTTCCGCCATCTGCGGCTGCGGCTTTTGCTCGCTATTAAGCGCGAATAATGTGTCGAATACGTAATACCCGTGGGTGATGGACACCTGCGTTGTCGTCCAGGAAGGATCGAGCACCGACAGATCGGCTGTCGGGATATACCGAAGCAATTTGTTCGTCCCGGCACCGTTTTTGCTCTGCCCGATGGCAAAGCGAGTAGGCACGCTGGCTGCGGCCGCAGTCGTGAGAAGGGTGCGTCGTTTCATTGTATCGAATCCTTCGTCCGGAACGGGTCGCCGGTCGGTCGTAGATAACGGAGCCGTCCGTGTCCCGCGACACGGACGGCTGGCGATTTTATTCGGCGATGTAGGGCTGGCCCCAATGGTCTTGGTACACGAAATCGGCCAGCTTGCCGCGTCCGACCGGACCGAATTTGCCCATGGGATAGCCGATCGGCAGGATCGCGTAGGATCGCACACCGGGCGGTAGGCCCAGCGCGCCGTCGGTTTCCTTCTCGAACAGCAAATGCCGCGTGGTCAGGGTCGAACCCAGGCCCAGCGCTCGGGTTGCCAGCAGCATGTTCTGCACGGCGGGATAGATGGACGCACCGGCCCAGCGCGGCGGCGGATTCGGGCCCTCGTCGATGCAGGCTACGATCCACACCGGCGCTTCGTGGAAGTGTTCGGTCAGGTATTCCACGGCGGTGTGCTGGCGTTTGTAGCGATCCGGCGTGGCGCCCGGCGGGGGGGCGCTGGACGCGTAGCGCGGTCCCACAACCTCATCGAATGCTTTTTTGTACCAGACCTGCACGGCCTTTTTGATCGCGGGGTCTTTGACCACCAAGAAGCGCCACTTCTGTGTGTTGCCACCGTTCGCGGCGGACAGTCCGGCTTGCAGGATCTTGTGGATCAGTTCGTCGGGGACGGGATCTGGCTTCAGCCGGCGCATGGACCGGGTGGTGCCGATGATGTCGAACAGGCCGGGATCGTCGCTCATGGGGTGGTTCCTCCGTTTTTCCCGACGCCATGATAGCGGGCGGCTGTGCCGCCGACCATGGACGGCGAAGGCGAAAGCGGAGATTCGAGAAGCGCGGCGAATGGGGCCGGCCCCCGTGCGCGGGCCGGCCTGTCTTCGATAGGCGTTACATCTGTGCGTAGCCGCCGTTCTTCCAGATATACAGGACGTAGCCCGAACCCTTCGGATCGCCTTTGGCGTCGAACGTGGTCGGGCCAAGCACCGACGGCCAGTTGCCGGTCGCTTTTAGGGCGGCGGCGACCTTTTTCGGATCGGTGCTTTTGATCTTCTTCGCGGCATCGGCCCAGATTTGCACGGCGGCATACGTGTACAAAACGTAGCCTTCCGGATCGATTTTCTTCGCCTTGAAGCTAGCAACGACGTCGGCGGCGGCTTTATTCAAGCGCGGATCGGGGGAGAAGGTCATCAGCGTGCCCTCGCCCGAGGCACCGGAAATCTGCCAGAACTCGTTGGTTACCAGCGCGTCGCCGCCGATCAAGGTTGCTTTCAAGCCCTGTTCCTTGGCTTGGCGGACGATCAACCCGGCCTCGGTATGGTAGCCGCCGAGGTAGATGACCGTGATGCCGGCATCTTTCATGCGGCTGACGAGGGAGGAGTAGTCCTTCTCCTTCGGTGTGTAAGCGGTATAAAGCGCTTCCTTGCCGCCGGCCGCGTGCAGGGATTTCTGCGTCTCGTCCGCCAGGCCTTTGCCATAGGTCGAATTGTCGTGCAGGATCGCGATCTTACTGCCCTTGAAATGTTTCGCGATATACTCGCCGGCGACCTTGCCCTGTTGGTCGTCGCGACCGCAGACGCGGAACGTGTTCCAGCCGCCTTTCTCGGTATAGGCAGGGTTGGTCGATGCTGGGGAAATCTGCAAAATTCCTTCCTCGCCATAGACCTTGGACGCGGGAATCGAGCTACCGGAGCAGAAGTGCCCTGCGATGAGCTTGACCTTTTTGGCTGCCATTTGGTTGGCGACGGATACGGCCTGCTTGGGATCGCAGGCGTCGTCGCCGACTTCCAGCACCAGCTTCTGGCCCATAATGCCGCCGGCCTTGTTGATGTCGTCGACCGCTTGTGCGGCACCCGATTTCATCTGTTCGCCCATCGAGGCGTATTCGCCGGTGATGGGGCCGACAACTCCGATCTTTACCTGTGCCATCGCGGGTGCGGCGGCGATGGTGGCTATGGCCGCAGCGGCCAGTAACGTGCGTCTCAACATGCGGATTATCTCCCCGGGGGATATGGACTCGGTGACGGCGTCGCTACCCTAGCGCCGAACGTGGAAACGCGCCAGAAAACGGGTCACCGAATCGGACTTGGAGTGTGCGACGTGAAGGCTTCCCTATTCTACCTCCCCAGTATCGGCAGCCGGGCCGAGATCGAATCCGGCATGGCCGGCACCAAACCCGAGCTTTATGGGCGGATGCTGCGCGAATTGACCGAGCAGATTAAGCTCGCGGACGATTTGGGCTACGATTCCGTCAGCTTCACCGAGCATCATTTCCATATCGAGGGGTTCGAGGTTTCCAATAACCCGGTGATGCTCGATCTGTATTTCGCCATGCAGACCAAGCGCATTCGCGTCGGCCAGTTGGGCATCGTGCTGCCGGCAGCCAACCCGATGCGGGTGGCCGAGGATATCGCGATGCTCGATCACATGACCGGCGGGCGGGCGAATGCCGGCTTCGCGCGCGGGTATCAGCGCCGCTGGGTCGATATCATGGCGCAGCAGACCCATGGTGTCAGCGGTGCCTTGCCGCACCAGCACGATGCCATCGACGCCGCCAATCGCGCTGCGTTCGAAGAGAATTGGGAGATCATCAAGAAGTGCTGGACGCAGGAGATGTTCACGCACGATGGCAAGTTCTGGAAGGTTCCGGCCGGCGAGACTCCCTGGACCCTGCCCACGACGCAAAAATGGGGCAAGGGTGTCGAGGACGGCATCCTGAAATCAGTCGGCACCGTTCCCAAACCTTTGCAGAAGCCGTTCCCGCCCGTTTTCTTGCCCTTCGCATCGTCGGAAAACTCGATCCGCTGGGCGGCGAAAGAAGGCGTGACGGCGATTCTGCCGTCCATGCTGCCGGTCTACGAGGAGCCGTTATACGACGTGTATGCCGAGGTTTCCGGCCGTCCGCGCGTGCAAGGCACCGCGCTGCTGCGCGATGTCATCATCGCCGACACGGACGAGGAGGCAATGGCACTATGGGCCGATTCCGGCCAGTTCACCGGGCGCGCGTGGTTCGAACCCTTCGGCTTCCGCCGCGGTATGCTGGACCCGAAGACCGGCGAATATCTGACGCCGGAACAGGCGGTGCAGCAGGGCTACATTCTAGCCGGCACGGTCGACACGGTGATCCGTGGCCTGGAGGCGAACTTCAAGCGCCAGCCCGTGGAATGGGTATTTTGCTACACCTATAACGGCCTTATCCCGCACGGTAAGCTGATGCGCTCGATCGAGGACTTCTACACCAAAGTGATGCCGAAATTCGCGTAAGGCGGAGCCTTGGGAATTTCGCCCGTGTCGCGGGAAGTGCTTGCTTAACCGGGGGCGTGCCGCTAACGGTGCGCCCCTTATCAACCAGGAGAGAATACGATGGGCTACAGGGTCGCGGTTGTCGGCGCCACCGGGGCGGTCGGACGCGAAATGCTGAAAACCCTTTACGAGCGCAACTTCCCGGCGTCGGAAGTGATCGCGCTCGCGTCCGGCCGTTCGGCCGGGTCTGAAGTCTCCTACGGGCCTAAACAGGTTCTCACGGTGAAAAACCTGGAAACCTTCGATTTCACCGGCACCGATATCGGGCTTTTCAGCCCTGGCGCTTCGGTGTCGGCCATCCATGCACCGCGCGCTGCCGCGCAAGGCTGCATCGTGATCGACAACACCAGCCAGTTTCGCATGGACGCCGATATTCCCTTGGTCGTGCCGGAGGTGAATCCGCATCACCTGAAGCAATTCACCAAGCGTGGCATTATTGCTAACCCCAACTGCTCCACCATTCAGATGGTCGTGGCGTTGAAGCCGTTGCACGACGAATTCACGGTCAAACGGGTGGTCGTATCGACCTACCAATCCACGTCCGGCGGCGGCAAAGAAGCGATGGACGAGCTATTCGCCCATACCCGATCGTCCTTCGTGCACGAGAAAAACCCGCCGCAAATCTTCACCAAGGAAATTGCCTTCAACTGCATTCCCCATATCGACAGGTTCATGGACGACGGGTCGACCAAGGAAGAGTGGAAAATGGTGGTCGAGACACATAAGATTCTCGACCCCAAGATCGCGGTCTTCGCCACCTGCGTACGCGTGCCGGTATTCATCGGCCACGGTGAATCCGTCACCGTCGAATTCGAAAAACCCATCACCGCCGGTCAGGCTCGGGCTTGTCTGCGGGAAGCGCCGGGCGTCGAAGTCGTCGATGTCCGCGAGGACGGCGGTTACATGACCCAACTCGAATGCGCTGGCGAAGACGCTGTTTATGTTAGCCGCATTCGCAAGGATCCGACGGTCGAGAACGGCATTTCATTCTGGTGCGTGTCCGACAATCTGCGCAAAGGTGCGGCCCTGAACGCGGTGCAAATCGCCGAGACGCTCATCGCGCAAGGAATGATCGTCCAGAAGGCGGCGTAAGCTGCCGACGATCCTGCTGATCAACCCCAACACATCCGCAGCAACGACGCGGATGATGCTGGGGGCGGCGGAATCGATTTTGCCGCCGGGATGGACCCTGCGCGGGCGTCAAGCCGAGCACGGCGTGCCGATGATAACCGATCGAACCGGGCTGCCCGTCGCGGCTGCGGAAGTTGTCCGTATTGGGCTGTCGGAAGCGTCCGGCGTCGATGCCATTGTCGTAGCCGCCTTCGCCGATCCCGGTGCCGCGACTCTGCGCGAGCACCTGTCCATCCCTATTATCGGC